>UQLJ01000006.1:0-93492 GCA_900541825.1 uncultured Collinsella sp.
CACTGGAACACGAGCCGGAGGCAGGTAAGATTGAAGGGCCTGACCCCGGAGGAGTTCCGGAATCAGGCCCTCGCGGCCTAGTCGCTATTTAGGGCGTCCAAGATTTGGGACGCAGTTCACCTGCACCTCATCCAGAACGATGCTCCCGTCCACGCGAGGACCCGGCAAACCTGCCATCGCACGCAGCAACGTCGTCTTTCCATGCCCGTTCGGAGCGACGAGACCGTAGACCGTACCCGGGGCAAACTCAGCGTTCACCGAATCTACGAGCACCTTCTTTCCATAAGAGATCGTCAGCGTTTGAAGGTCAATCATCGAGATCATCCCCTTTCGATCTTTGGAACACTCAGGCGCACCATCAACGGAGATACGGCGCCCAAGACCACCAGCAGAGCGCCCGATGCGCCGACGACCTCTCCAAAAGGCATCGCGTTCGTCCCTCGCCCAAGGAACCCAATCGTCCCCACCTGGGAAGCGGGATCAAACGAGGCGAATGGAGCCAGCAGCGCGACGCCCATGCCCACGCTTTCAACATGAGCGCTCAACGAACCCAACACCAAGAGAACCGCGCAAACCATTCCGGTGACAACGGGGTTGCGGCTAATCGCTGCTGTCAACGCAGCGACGACGGAAATCACGCCGTATGCCATGACCAGCAACGGAATACTGCACAACACCGCCTCCCCCACCATGGACGTTGTCGAAGCTCCCGCCCGAATGAGAGCGACGGGATACTCCGATCCACCCGCACCGTTCTTAATCACGGACACAACGACAGCGGGAACCATCGACACCAAAAGCAGCACCAAGCCAAGCAGGAGAGCCAGCGCAACAGCCGTCAGAAAACGCACATGCGCTGTTGCGGGGATCTGGAGAACCAGAAGGGAACGACACTGCAGGTGGGTGCACGCGAGCGATGTGACAACCACGGGCAACAGCAAAAATAAGGAGGGAAGCGCTGCCTGGAGATACGAAAGGAGGATTAATGGGGGCATCTTCGTACTTAACTCGTAAACCTTGGGGTCCGGCAAGCTCGCGATCGACTCAAGCAGAAGGGCGCGCGCCTCCGCACGAGAAGGAGTCTCCGGCTCGATTCCGATCGATTGCAGGAGAGTCGCATCTGCCGCGCCCAGCTCACCTCGAGCGCGCTCGTACGTCGCAAGGCTTCGAAACCCCTCCGCAGGCATAGGCGCGTACACGAAACCCGAAAGAGCATCCCGCATGTCTTCCAGGGCCGCTTTGCCCTCGACGTCCATATTCGCAGCGTTCTGCTCTAGATACCGATCTATTGAACGGAGCTCCCCATCCCTATACCGAACAGCGGAAACGTTATCAGCGTCAGGAAACATCTCGACCAGAGCCGGGGCCAGCATCGTCGTCGACATTGCAATCGCGCATACGGCGAGGGTAGGAGAACGCAGGAGCAGTTTCCCCATCGTTCTTACGTATGCAACGGCGGAGGCACAAGCGCTCGAACGAGTTGCCGTTCTCGATGCAGTGAAGGAACCTCTCTCAAGACAAATCGGGGATATCGGGCACGCGCAGCCGCTCTTTCCAGCAACGCAAAGCAGGCTAATTGCCAGCACCTCGATCCCGATTGCGCATACGAGGGCAATCGCGCCACGCTCGAAGCAAAGTCCAGGCAGATTCACTATCTGCGTTGTCGGGTACGGGCTATAGGCGCCGACGGTCAACTCAGTGTTCGCATACGTAAGGGGATTCAACAGGGCGAACTCACGTAAAGCGATGGATCTTCCGTAATACCCGGGAACCATCGTCACCCCCATCAGGGCACATACGAACACGATTCCAAGCGTAGGGTTATTGGCAATCTTCACGGCAAGGTGAACGACAAGCGAGATGAACGCTGCCACCAAGAATTGCAAGATGGCCGTCTGCGCGAACACCAGCCAAGCCGGTTTGATAACCGGAGTCGCATATTGAATGTAGCCTATCGGATAGAACGGCGAGCCCGGGCCATTCTTCACAAGCGCGGCGATTATCCCTGGAAGATTGATGGCGAGGACGGCAAGCATTGCAAAAACACTCGCCCATACGCTCGATGCAACAAGTCTACCCAGCTCGCCCATCGGTGCCTGGATGATGAGCTTTTCACGTTTGTTAAGACGCGCGGCAAGGAACGAGACGGCAACGGCCGTTGCGACCCATAGCAAGTACTCCTTCGATCCGTCATAATAGGTGTACTCTCCATCCGATATCTGCAGAAACGGAAGTAGGGGAGAGAGCGGTGCCAAGATAAGACGTCCCGCGGCAAGAGGGTACAGAAGCGCGGGCATGCTTGATGAAGAGGTATAGACACCGTCCTCCCCCGCATTCACAAGCGCATCCGCATGGGATGCTGACAATTCCTGCTCAACACGGGTTATTCCCGACTCGAGGTATTCGACCCGTCCGTCGATGCCAGCCGCGCTCCTGAAGACGGGCAGAGCACAAAGAACCATCAACGCAACAACGACAACACAGAGCGACCTGGAGGAGAGAAGCGACCTAAAGATCGCCTTCGAGATTTTGAGCATATTCATCGCCAACCTTAACCTCATCCAGTCGGAACAGAGGGGCCGAACAAAATGCTCGGCCCTTCCTCGCATCTAGTAGGTGCTATAGACAAATTGCCATTTATCAGTTGTGCCAAGAACACCACAGGAGCACATTGCAGCGAGGCGGGATTCCCTATGATGCGCAGATCGGCGATAGCCATTTCGGTAGGAGATCGTCTTGTAAGAGATGTTGAACATCGAGATGCTGTGCCCGCTTACGCCGCGAGGACACCTGTAGCTCCAGTAGGTATCGACGACGTCGTCCGTATACCCGAGGGGCTCAACGAGGGCACACTGGCTGCTCTCCTGGGAAGGAGGCATCGGGGTATCCGCAAAAGCGGGGGCTCCCGGCAGCAACAGACAAAGAGCGAGGCCGAGGAAAACCAAGAGCTTACACGACTTAACAGTACTGAACATAATCCTCTCCAATCTAGAGGGGTTTCGGTTGCAGTATGCTGTGATTACTTGCCGGCAAAGTCAATTTAACATAAACTGTTAAAAAGTAACCTGAGTTTTTTAAATTCTTCGGAGGTTATTATGAGTTCCGACAATCGCACTCCCCGGCTTCATTCCTTCCGCATCGCATGTGCGATAGCCTCTGCGACCCTTTGCGCCACCGCCATCGCACAAGTGGCGTTCTCCTTAAAGCCAGCAATCGAGTGCTCGACAACCCTGTAATTGCAGACTCCCCCGCGTATCCAGCCCTTGCGATCTCGACATTGGTCCCTGCCGTCATCGGTATCGCTACGACCATCCTCAGCGCCGTTCTCGTGTGGACGATCAAGAGCGGAGACCCCTTCAAGAAAGGGTCTGCGACATGCTTGAAGGTGCTCGGCATTCTCTTCGTTGTTCAAGCTGCCACCAGCCTCTACGCCGGCTCACTCAAAACCTCCGTTTCGATGTTTGGCGGCGAGGGGGCCGTCGGCGCCCAAGAGATCGCTTCATCATTCGATTGGACCTCTCTGGTTCTCGGCATCGTCCTGTTCATGCTTTCCCAGCTCTTCTTGTACGCCCGAGAGCTGTACCTCGACTCCGACGAGATTGCGTAAGGAAACGCCATGCCCGTAATTGTTCGCCTCGACAAGATCATGGCCGAGCGAAAGATTTCCTCGAACGAACTTGCCAAAAGGATTGGAACCACGCCCGTGAACCTGTCCCGTATTAAAAAAGGGCATATTCGCGGCATTCGCTTCAACACAC
This sequence comes from uncultured Collinsella sp., assembly GCA_900541825.1. Lineage (GTDB taxonomy): Bacteria > Actinomycetota > Coriobacteriia > Coriobacteriales > Coriobacteriaceae > Collinsella. The sequence goes on from UQLJ01000006.1 coordinate 3,759, forward strand.
TCGAGCAGCTATGCCTCGCCCTTCGTTGCCAACCCGGAGACCTTCTCGAAGTCATGAGCGAAGAGGATGCCCGAAAGGAGTTCGGACTCGATTGGTCCGCCGAGGATTAGAGGGCGGTCGTACTCGCCCTGCACACGGGGATGCGAATCGGCGAGGTCTGCGGCCTTCGGTGGTGCGATGTGGATTTCGAGACGGGCCTGATCTCGATCAGACACTCGGTGGCGTACGCGAAGGGAATGGGTTCGTTCATCAAGGACACCAAGACCCATGACGCCAGGGGTATCCCCATCGACCCGGTCGGCCTACTCCCCTTCCTGAAGGAGACCCACGAGATCGACTGCGGAAAGCTGCGCTTGCGCGGCCTTACCGGGGCGGTCGAGATCGGGGACTGCTACATCCTGTCGGAGCCGGGCGCGACCTTCGCGACGACAAGCTATATCCGCAGGGCGTTCAAGACGTTCTCGGAGACCAACGGCCTCATGGGCACCAACGACGAGCTGATCACGTTCCACGGCCTTCGCCACACGTTCGCAACGCAGTGGATCCGCCAAGGCGGCGATATCAAGGCGCTCCAATCGATCCTCGGCCACAAGGACGCCATGGCGACGCTCAACGTCTACGCCGACATCGAGCCCATCTCCAAAATCCATAACATGCTGCGCGCTACGCCGTGCCTTTGGCGCGGGCACCTCGGGCCGAGGGTCGATCCGGGTCCCATGTTCCAACAGAGGATCCAGGAGTCCATCGAGACGCTCCAGGCGTTCGGCTACGGCATCACCGAGCCGGACGACCGAAATATCGCCATACGCGACGTGAAGACGAACAGTTGGCTCTAGCTCACCGAGTACGCGGCAGTGCTGGGCCCATCCCAACTGAGGTCACGGTGGTCCGATAGGGGCGCCGCCCGCGGTATGCGCCGCGGAGCGGTATCCCCTACCGAAGGGCGGGGATGCCCTCCGCTTCCAGTTCGGAATCAGCCGTCGGAGGCGTTCGGCTGACTGCGGGAACGGCCTGTCCGCTCAATGTGTTCGGCTGAGATCGGAAATCAACCCAACACGAGCCGGACACGCGCCAGACGGCTCTTCCCCGTACGGCCTTCCCCCTTACGCTCATGTTGCAGGCATGTAACGCCGCAGCGAGCGCGCCTTTTTTGCGCCAGACAGGTACAATGATGAACACTGTACCGTAGCGGAGCGCCCCGCGCGCGCCGCAATCACGCGAAAGGGTTTCCCATGGCCGAGATCTCGTCCTCCCGTATCGTCATCACCGTCCTTGGCAAGAACCGCCCCGGCATCGTCGCCGGCGTCACCCGCGTCCTGGGCGAGGCCAACGTCGACATCCGCGACATCACGCAGTCCATTATCGAGGACATCTTCACCATGACCATGCTGGCCGATACCGCCGAGTCCAAGCTCGACTTCGCTGAGCTGCAGAAGGCCCTGGCCGAGGCCGGCGAGCTTTCGGGCGTCAACGTGTCCATCCAGCGCGAGGACGTCTTTAACTTTATGTACCGCCTGTAGCGAACAAGCCGCTGGGGATAGCCTGACGCGCGCATGCCCATGCAAGCCACCCCGATGCGGCCCGGAGAGGAGCGCGCATGGCCTACGACGCCAAGAAAATCTATTACCGCTTCGATGACCACTTGAGCCGACTGGTTCTGGATTACGAAGCAAGCCGCCAGATTTCGTCTGAGAGCGAAAGCCTCTACCACGGCCTGCCGACCGACCCTTATGACGAGGGCTTGTTCGAAGAGCACAATGTCAAGCGCGGCCTGCGCAATGCCGACGGCTCGGGCGTGGTCGCGGGCCTCACTCGTATCTCGGATGTGCACGGCTACAACAAGGTCGACGGAAAGGTCGTGCCCGATCAGGGCAAGCTCACGCTTCGCGGCTACAGCATCGAGGATCTGGTCAACAATGCCCAGGCCGAGAATCGCTACGGCTACGAAGAAGTCGCCTATCTGCTTATCACGGGCTCGCTGCCCAACAAGGAAGAGCTCGACGGCTTTTGCGAGCGCCTGGGCGCCTTTAGACATCTGAGCGACGAGTACGTTAAAGAGTTCCCTATGACCACGGTGTCGTCGAGCATCATGAACGTGCTCCAGCGCGCCGTACTGCTGCTCTACGCCTTCGATGCCGAACCAGACGTGATCACGCCTGAGCACGAAATCGACGTCGCCATTTCCATGCTCGCACGTCTCCCGCGCATCGCCGCCTTCGCACACATGGCCTCGGTCGCCAAGCTTCGCGGCTCCGAGGTTCACGTGCCGCACCCTACGCCCGGTCTCTCCACCGCCGAGACCATCCTACAGGTCCTGCGCGGCGGCATGGCGTTCACCCGCGATGAGGCGATGCTGCTCGACGTTATGCTCATGCTGCATGCCGAGCACGGCGGCGGCAACAACTCCACCTTCGCTTGCCGCGTGCTGTCGTCTTCGGCCACCGACCCGTATTCCGCCTACGCCGCGGCTATCGGCTCGCTCAAGGGCCCGCGCCACGGTGGCGCCAACGCCAAGGTTGTCTCCATGCACGAGGACATCCGCGCGCATGTCTCCAATTGGGAGGACGAGGACGAGGTCGCAGCCTACCTGGGCAAGATCCTCGACAAGCAGGCCTTCGACGGCACGGGTCTCATCTACGGTATGGGCCACGCCGTCTACACGCTGAGCGACCCGCGTGCCGAGGTGTGCCGTCGTTACGCGCGCACGCTTGCCGCCAAGAAGGACCTGGGCGAGGAGTTCGCGCTCATCGAGCGCATCGAGCGCCTGGCCCCGCAAGTGATGCGCGATCACGGCATGACCAAGCCCATCTGTGCCAACATCGACCTGTACACGGGCTTTATCTACAAGATGCTCGGCGTGCCCGAGACGCTCTTTACGCCGCTGTTCGCCGTCGCCCGCATGGCCGGCTGGTCTGCGCACCGCATGGAAGAGCTCTTCTGCGCGCACCGTATTATTCGCCCGGCCTATCGTCCGGTGATCGAGCCGCTGGAGTACAAGCCGCTCGCTGACCGCTAGGACGCGGACCGTTATAGAACTCGAGCGTGGCCAGGGACCCAAGCCCTTGGCCACACTTTTTATGCCAGTAGAAAGGATCGCAACGAATGATTGTGTTTTCCGATATGGATGGGACGCTGCTGACGAGCGATAAGCAGATGAGCGACGCCACTTGGGCAATGCTCGACGAGCTCGCACGTCGTGGCATCGAGTTTGTTCCCTGCACGGGGCGCCCGCTGTCGGGCATCTTTGAGCCCATTCTCGCCCATCCCGCCGTGCACTACGCGGTCTGCGCCAACGGCGCCAGCGTCTGGCGGCTCGACGAAGATACGCCCACCGACACCTCACGTGCTACGCGCATTTTGAGCCGACCGCTCGATTGCGGCATTGCCCACCGCATCCATCGCATTGCCGCCGGCCACGATGTGACCTTCGATATCTTCGCGGATGGACAGTGCTTCCTCCCCCGCTCGCTATACGGGCGCCTGGATGAGTTCTGCGGCGGTGACCCCCACATCGCGGCTTCACTCAAGCGCACACGAACGCCGATCGACATGGATATCGACAGCAAGATCGACGAGGTCGAGACGCTCGAACGTATCGCCATGTACTGGCACAACCCGGCCGATCGCGACGCCATCGCGACGGCGCTCGACACGCTCGGAGGCATTGAGGTCACGCGTTCGTACGCCATGAATATCGAGGTCATGGGCGAGGGCGCCACCAAGGGGACGGCCCTCACGTGGCTATGCGAATACCTGGGCGAGCGTCTCGCCGACGCCTGGGCGTTCGGCGACAACATCAACGACATCCCCATGCTGCAGGCAGCGGGCCACGGCATGGCCATGATCAACGCCGAGTCCGAAGACCGCGAGGCCGCCGACGCCATCACCGAATACGACAACGACCACGACGGCGTCGCCCGCACCATCATGGCCGCCCTTGCCTAGTCATTGGTCAGTCATTGGGGACGTTCTTAAACGACTAGTCGTTGGGGACACTCTTCGCAAAAAGCTGCAAGGACTGTCCCCCACTGTCGGCAGAAAAGGAACGTCCCCATCTGCCGGATTAGGAGAGACTCTCCAGCACGCGACGGAGCTCCTGCTGGACGGCGTGGTCGCGGTTACAACCCACCACGCGATCGGCCACCGCTTTAAGCGCGGGGCGCGCGTTTTCCATCGCGCAGCCCGTGCCGACAAAGCGAATGATCTCGTAGTCGTTCATCGAGTCGCCAAACGCCATGACCTCGTCGCGACCAATGCCGTAATGCTCCGCGAGCTGCGCGATACCCGAGGCCTTCGACACACCAGGCTGCATGGCATCGATCCACGCGTTGCCCGAAGGTGCAAAAGTAAAGAGCTGACCAAGTTCGCGCTGTAGCACGTACGCGCTGTCCATAACCGCACTGTCGTCGCAAAAGATACTCGCTTTGATGATATTTACGCTGGGATCGGGCAGCTCCCAAATGCGCTCGGCATTGGGAAGGTCCTTATCGACCTCACGCACGAACTTGCACTCGTCATCGAGCAGGAAGGACTTGGTTCGATCAAATAGCGCAAGATGCAGATTGGGAAACGTCCTGACGGCTTGGGCGAGCCTTCGAATCGCTAGGTGGGAATACACCTCACGGTCTACCATCTTACCGTCGGCGTAGACCTGGGCGCCGTTAGCGGCGACAAAGTCCATCTTGTCGCGAACGGGCGCAAAGAACTCGCACAGGCGATCGTAGCGACGACCTGACGATGCGGCGAAATGCACGCCATGCTCGTGTAGCGCCAGAATCAGTTCGTAGGTCTCGGGAGGCACCTGGCCGTTTTCGTCAAGCAGTGTGCCGTCCATATCGGATGCAATCAGTTTAAACATGGAAAAGCTCCCTTCGGGCTTGTTGGAATCGAACGTGTATCCGATTCCAACGTACCCAAAGGGAGCTCAAATAAGACTCCGCGGGCGTAAACGTTACAAGGACCTGGCAAATAGCTCACACATGCCAGAGGTCCTACGGTCGCGGCGTCAGGCAGCCCGCCAAAGAGCGTCCCCGATGACTAGTCGTTTAAGAACGTCCCCGATGACTAGTCGGCGTAGGTGAAGGTTGTGACGTCGAACATGCCCTCGGGGCGGATGCGGAGCGTCGGGATAACCGGCAGGGGCAGGAAGATGATGCCCATGATGGGGTCGAGCGGCGGCTCGATGCCCATGGCGCGCGCCTTGACCATAAAGTCGTCGTGCTGCGCGGCGACATCCTCGGCCGTGCCTTCGCTCATCAGACCGCCGAGCGCCAGCGGAATGCGCGCCACGACCTCGCCGTTGCGCACCAGCACGTGACCACCCTGGCCCACAGCCTCAACAGCAGCCATCATATCGGCGGCATTGTCGCCCACCACGCATACGTTGTGCGAGTCGTGTCCGATTGTGGAGGCAATGGCGCCACCGGTGATGGTGAAGCCGCGCACCCAGCCGCGACCGATGTGCTTGCCGACAAGACCCAGGCCCGCAGGGCCATCACCGTCGGCGCCCTCGGCCTGCAGCGACACACCGCGGCCGTGGCGCTCGATCAGCATAATGCGGCGCAGGTCCTCGGCGCTCTCGGGGCGAGCCATACCCGTGATGGCCTTACCCGGCACCACGTCGATCACAGCCTCGCCCGGCTTAAAGGCATAGTCGAACACGTCGAGCGATAGCTTCGGCAGCTTAACGGAAGCACGCAGCTCATCGGCAAGCGCTGCGACCTCGGCGGTCTCGGGCGCAACCTCGCCCACAAAAGTGCCGTCCTGTGCCACGAGCGCGCCGGCGGCATACACGCGATGCGGAGCTGTGGCAAACGTCAGGTCGTTGAGTACCAGCAGGTCGGCACGCTTGCCCGGGGCGATGGCGCCACGCAGCTCGTGCGGGTCGCGGCAACCGTGGTCCAGGCCAAACGCCTCAGCCGTGGACAGGGACGCCATAGAGATGGCAACCACGGGGTCAATACCGGCCTCGATAGCCACGCGGCAGGCATTGTCGATCATGCCGGTCGCAAGCGCATCGGAAGGAGCGCGGTCATCGGTCGCGAAGCAGCAGCGACGGGCGCGGGCGGGGTTCTCCAGCAGCATCGGCGACAAGTTGGCCAGGTCGTGGCTACACGTACCCTCGCGCAGCATCACATACATGCCGCGGGACAGCTTATCGAGCGCCTCCTCGGGAATCGTCGACTCGTGGTCGGCGATAATGCCAGCTGCGGCATAGGCGTTGAGGTCCTTGCCGGCAACAAGTGGCGCATGGCCGTCGACCTGCTTGGACGGCGTCTGGTTAGCGGCATCGATGCGAGCGCAGGTCTCGGGATCGGCCATAAAGACGCCCGGCAGGTTCATCATTTCGCCCAGACCAAAGACATCGCCCGGATGCTCGGCAAAAAACGCCTGCATATCGGCGGCGGTAATAACGGCGCCGGCCTGCTCATCGGGCAGCGCGGGCACGCACGAGGGCATCATGTACTTGATGGAAATGGGCGCGCGACGGCCGTCCTCGATCATAAAGCGCAGGCCGTCCAGGCCGGAAACGTTGGCGATCTCGTGGCTGTCGGCGATGGCAGTGGTGGTGCCGCGCGTCGCCGCCATGCGCGCATACTCGGCGGGACGGATGTTCGAGGACTCGATATGCAGATGTCCGTCGATAAAGCCGGGGGCGATATAGCGACCCTGGCAGTCGATGACCTCGGTCGCCTCGTAGGTGCCGGCGGCATCGTCGCGACCGTCGTAGAGCACGCCGACAATTACGCCATCCTTGACGGCAACGCTACCGGGCGCCACGCGCTGACCATATACGTCGACAATCTGCGCATTGGTAAACAGCGTGTCGACGGGCACGCGCCCCTCGGCAGCATCGATCACAGACCTCATGACCTCAACGGACATACATACTCCTTTAACCGTAGAAAAAAGCTGCGGAGCGGACAGGCCTTCACCGCAGCAAACCAATAGCCATTGTATGCCCAAACGATGGGTCAACAATACGCCTCTCCGCTTAACGGCACACGCCGCTTGGCGCAATGGGGGCAGGTTACTTTGCACCAATGACAAGGAGTGTCCCAAAGTGCCGGCACAAAAGGAACGTCCCCAAGTGCCAACCACGGAAGCGCCGATGTTTTGGCAACGACAGCGAGCGGGCCGCATTTGAGACAAGGTGACGTGAAACGAAAGGGCGCTGACCTTCTGGTCGCGCCCTTGAAGTTGAACGTCAGATTGTCCAAATGCGGCCCGCGCAGCGTCGAGTCGTTACGCGGTTTGGTAAAACCGCGTAACTAAACCAACTTAAAGCCCTTGCGCTTGCCTACGGAGAGGGTGTCGCCCAGCTTGAGGGCGCTGGGATCGATGTTATAGCTCTTGGGAGCCACGGCCTTGCCGTTGATCTTGACGCCACCGCCGTCGATATCGCGACGAGCCTGGCCGGCGCTCGCCGAAAGGCCCAGGTCCTTGAGCAGGCCGGCGAGGTAGATCTGGCCCTCGTCGTTGACGGTCAGCTCAACGTGCTTCTCGGGGAAGTCGGCGAGCTGGCCCTCCTTGAATACGCGGTCGAACTCGGCCTGAGCCTCGTCGCCGGCGCCGGCGCCGTGGTAGGTGTCGCACAGGTCGCGGCCCAGAGCGCGCTTGAGCTCATAGGGATCGGCAGAGCCGTCGGCCAGGGCGGCGTCGATCTTGTCGACCTCGGCCGGGGTGAGCGAGCTCGCCAGGCGATAGTACTTGCCGATCATCTCGTCGGGGATGGACATGGTCTTGCCGAACATGTCCTTGGGAGCGTCGGTCAGGCCGATGTAGTTGCCGTATGACTTGGACATCTTGCGCACGCCGTCAGTGCCCTCGAGCAGCGGCATGGTGAGCGCGATCTGCGGCTCCATGCCCATCTTCTCCATGAGCTCGCGGCCGGCGAGCAGGTTGAAGAGCTGGTCGGTGCCGCCCATCTCGACGTCGGCCTTGATCTGCACGGAGTCAAAGGCCTGCATCACGGGGTACAGGAACTCGTGCAGGGCGATCGGCGTCTGAGACTGGTAGCGCTTGGTAAAGTCGTCGCGCTCAAGGATGCGGGCGACGGTGAACTTGGAGCACACCTGCAGCAGGCCGGCCAGGTCCATCGACAAGATCCAGTCACCGTTGTGCACGATGGTGGTCTTCTCGGGATCCAGGATCTTCATGGCCTGGCTCACATAGGTCTCGGCATTGGCCTCGATCTGCTCCTGCGAAAGCTGCGGACGGGTGGAATTCTTGCCCGAAGGGTCGCCAATCAACGCGGTGCCGTTGCCGATGATGAGGGTGACGTTGTGGCCCAGGTCCTGGAACTGACGCATCTTGCGCAGGGGCACGGCGTGGCCCAGGTGCAGGTCGGGGCTGGTGGGGTCGACGCCGAGCTTGATGTTGAGGGGCTCGCCCTTCTCAAGCTTCTTGCGAAGGTCGGCCTCGGGGACGATTTGGGCAGCGCCCGAGGTGATGATACGCATTTGCTCGTCAACAGACAGCATTGGGTATCCTCCTTTTGCTATAGCACCCTCGCCGAAAACGGCGGTGCTGGAAGTCCATAAACTCTCATATGATAACAAACTGACGCGACGCGGCACCTACGACAGGAAAATCCTCGTCCTGCCGCATGCGTCAATGACAACTGGCAGACGTGTACCGTCACGCTCGACCAGATAGCGTACCTGCCGACGACGCAAGCAGTCGCGGCAACAGACCCGTCCCGTCGCATCGGTGGCGCAGACGCCCTCGGCAGTCAGCAGGCAGTGCTCGCACACCATAAGCTCGAGACGGTCGGCGTCGACCGGACCCAAGACGCCGGGTTCAGCAGCCAGTTCGGCAATACGCTCCGCATCATTGCCGAGCAACTCGGCCGGCAAGTACACCCGCCCCGCACCGAGTCCGCGCAGCCAGGTAAGCGTGGCCCGATTCGCGCAGAACACCGGCGCCGCCACGTCAAACGTCACGCCCAGCTCGCGAGCGATCACCACCTGTCCCAGGTTGCGGCAGACGACGCGCCCGGCACGCTGCATCAGTGAGCGGGTCCGGTCAGCGTCACTCGCGCGGCACACCTCGTCAAGCACCACAACGGCGTCGGACAAATCGAGTTCTCCGCGCGGGTCGGCATCCATCAGCTGCCAAGCAAAAACCATGCGAGTGGGAACCGCACACTCCACCAACTCCGTCGACGCACCGCCATCCACCGCAACGTCCTCAAAGGGCAGCACCTCAACGGCACGCGCAACGGGCGCAATCGCATCCGCCTCGGCCCGCATGCGCTCCAACACTGCCGCCGTCTGATCCAACACGCCGGCACTGCGAATCAGGTACACCTCGCAGCCCGTGTCCACCTTACGCTTGCAATGCACGACGACGCGCTTCCCCGCTGCGGCATCCACCGGGCAGGGCACCTGCGGCCAGCGCTTGGGCACATCGGGACGCGCGTCGACACCCGGATAGAACCGGATCTCGAGCGTGTCACCCGCCGCCACGGCGGCGTCGAGCTCAACGGTCACCTCTTCGTGGCCCACAGCGACCAAACGCCCCACGCGCACGCCCTGGTTAATTGCGCGCTCAAAGCTCATCAGCTCGGCACCCGAACGCCCTCGCAGGTACGCATCGGTAAACCCACGGTTAAACGACCTTCCCAGCTCGCGTTCAAGCTCTTCCACGACATCGGGGTCCCACGCGCCGTCGCGCAGCATATCGAGTGCCCGGCGCCACACCCGCACCACGTTGAATACGTAATCGGGGTTCTTCATGCGCCCCTCGATCTTGAGCGACGCCACGCCGGCATCTACAAGCTCGGGCAGATGCGCAATACCCAGATAGTCACGCGGGCACAGCAGGCGATCTCCCTCGACGGCGACAACGCTCTGCCCCGCCTCGTCCACCAGGTCGTACGCCAGACGGCACGGCTGCGTGCAGTCGCCGCGCATCGCCGAGCGTCCACGCCGCAGGGCCGAGAACTCGCACGCCCCAGAATAACCGATGCAAATCGCACCGTGGCAGAATACCTCGATGGGCACGCCCGTGGCACATAGCGCCGCAATCTCGTCGACCGTCAGCTCGCGCGCCGTCGTCACACGCTCGACCCCCAGCTCATCGGCGGCAAGCCGCACGGCGCCTTCGCTATGAACGCCCGCCTGCGTAGACAGGTGAATCTCGACCCCGGGAATCGCCGCGCTCAGCGCGCAGGCCAACCCGGCATCGGCCACAATCAGAGCATCGGCGCCCAGCTCCAGTGCATGAGCTCCCAGCGCCACCGCATCGGACAGCTCATCGTCAAACACGAACACGTTGAGTGTTACGTACACACGCACGCCATGGGCATGCGCCACGGCGCAGCCGCGCGCAAACTCGTTATCCGTAAAGCCATGGGCGCTCACACGGGCGTTAAAGCCGCCCAACCCCGCATAGATGGCATCGGCACCCGCGGCGATGGCCGCAAGCATCTGGTCGAGCCCGCCCGCCGGCGCCAGCAACTCGGGCAGCGCCGCACCAGCAGCATCCAATCCAGTCTCGTATTGTCCGCTCGGCCCCATCGTCCGAATCGCCATCGACAAACTCCTTACCAAGGTATGCATTCACTCTGAAAAATGCCGTCTTCCAGCATACACGAGGCATCGCGCGCCCCGTTTGGTTTATCGTGTAATAACTTATGTCCATCCTGCCCCGACGGCACATCCACCGTCCGGCACGACATACCTGGAGGTCAATATATGGGTCCTCGCCAACGACAGGGACGCAGCCGTTCAAAGACGCATGCCCTGCCCATAATCCTGCTCTCGTTTTTGGGCTTTTTGCTTATCGCGGGCGTGGCATTTGGCATCGGCATGGTCGGCAACGTCAACCGCTGGCTGTCCGATCTGCCCGACTACACCGACGCCAACGCGTATCTGGTGAGCGAGCCCACCGAGATCGTCGACTGCAACGGCAACAAGATCGCGAGCTTCTACACGCAAAACCGCAAGTCCATCACCAAGGACGAGGTCTCCCCCTACGTGCTGCAGGGCACCGTTGACGTCGAGGACGAGCGCTTCTACGAGCACGGCGGTATCGACCTGTGGGGCATCGCGCGTGCTGCGGTGGCAACCCTCGGCGGCGGACACGAAGGCGCCTCGACTATCACCCAGCAGCTGGTGCGCAACACCATCCTGCAGGAGGAGCAGTTCGACTCGACCATCGAGCGTAAAGTGCGCGAGGCCTACATCGCCGTCAAGATGGAGGATATGTACTCCAAAGACGAGATCCTCATGATGTACCTCAACACCATCTATTACGGTCACGGCGCCTACGGTATTGAGGCCGCCGCCGAGACCTACCTGTCCAAGAGCGCCGCAGACCTCACCCTGAGCGAGGCCGCGCTGTTGATCGGCCTTCCCAACTCGCCCTCGCAGTACGACCCCACGGTCAACCCCGACCTGGCGCTGTCCCGTCGCAACAAGGTCCTCGACAACATGCTGCGCCTGGGCCACATTACGCAGGAGGAGCACGATGCCGCACAGGCCGAGCCCATCACCCTCAACGTGACCGAAATCTCGGGCAGCGGCGTCGACGTATACTCGCAGCCCTACTTTGTCGCCTATGTTAAGCAGCTGCTGGAGCAGGAGTTCTCGACCGACGTGCTCTTTAAGGGCGGCTTGACCGTCAAGACCACCATCGACCCCACGATGCAGCAGGTGGCAGAGAATGCCGTCCGCGAGCAGCTCGACACGCTCTCGCTCGACGGCCTGGACATGGGCATGGTCGTCGTCGACCCCAAGACCGGCTACATCAAGTGCATGGTGGGCGGCTACGACTACAACGCCGACGAGAACCACGTAAACCATGCCACGGCCAAGCGTCCCGTCGGCTCCACCTTTAAGGCCTTTACGCTGGCAACTGCCATCCAAAACGGCATGAACCCCAACGTCACCCTCAACTGCAACTCGCCGCTCAAGGCCAAGGGCACCACGACCGAGGTCCAAAACTACGCCAACCATAGCTATGGCAACATCACGCTTAAGCAGGCGACGGCATACTCCTCCAACACCGGCTACATCCAGGTGGCGGAAGCCGTCGGCAACAGCAAGATCATCTCGCTCGTCAAAAAGCTCGGCATCGATCCCGCCAAGGACAACATCGAGGACGTTCCCGTCATGACGCTCGGCACCGGCTCGATCTCGCCGCTCGAGATGGCCGCCGCCTACGCGACGTTTGCCAACGGCGGCTACTATCGCCAGCCGATCGCCATCACCGAGATTGACTCTCGTACCGGTTCGGTGCTGTACCAGCACACCGACAATCCCTCACAGGTGCTTACCGAGGGCGAGGCCGCCGCGGTCACCGATGTTCTGTCCGGCGTCATGCAGGGCGGCGGTACGGGTGCTGCTGGCGCCCTGAGCGTCAACCAGCCCTATGCCGGCAAAACGGGCACCACCGACAACACCACTAACCTGTGGTTCTGCGGCTATACCCCGCAGCTGGCGTGCGCCCTGTGGACCGGCTATTCCGCGGGCGAGATCCCCATCCAAAAATACGGCACGGACCTGCTGGGCGACAGCACCAACCTGCCTGTCTTTAAGCGGTTTATGAACACCGTTCTGACCGGTACCGAACGCGAGGAGTTTGCGACCGGAACGGCGCCCACCTACAAGAACAACAGCGTCTGGAAGTTCTACGGCACCAACAACACCAAGAAGACGGAGAACGACGACAAGGACGAGAACGAGGACGAAGAGGAAACCACCACAACGACTACCACGACGACCACGACCACCGAGACCACGGGCGGCGACACCACCGGCGGCACCGGTACGACCGGTGGCTCGACGGGCGGCTCCACTGGTGGTTCGACCGGCGGCGATGGCGGCACGCCTACGCCTACGCCTACGCCCACTCCCGATCCCTCGCCCACGCCTGACGATACGGTCGGCTAGAAATTCATCCGGCCATAAGCAACAAGGCCCCCGAGCAGCTTATTAAACTGCTCGGAAGCCTTTTAGTTTAAAGCGACCTGGTGAGCGTTCTTTATACCGGCAAACAAAAAAAGGGGGTACCGACCAACGTCGATACCCCTTACAAGCCACGATGTCAGCGCGCACAGTGCCGAGCGTACGACCCGCACGCCTACTTGCGAGAATTGCTCAGCTTATTGATCAGCGCCTCGAGACGCTCGCCGTCCTCGGCCGTCTGGGCAATAACCAAAATCGTATCGTTGCCGGCAAGCGAGCCAAGCACATCGGGCAACTCTGCCGCATCAACGGCGGCGGCGATGCCGGAAGCCGTGCCAGGCTGAGCCTTGATCATGACCAGATTATCGGTACGTAGAACGCCCGTTACGAGCTCGGAAACCATACGCTGCAGGTGCAGGTCCTCTGCCAGAACATAGATGCCCTCAGGGAGCTTACGCAGCCCCATGTCGGCAATATCGCGAGAGACAGTCGCCTGCGTGCAATCAAAGCCCATGGCACGGAGCTCATCGACCAGCACGCGTTGCGTACGGACGTCCTTATTGCGAACAATATCTCTAATGGCATCCTGGCGCCCATTGCGTTTTTTAGCCATACAAACCCTCTCTCCAAAAGATGGCGGAGACAATCAATCAGTGATTGAATAGTTTAACGCTATTTGAAGGCTTTTGTGTATAAGAACGCATTTCGAAACAATTCTATGCAAGTTTGTTTCGAAATGAGCCGTTTAGGCGGTTTTTGCGCCCGTCCGGTTAAGAAAAGCTGCCAGATGCGTACACATCACGCAGCGCGCGGGCTTGGCACTGGCAATCGGCCCAAACAACAGACCGAGTCCCCGATGGTTGTCCTTGAGCGCGGCGACCATCTGACGGGTTCGAGGCGCATCGAGCATATCACGCATGCGGGCGGAACGCTCGATTGACGACACCCCATGCGGACTCAGACACAAATTCTCGATGCAGGCGACCAGTCCGGCAAAGTAGAACTTTTGGCTTGCCAGCTTGAGCCGACCACCGCTATCTGCTTCCGAAAGTGAGTCCGCAAGCTCGTCGAGCGCTCGGGTGTCATCGGATACCTTGGCATACATGGTGGGATCAAAGGCATCTGTAAGCTTAGGTGCCGCCGCGTGGAAACAAGCGTCGCCGCAGCCGGAGACGCGCTGCGCCCGCGAGAGCGCACAAGCCATAAACCCAACTGTGCGAAACGCCTTGTCGCACAAAAGGCATGCCTCAAACAGCGAGCGGCTGTACATCACGCCAGAGGTCTGAACGACTAGGCCGCCTAAAATCAACTGAGGCAGCCCGGCCACCATCGAAGATTTGCTATCAATGGAAATATGAGCAGCATCCAAGACGCGCGAATGGCGCTCTCGATGTGCATCATAGCGGTCGAGCGACACCGTGGGGAACACTATGTCTGCCGCTGTATCGCACGCGATATCGACCATCTTGGAAAGGGACTGCGGAGCAAGCCACTCATCGGCGTTCATAGCGATGATTTGAGAGCCACGCGAGGCAGCAAAACCGGCACGAAGACAAGCGCCGCGCTTCGCGTCCTCGACATCAATCAAATCAATATGGATGTCCCTGTCGGCAGCAACTTGAAGCGAATGGCGCACACCGGGCGCAGCATCGCGGCAGACAACGACAATCTGCAAATCGTAGAGGTCTTGGTTCTGGATACTCTCGAGCGCACGCATCGCATAGCTGGGCGAACCTTCTACCACAAGGATCACCGAAAGTCGCGGATGCGAGCCACGTCGAACCAAGTTATCCGTCCTCTCGACAGCAATGAATCAAACCGTGGTTCATGGTACACCCCGCCAATAAAAGCAATGAGACATCAGTTGTATTGCACGCCAAGAACAGATGTTGCACACGCGCAGCCCACAGATGACAGGTGTCGACGCACGACGCGTCGAGCCCTCCCCTAGTCGAGCACGATAAGCTCGGCGGGATCGTAATCCACGCCCATAAACGTAAGGCCGCAGGCAGGAGCCGTGGGGCCCGCAGCGGTACGGTCGCAAGCATCGATGACCTCGCGCATCCACTCGGGTTCACGGCGATGCATGCCAATCTCGACAAGCGTGCCCACGATCGTGCGGACCATCGAATGCAGAAACGCATTGCCCTCGATGGTAAACGTCAGGATGTCCTCGCCAAACGCAACCTCATGGCCAAACTCGGCACGCATCACGCAGCGATGCGTGGGCTTGCCAACGGCAGACGCCACCTTGCAAAAGCTCTTGAAGTCCTGCTCGCCCAGCAGCGCGGGACAGGCCGCAGACATCGCCTCAACATCCAATGGGTAGCGGTGCCACCACACCGCACCGCGCGAAAGCACAGGGCGCGCGTCGCGATCGGCAATACGGTACGTATACGTACGGGAACGCGCATCAAAGCGTGCAGAAAAGCCTTTACGGGCCTTGTAGACCTCGTTTATGGCGATATCTTTGGGCAGGAGGGCATCCATAGCCCTTAGCCACCTACGGCGCGTCAAAGCCAACTCAGCGTCCGTTACGGGCACGCTGATGAACTGTGCCACCGCATGCACGCCGGCATCGGTACGCCCCGCACACGTCAGGTCGATCGGGCGGCGCAGGAGCGTCTCGATAGCGCGGCGCAACTCGCCCGCAACCGTCGTCTGACCGGGCTGCTCGGCAAAGCCGCTGTAGGACGAGCCATCGTAGGCCACGCGGAAAACGAGCGTGGCATCGAGCTCAGGAATCGAATTGAAATCAGACGGCGCGGTCATGGACGCTCCCAACAAACAGGCAATGGCATTTCGACAAAAAAAGAGGGGTACGCGAACGTACCCCTCGAATATAGCCTATGCAGACGGATTGTCTACTCAGCGGTCTCCTCAGCAGGAGCCTCCTCGGCAGCCTCGACCTTCTTGGGAGCAGCGGCCTTCTTGGGGGCCGGAGCAGCCTTCTTAGCCTTAGGCGTGCAAGGCTCGGTGACGAGCTCCATGATAACGATGGGAGCGTTGTCGCCCTTGCGGTTACCGAGCTTCATGATGCGGGTGTAACCGCCGTTGCGGTCCTGCCACATACCCTGAGCAGCCTTGTCGAAGATCTCGGCAACGAGCTGTTTATCACCGAGCTTGGCGATAGCCAGACGACGAGAGTGCAGGTCGCCCTTCTTGGCCCAGGTGATGATCGGATCGACGACCGAACGCAGCGCCTTAGCGCGGGTCTCGGTGGTCTTGATGCGGTCGTTCTCGAAGAGGGCCTTAGCAAGGCTCTTCTTCATGGCCTTGGTGTGGCTCGCATCGGTGCCGAGCTTCAGGCCCTTCTTAACGTTGTGACGCATGGTCTAGTTTCTCCTCAAATATGCGAAGCATTAAGCCTTCAGGCTCAGGCCCATGGACTCAAGCTTGTCCTTCACTTCCTCGATCGACTTAACACCGAAGTTACGGATGTTGAGCAGATCGTTCTCCGAGAACTCAACGAGCTGACGGACCGAGTGAATGCTGGCGCGCTTAAGGCAGTTGTAGGAACGGACGGAAAGGTCCAAATCCTCGATCTGCTTGTCCAGCTCGGCGTTGTCGTTGGTGACCTCGGGAGCGAAGATCGAAGCCTCCTCCTCGACCTCGGGGGTCTCGGCAAGATTCATAAAGGCGGCCATATGCTGGTTGACGATATTGGCAGCCTGGACCACGGCGTCGCGCGGGGCGATGGAGCCGTTGGTCTCGATCTCGAGGACAAGGCGGTCGTAGTCGGTGTGCTGACCGACACGGCAAGCCTCAACGAGCTTGGCGCAACGGGAAACCGGCGAGTACAGCGAGTCGACGTGGATCACACCGATGGGATCGTTGTCGCGCTTGTTGGCCTCGCCAGAAACATAGCCGCGGCCATAGCCGATGCGCATGCTCATGGTGAGATGGCCACCCTCGGTGAGCGTAGCGATGTGCTGCTCGGGGTTGACCAGCTCAAACTCGGACGGAATAAAGAAGTCCGCACCGGTGACCTCGCAGGGGCCATCAACCGAAATGGTGGCGGTCGCCTCGTCGGTCGTGCCGAGAGCCCTGAAGACAAGACCCTTGACATTCAGGACGATGTCGGTGACATCCTCGACCATGTTAGGGATGGTCATGAACTCGTGCTGCGCACCATCGATCTGAATAGCCTCGACGGCGGCACCCTCGAGCGAGGACAGAAGAACGCGACGAAGGGAGTTACCCAGCGTATCGCCGTAGCCACGCTCGAGCGGCTCGACGGAGACACGAGCAGACGTCTCGTTGATCTCTTCGACCTGAACCTGAGGCCTAATGAATTCTGACATGTATTACCTCCAGCCTCAGCAGCCCGGATGGACTACTTAGAGTAGAGCTCGACGATGAGCTGCTCGTTGATATCACCGCTGATCTGCTCACGCGTCGGCAGAGCGAGCACGTTACCAGACAGCTTCTCGATATCGACCTCGAGCCAGCCAGGGACCTCAAAGCGCTCGGAGGAAATCAGGGCCTCCTTGATGGGGAGGAGGTCACGGAACTTCTCGCCGACAGCGACGACGTCGCCGGCCTTGACGCGGTAGGACGGGATGTCCACGCGCTTGCCGTTCACGGTGAAGTGACCGTGACGGACGGACTGACGAGCCTCTTTGCGGGTGCGGGCGAAGCCAAGACGGAAGACGACGTTGTCGAGGCGAGACTCAAGGATGATCATGAGGTTCTCACCGGTGACGCCGTTCATCTTACGGGCCTTGTTGAAGTAGCCGTGGAACTGCTTCTCCAGAACGCCATAGATGAACTTGACCTTCTGCTTCTCGCGCAGCTGCATGCCGTACTCAGATTCCTTGCGACGGCGCTTGGGCTGACGGATAGATTCCTTCTTGCTGCTGTAACCGAGCTCAGCGGGATCGATCCCGAGCTGACGGCAGCGCTTAAGAACAGGAGTCCTGTCGATTGCCATATTGATACGATCCTTTCAGTTACACGCGGCGACGCTTCTTGGGGCGGCAGCCGTTGTGCGGAATGGGGGTCTTGTCCTGGATGCTCGAGACCTCGAGGCCAGCAGCCTGGAGGGAGCGGATGGCGGTCTCACGACCGGAGCCGGGGCCCTTGACGAAGACGGAAACCTTCTTCATACCGTGCTCCATGGCCTGCTTGGCAGCAGCCTCGGCAGCCATCTGGGCAGCGAACGGCGTGGACTTACGGGAGCCCTTGAAGCCCACCTGGCCAGCCGACTTCCAGGAAATGACGTTGCCCTGGGGATCGGTGATCGAAACGATCGTGTTGTTGAACGTAGAACGAATGTGAGCCTGGCCCACGGAAATGTTCTTACGGTCCGCGCGCTTCAGACGGGCAGCGCGAACGTTCTTCTTAGCAGTAGCCATCTATCTAGCGCTCCTTATTTCTTCTTCTTAGCACCGATCTGACGCTTCGGGCCCTTGCGGGTACGAGCGTTAGTGTGGGTGCGCTGGCCGCGGACCGGGAGGCCCTTGCGGTGACGAAGGCCGCGGTTGCAGCCGATGTCCATAAGGCGCTTGACGTTCTGGTTGCGCTCACGGCGGAGGTCGCCCTCAACCATAATCTGGTTCTTATCGATATAATCGCGGATGGCGTTAACCTCATCCTCGGTGAGGTCCTTAACGCGCGTATCCACGTTAACGTTGCACTCGACGCAAATCTTCGTCGCAGTGGTGCGGCCGATGCCGTAAATGTAGGTCAGACCGATCTCAACGCGCTTCTCACGCGGGAGGTCGACACCATTAATACGGGCCAACGTAGTCTCCTCTCTTAACCCTGACGCTGCTTATGACGGGGGTTCTCGCAAATGACGAGGACCTTGCCATGGCGCCTAATGATTTTGCACTTATCGCACATCTTCTTGACCGAAGGACGTACCTTCATCGTTCTTCCTTTCGGTAGCGCTCAAACTACTTCCCTACTATCTACTCGCCCAGCCGCAGGCGTTTAAAACTATGGCTGGTCTTCACACACAATCCGACCGTAGGTTGAGCTAAGCCTGCAGTCGGAAATGGAGTGCGTGTATGCGTGCCGCTATTTGTAGCGATAGGTGATGCGGCCGCGGGTCAGGTCGTACGGGGAAAGCTCCACGACAACCCTGTCACCGGGGAGAATACGGATGTAATTCATTCGGATCTTGCCAGAAATGTTGCACAGAACCGAATGACCGTTCTCGAGCTCGACCTTAAACATGGCGTTGGGCAACGGTTCCTTTACCGTACCCTCGAGCTCAATTGCGTCTTCCTTCTTCACAAGCAATCATCTTTCTCTAGAAAACGACAGCGATTGAGTATTCTACAATACGTATGCACGCATCGTAATAACTTCGTAATGGCTCCACAACTAAGTGGAACTTGTTACATTTGAAATGTAAAACAAAGCCGTTCCCTGATGCCCAAGATCGCCTTGAAATGAGAAGGCATAGACCTTGGGGTCATGCCTTCGAAATTGAAACGCGAGGTTGGGCATCAGGGGGCGGCGACTTTTACATTTCTCCGCCTTGGAGCGAACACCAAGCGCCTTGCGCGTCGGTGGTGAGAATCACCGGGCCGTCATCGGTGATGGCGACGGTGTTCTCGTAGTGCGCGGCGGGCAGGTGGTCGTTGGTCGTAACGATCCAACCATCGGAGCCCGTACTCACATGATTGGATCCCATCGTGACCATCGGCTCGATGGCAATGACCATACCGGCCTGGAGACGAACGCCCCTCCCCTTCTTTCCGTAATTCGGAACGTTGGGGTCCTCGTGCATCACATGGCCAATACCGTGCCCCACATAATCGCGAAGCACACCATAGCCGTGAGACTCGGCGAGGGACTGGACGGCATAACCAATGTCCCCAATTTGGTTACCGGGAACAGCCTGCTCGATTGCAGCCTTAAGGCAATCGCGCGTAACCTCGCACAGGGCCTTGGCCTCGGGCGTGGGGGTACCGACGAAAAACGTCCAAGCGTTATCGCCGACCCAACCGTCGACAACGGCTCCCGTATCGATGGAGATGATATCGCCATCGCGCAGGATCATGTCGGGATTGGGAATACCGTGGACCACAGCATCGTTAATCGATGCACAAATGGTACCGGGGAACCCGCCGTAACCCTTAAAGGCCGGGGTGCCGCCATGCATGCGGATAATCTGCTCCGCAAGCTGATCAAGCTCAAAAGTCGAAACGCCGGGGCGCACCATGGCTCCAACGTGGCGGAGCGCCATCTTAGATAGCGCTCCTGCCTTCTTCATCTGCTCGATTTGCGTTGCAGACTTAATCTTGATCATAGACCGAGAGCCTCTTTGACATCCCCGTACACGGTCTCGCGAGCCTGGTCACCGTTGACCGACTTGAGCAGACCCTGGCCACGATAGTAGTCGACGAGCGGGCTCGTGGACTTCTCGTAGACGTCGAGACGGTTCTTGATGGTCTCGGGCTTGTCGTCGTCGCGCTGATACATCTCGCCACCGCACTTGGGGCAGGTAGCATCGGCAGCGGTGCCGGTGTAACCGCAGGCGCGGCAGGTGCGACGCGAAGACAGACGATCGATAATGACCTTGGGGGCCACATCGACCAGAAGGGCGCAATCGATCTCGCGACCCATGGCGGAGAGCTCGGAATCGAGCGTCACAGCCTGGGCGGTGTTGCGCGGGAAGCCGTCGAGGATGAAGCCCTGCTGGGCGTCATCGGCGGCAAGGCGCTCCTTGACAAGGTCGATCACGAGCTGGTCGGGAACGAGCTCGCCAGCGTCCATGTACTTCTTAGCCTGAATACCAAGCTCGGTGCCACCCTTGACGGCAGCACGCAGCAGGTCGCCCGTGGAAATATGGGCGACGCCAAACTCGGCGACGAGCTCCTGTGCGACGGTGCCCTTACCGGCACCCGGAGCTCCGAGCAATACGAGGTTCATGAGCAATCCTCCTCTAGCCTATTTAAAGAATCCATCGTAATCATACATCTTGATCTGGCCTTCGAGCTTATCGACCGTGTCGAGCACGACGCCGACCATGATGAGGATGGACGTGCCGCCAAATGCCTGAATCAGCTGGTTACCCGTGAAGGAGAAGATGATCGAAGGCACGATGGCGATGAGCGCCAAAAAGACAGCGCTGGGAAGCGTGATCTTGTTGAGCGCGTTCTTGATGTAGGCCGCGGTAGCCCTACCCGGACGCACGCCCGGAATAAAGCCGCCCTGCTTCTTAAGGTTGTCGGCTGTGTCATCGGGGTTGAACACCATGGAGGTGTAGAAGTACGCGAAGAACACGATAAGGACAACGTTAAGCACCCAGTTGAGCCAGCCGCGCGAAAGCGCAGAGGCAACTGCCTGGATCCAGCCGATGCCGGGGAAGAACACGGCAATCTGAGCCGGGAAGTACAGCAGCGCCGAAGCGAAGATGATCGGCACGACACCCGCGGTGTTGACCTTGATGGGCAGGTAGGTAGTCTGGCCACCCATCATGCGACGGCCCACGACGCGCTTAGCGTAGGAGACCGGGATGCGGCGCTGGCCGCGCTCAAGGAAAACAATCAGCGGGATAACCAGCAGGATGATGGCGCAGATGATCACCATGGTGATGATGCCACCGGCATTGCCCTCGGTGCTGGAGAAGATAGCCTGCGGCAGACCGGCCATGATGTTCGCAAAGATGATCAGCGACATGCCATTGCCGATACCGCGCTGGGTGATGAGCTCACCAATCCACATGATCAGCATGGCGCCCGCGGTGAGCGTACCGACGATCATGAGGTCGAAGATAATCTCGGGAGCGCCGGCGCCATTAAAGCTGATGCCGAAGCTCTTAAAGAGGAAGAGGTAACCCACGGAGTTGAGGATTGCCAGAGCCAGGGTGAGGTAACGCGAATACTGCGTAATCTTGGTCTGACCGACCTCGCCCTCGCGGGCAAGCTCATGCAGGGAAGGCACGACGGCCTGGAGCATCTGGAGGATGATCGAGCTGGTGATGTAAGGCATGATGCCCAGCGAAAACACCGACACATAGCTCAACGCGCCGCCAGAGAAAAGATTCAGGAGGGCCATAGCACCTGCGGCGACCGAATTGTTATCGGTCGAGAAAAGGCCCAGCATCCCCTGGAAGGGAATGCCGGGCACAGGAACGTGCGCACCAATGCGGTACACGACGAGCATAGCTATGGTAAAAAGAATCTTTTCGCGCAATTCTTTGATGCGGAAAGCATTCTTAAGACCATTTAGCACGGCAGCTCGACCTTTCCGCCGGCGGCCTCGATCTTGGCCTGCGCAGAAGCGCTGACCTTGTCGACCTTGACCGTGAACTTCTTGGTGAGCTCACCATTGCCGAGCACCTTGACGGGCTCGAACTCGCTCTTGGTGATGCGAGCGGCCTTAAGAGCGGCACCGTCGATCACAGCGCCGTCCTCGAACTTACGCTCGAGACGCTCGACGTTAACAGCGGTGTACTCGATACGACGGGGGTTGCGGAAGCCCGGAAGCTTGGGCAGGCGCATAGCAAGCGGAGTCTGGCCACCCTCGAAGCCGGCACCCTTGGTGCCGCCAGAGCGGGAACCCTGGCCCTTCTGACCGCGGCCAGAAGTGGTGCCGTGACCCGAAGAATTGCCACGGCCGACGCGCTTGCGGTTCTTGGCGGAACCGGGCGCGGGAGTAAGATCGTGAAGCTGCATTTGCTACTCCTCTACAATCTCGACAAGGTGCTTGACCTTGAAGATCATGCCGCGGACGGACTCGTTGTCAGCAATCTCGCGAACCTCGCGGATCCTGTGGAGACCGAGGGCACGGACAGTACGGACCTGGTCCTGCTTGCAACCGTTGGTGCTGCGGACCTGCTTGATCTTGATGGTGTCAGCCATGCTTAGTTCTCCTTACCGACGAACATCTCGGAGACCGTCAGGCCACGGCGAGCCGCGACGTCCTCAGGGCTGGAGAGCTCCTTGAGGCCCTCGACGGCAGCCTTGATGATGTTGAGGCCGTTGTCGGTACCGAGGGACTTGGACAGGACGTTCTTGATGCCAGCAAGCTCGAAGAGGGGACGCACAGCGCCGCCGGCGATAACGCCGGTACCCTCGACAGCGGGCTTGATGATGATGCGGCCGGCACCAAAGTGACCGAGAACCTCGTGCGGAATGGTGCCCTGATCGGTCACCGGCACGTGGAACATGTTCTTCTTGGCATCGAGAGACGCCTTGGAGATGGCCATGGGCACCTCAGCGGACTTGCCCATGCCAACGCCGACGTTGCCCTTGCCGTCACCAACGACGACGAGAGCGACGAGGCTCATGCGACGACCACCCTTGACGGTCTTCGACACGCGGTTGATGTAAACGACGCGCTCCTCGAACTCGGAGGCCTCGCGCTGCTGCTTCTGATTACGAGCCATGTGCTACATACCTCCTAGAACTCGAGACCGGCGGCACGAGCACCGTCGGCGAGGGCCTTGACGCGGCCATGGTAGATACGGCCACCGCGATCGAAGGCGACCTTGGTGATGCCGGCCTCGATGGCGCGCTTGCCAACGAGCTGACCGACCTTCTCCGCAGCCTCCTTGTTCGAGGTGTGGGTGCCCTTGAACTCGGCCTCGAGGGTCGAGGCAGAGACGAGCGTCAGGCTGGAGCCCTTGCTGTCGTCGATGATCTGGGCATAGATGTTGGCGTTAGTACGGGTCACGCGAAGACGCGGACGCTCGGAGGTACCCGAGACCTTGCCGCGAACACGACGCTGACGACGCTTGAGGCCTTCCAGCTTCGCCTTATGCTTGTTCATACGTAAACTCCTAAAAAGGTTGATCTTGCCAGCACCTGACGGGGTGCTGGTCTTATGCGAGTGAGTCGGTTACGACTACTTGGCGGCCTTACCCAGCTTGCGGCGGATGTGCTCGCCAACGTAGTGGATACCCTTGCCCTTGTAAGGCTCGGGAGGACGATGGCCGCGGATCTCAGCGGCGATCTGACCGACCTGCTGCTTGTTGATACCCTTGACGTTCACGTGGGTGTTGTCGGGAACCTCGAAGGTGATGCCCTCGGGAGCCTCGACGATCACGGGGTGCGAGAAGCCCAGGGAGAACTCGAGGTTCTTGCCCTTCTGCTGCACGCGGTAACCGACGCCGGCGAGCTCGAGCTTCTTCTCGAAGCCCTCGGAAACGCCAACAACCATGTTGTGGATGAGGGCGCGGGTGAGGCCGTGGCGGGCACGGGTCTCACGCTCGTCGTCGGGACGGGAAACGGTGAGGACGTTGTCCTCGACGTTGATAGCGAGCTTCTCAAAGACATCGAGCTCGAGCTGGCCCTTGGGGCCCTTGACGACAACGTTGTTGCCGTTGACTGCCACTTCGACTCCGGCGGGAATCTGGACAGGCTTATTACCGATACGAGACACGGTGATCTCCTTTCCTTCTACCTACCGAGCGAATTACCAGACGTAAGCGATGATCTCGCCGCCGACGTTGTGCTTGCGAGCATCGCGGTCGGTCATGACGCCATGGCTGGTGGAAATAATGGCGGTACCAAGGCCACCGCGGACGCGGGGCATGTCGGCAACGCCGGTGTACTTACGCAGGCCCGGCTTGGAAATGCGGCGGATGCCGTTGATGACCTTAGCCTTCTTGGGACCATACTTAAGCGTGATGTGCAGAGTCTTCTGGGGAACGGTGTCCTCGACATCGTAGCCCTCGATGTAGCCCTCCTCGTGCAGAACACGAGCGATCTCGACGAGCTTCTTGCTGCTCGGCATGGAGACCGTGGCCTTGTTCACAGAGTTAGCGTTACGGATGCGCGTAAGCATATCTGCGATCGGGTCTGTAAGGTTCATACAGATTCTCCTTCGTTCTTGATGAACACGTGCTCTTGGTTCTTCGCCGCCCTTAACGGCAAAGCCTTTTTAGCGCGTTTTCCCTGTTCCAAACTGATGCTTGAAACGCTGGTAGTGACTTACCAGCTGGCCTTCTTAACGCCGGGAAGCTCGCCCTTGAGTGCAAGCTCGCGGAAGCAGACACGGCACAGGCCGAACTTGCGGTACACAGAGTGCGGACGGCCGCAGCGCTGGCAGCGCGTGTACTCACGAGTAGAGAACTTCTGCTTGCGATTGCACTTGACGATCATCGATGTCTTAGCCACTTATATCCTCCTCACATAGAGTATTGTTCGCCCCAAGCGCCGCCCCCTTGTGGGAACGGCGCTTATAGGGCAGGTGAACCTATTTCTTGAACGGGAAACCAAAGGCGTCCAGAAGGGCCTTGGCCTCCTCATCGGTATTGGCGGTGGTCACGAAAGTGATGTCCATACCGCGCTGGTGATCGACGGAGTCGAAGTCGATCTCGGGGAAGATGAGCTGCTCGGTGACGCCCATGGAGAAGTTACCACGGCCGTCGAAGCTCTTGGCGGAGATGCCGCGGAAGTCGCGGATACGGGGGATCGCGACGGAGGTCAGACGATCGAAGAACTCCCACATACGGTCGCCACGCAGGGTAACCTTGCAGCCGATCGGCATACCAGCGCGCAGGCGGAAAGTAGCGATGGACTTGCGGGCACGGGTGATCATCGGCTGCTGGCCGGTGATGGCGCGCAGGTCGCGCACGGCACCGTCAATGGCCTTGGAATCGGTAGCGGCCTCGCCGACACCCATGTTCACGACGATCTTCTCAAACTTGGGGATCATCATGACGTTCTCGTACTGGAACTTGTCCTGAAGCTGCTGCTTGACCTCGTTGTTGTACTTGGTCTTCAGACGCGGCACATACTTCTCTTCTGCCATTGTTCACTCCTTCTTGGGGTTTTAAGCACGGGGCGTGGCCACGATGGGTTGTCCTCGTGCCTCCTGGCTGCATCCGCGCCGCTCATGGCATTTTGCGGTTTGGACTCGACGCAGCAGGAGCCGACAAAACAATCGGTACTATACGCGCATCGGGAGCGTATTTCCAGAAAAACCTCGTCTGCCTGCACAACTCCACAACTCCCCCGCACAAATTGATCCCAAAAAGCAGTTGCGGTGAAATAGGGACTGTTTGGCGGCCTAACAGGCTTAAACAGTCCGTATTTCACCGCAACTTATTGGTGGGGATGCGATTAGCGCTTGCGGGGGACGAGTTTGGTGCGGCGCAGGTGGATCATCTCGGCGGCGATGGAGATGGCGATCTCCTCGGGGTCCTCGGCCTCGATGGCAACGCCGATCGGAAGGTGCAGCTCGTCGATCTGGTCCTGCGTAAAGCCTTCCTGCTCCAGACGGGCGCGCACAAAGGCCGTCTTGCGGCGCGAGCCCAAGCAACCCAGATAGGCGGGTTTGGCACGCATAGCCTGAATCACCACGTCGAGATCAGATTTGTGACCCGCCGTGGCGACGACCACCAAGTCGCGCGGACCGATGGGGCACTGCTCGCTCAGGTTCTTGTAATCGACCAGGCGACGATCGTAGACACCGGGCACCCATTCGGGCGTCAACGTGCCGGGGCGGTCATCGCAGGCCACGACGGCAAAGCCCGCCGCCGTGAGCACGCGCGCCGTCGCGGCGCCCACGTGTCCGCAGCCAAAGATGTAGGTCAGGCCCTCGGGGCAGAGCGTCTCGACGTGCGCCGCGGGAATCTCGGAGGCCGCGTTGGTGTAGGTGACCCTACTCCCCTCCTCCACCAGCGAAAGCCCGGGGCAGCCCGCAATGGTGCGGCGCGATTCCTCGCCATGGTACTCGGCCACATCGCCCTCGAGCGCGCTCGCGATAAACGGCTCAAAGTCGATGACGAAGTCGCCGATGCGTCGATAGACCAAGATGTCGGCAATTTCCTGGAACAACGGTGCCTGGGTCGCATCCAGATGCAGATAGCACAGGCAGATGGCTCCGCCGCAGATCATGCCGGTATCGGAGTTCTCGCCGCCCATGGTGTAGCGGACTAGACGCGATTGCCCCGCGGCCAGCAGCTCTCGCGCCTCGTCCAGCGCAAAGAGCTCGATCTTGCCGCCGCCGATGGTGCCCGCCTGGCTACCGTCGGCAAAGACGACCATCCAGGCGCCCACGCCGCGCGGCGACGACCCCGCCGTGCCGGCCACGACCACGAGCTCGCACGTCTCGCCAGCACGCAGGGCGGCAAGCGCCGCATTCACAACATCGAGCTTTTCCATTGCCGCCTTCTATCCTCTAAAGATATCGGTGAGCATAGCGAGTGCCTCGAGCACGCCGCCGCCGACCGACGTCGCCTTGTCCGAAATGTAGTTGATATAGCTGGCATCGCCGCGCGGATCGACATCGGCGCATTTAAAGCCCTCGGTCACCTGCACGCCGTTCGCCAAAAGCCCGCGCAGACAGCCATCGATCTGCGTGCGCATGGGCGTATCGCCCGCGTAGCCAATCACGTCTCCGGCGCGCACGATGTCGCCGATTGCGCGGTCGGACCGAAACACGCCGGCGGCGGGGCTGTGGATAACACGCTCTTTGCCATAGCCAGCGATAATGCCCGGCACGCCCGTGTTGGGCTGGGGTGAACCTTGGGTAATGACGCGGCCCAGGAAATGCCCGCGCATGGTCTCGACCACGGCGTCGCAATCAACCGGCGCGGTAAAGCCCGGCCCTACTGCAATGACGGCAGGAGCCATGTCGCGCGTGGTACCCAGATTGCGCTTGGCCAGAATCGCGTCGACCACAGCCGCGGGCTTCAGTTCGTCGAGCATCTGTGCCTGGGGGTCCACCACCACGGCGACATCCCCCGCCTCGGTAATCTCAAGCGCCTCGGCCGACGTCTGCGCCAAGCGGGCGCGAATGCCCTCGACCTGGACCTCGCCCAAGCGAATGGCCTCGCAAAAACTGATTGTGCGACGGATGCACGTGGGGACCGCGATATCGGCCATGACGACCGACACGCCGGCGCGCACCAAGCGAGCGGCGACGCCCGTGGCGATATCGCCGGCGCCGCGAACATAAACGAGCATTCCCGAGGCACCTCCCTGTGCTACGGTTTGAGCAGAGCAAAAGCGGTTCGACCGCTACTCTGATGATTATTTATTATCACAGTATTATACGGCGGTGAACAGATGGAAACGGTTAGCGGCAATCTTGCCTCGGCGCTCAGGATCGAGCCGGGCATTACCGCGATTATCGGCAGCGGCGGCAAGTCGACCTTGCTAAAGACGCTCGGCCTTGAGCTTATGCGCGCTGGCGGCCGCGTGCTCCTCTGCACCACCACGCATATGTTCCCCGTCGCCGGCGTGCCATGGGACGGGTCGAGCCGTCGCCTGGACGCCGCGCCTTGGAAGCCGGGCGCCTCGCATGTCCCCGGTTGCACCTGCAAGGCCTGCGCGGGCCTTGCACGCGGAGGCATCTGCCAGGCAGGCGTCTTGGACCCGGAGACGGGCAAGCTCTCCTCCCCTGCCGAGCCGCTCGACCAGCTGGCGCAGCGCTTTGACTACGTCCTGGCCGAGGCGGACGGCAGCAAGCGGCTCCCACTCAAAGCGCACGCCCCGTGGGAGCCGGTCGTTCCCGCCGGCACGGCCAACGTCATCTGGCTCGTCGGCGCCTCGGGACTCAGCAAGCCCATCAACGAAGCCGTCCACCGCCCCGAGCTCTTTTGCGAGCGTTGCGGCTGCGAGCTCACCGACATCGCCACGCCCGAGCGCGTCGCCCAGGTGCTCAATGCCGAGCTGCAGATGCTGAACCTCAACAATGCCCGCATCATGCTCAACCAAGTCGACACGCTTGCCGACCCAACGATGGCAGGTCGCTTCGAGACAGCCCTCGGCCGCCCCGTCGTCGCCAGCAGCCTCAAGTAGCCGGCCCCATCTCGTCAGTTGCGGTGAAATACGGACTGTTTGGCCGCCTAACGGCCGCAAACAGTCCGTATTCCACCGCAACTGCGGAGGGGAATCCGGTGATCTTCCTGTTAGCGGGGGACGTAGCGGCCGGGTTGGGCTCCGGTGGGCTCGCCATCGCGCGCCACCAGCACACCGTTGACGTAGACGGCCTTGGCGCGGCCATGTGCCTCAAAGCCCTCGAGCGGCGTGTAGTCCACAGCCTGATGCTGCGTCGCCGCGCTAATGGTCCAGCGTGCCTGGGGATCCCACACGCACACGTCGGCATCGGAGCCCTCGGCAAGACAGCCCTTGCGCGGATACATGCCAAAGACGCGCGCCGGGTTCTCGCTCATCAAGCGGCACAAATCCTCGGGTCCCAGCTGTCCCTCAAAGCTCGTGGCAATCGCGACGGGACGATGCTCCACGCCGGGCCCACCGTTGGGAATCGCGCGGAAATCGTCGCGCCCGCGGTCCTTTTGCCCGTGCAGGTTAAAGCTGCAATGATCGGTCGCAATAGTATCGATCTCGCCGGCCACAAGTGCCTCGCGCAGGGCTGCACGGTCGCCGGCATGGCGCAGCGGCGGGCTCATCACGTACTTGGCACCCGCAAAGCCGTCCTCGCCCTGCTCCAAGTAGCAAGTATCGTCGAGCATCAGATACTGAGGGCAGGTCTCGACATAGATGTTCTTCTGCCCGCGCGCTTTGGCAGCGCGAATGGCCTCGAGCCCCAGCCTGGTCGAAAGGTGCACCACGTTGACCGGAGCGTCCCCGGCCAAGTGCGCCAGATACAGCAGACGGCTCACGGCCTCGGCCTCGCACACATCCGGACGGCTGAGCGCATGGCCCTCGGGCCCGTGGATGCCCTGCTCAAACACGCGCTTCTGCAGCTCATTCACCAGCGTACCGTTCTCGCAATGCACGCACAGGATACCGCCAATACGCTTGAGCTCCTCGAGCACCTCGAGCGTCTCGGCATCGTCCAGGCGCAAATGATCGTAGGCAAAGTAGGTCTTAAACGACGATACGCCCGCCTCGCGCATAGCCGAAAGATCGGCGCGGTTGCGTTCATTCCACTCGGCGAGTGCCATATGAAAGGCGTAGTTGGCCGTGCAGGTTCCGTCGGCACGGCGATGCCACTCGGCCAAGGCATCGGGCATGGTCACGCCGCGATCAGCCGTCGCGTAGTCCACGATGGTCGTCGTACCGCCGCAGGCAGCCGCACGCGTGCCGGTTTCAAAGCTATCGGCTGTCCAATCCATGCCAGTCCAGCACTGCATGTGCGTGTGGCCGTCGATAAAGCCGGGAAACACCCAGCAGCCCGCGGCGTCCTCGACGGTATCGCCCTCGGCCGGCTCAATCGCCGCGGCAATCCGCACAATCTTGTCGCCCTCCATGGCAAGATCGGCGCGGCGAAGCCCCTGGGGCGTCACGAGCGCGCCGTTTTTGATGATGATCATGTTGCTCCTTATTGATTAATACAGTTGGCCACGCGATCAAAATACGAGCAGGCCGCGATATGCTCCGTTATGCGTCGCTGTCCCTCTGCGGTATCGACATCCCACAGCTCGTAGGCACGCGCCTCGACCAGCACCACGTCGGTACGGTCCTTGAGAATCGAGCCCCCGCCGTCCTTGCCCTCAAGACGCATGAGTGCATCGAATAGTTCCGCCGGAAAGAGCACCGGGCTCGAAGGCTCACCGTTGCACGCCAAGCGCACCGGATGTTTGCGGCCACGCTCGTCAAACGCGCGAACCATGGCCTCAAAAGAGTCCGTGCTCACAAGCGGCTGGTCGCCCGGCAAAAAGAGGCAACCTTTCCAGTTGCGTTCGACTCCCCACGAAAGGCCCGCACGGACGCTTTCGCTGCGCAGCTCGCCATCGTGCAGAACGCACGGGCAATGCTTGTCCTCGCAAATCTGAGCGACCTCGGGCCAACGCGTCGAAACCACGACGTCAAAGCCCCGGGGAACCGAATCGATGGCCCGGGCAATCAGCGGCTCGCCATAGATATCGGCAAGCATCTTGTTAGAGCCAAACCGCTTGCCCTCGCCCGAAGCCATAATGACGCATCCAAGTCTCATG
Organism: uncultured Collinsella sp.; assembly: GCA_900541825.1. Classification (GTDB taxonomy): domain Bacteria; phylum Actinomycetota; class Coriobacteriia; order Coriobacteriales; family Coriobacteriaceae; genus Collinsella. Next base: position 34,488 of record UQLJ01000006.1, read on the forward strand.
GTGATACCTCCCCCGAAACCATCGTACCCATAACTCGCGCCGCGGGCATCCACATCGAAAGCGCTTATCCCGCACGCCCGCGATGCAAAAAAGGGCACCCCGCCGGTTGGCAGAGCGCCCCCTTTACATGGCTTACCTCAACCCGGCTTTAGGCCTGGAGCCAACGGGCGGTGTTGCGCTCGTCGAGGGCCTTGAGGGTAGCGGCGGGATCGGCAACCTTCTGCAGGAACATCATGGCAGCGATGGCGTACGGCTTGTAGCTGGCCTCCTTGTACATGCCCACGCGGTGCATGTCGAAGACGTCGGCGTTAACCTCGCCGTGCTCACAGGAAACACCGGAGATGTCGGCGGGCAGCGGGTGCATAAAGATGGTGTCTTGGCCGTTGGCAGTCTTCTCCATGAGCTCGGTCGTGGAGCACCAGTCCTGATGGGTGGCGTTCTGGGCGAGCAGCTCCTTCTCGAGCGCTGCGATGCCGGCGTCGTCGCCCTCGGCGTACAGGTTGGTGCGCTTCTCCATGGCGGCAAACGGAGCCCAGCTCTTGGGGATCACGATGTCGGCGCCCTCGAAGGCCTCGGCCATGGTGTTGACCTGCTTAAAGGTGGTGCCGGACTCGGCGGCGTAGCCCTTGGCGCGCTCGACGACCTCGGGCATGAGGTCATAGCCCTCGGGGTGAGCCAGGGTGACGTCCATGCCAAAGCGGGGCAGCAGGCTGATCAGCGACTGCGGGCAGGACAGCGGCTTGCCGTAAGAGGGCGAATAGGCCCAGGTGACGGCAACCTTCTTGCCCTTGAGGTTCTCGAGGCCGCCAAACTCGTTGATGAGGTAGAGCATGTCGGCAGAGGACTGCGTGGGGTGGTCGGAATCGGACTGCAGGGAGATGAGCGTGGGACGGTGATCCAGAACGCCGTCCTCGTAGGCCTGCTGCACGGACTCAGAGACCTCGGCCATGTAGGCGTCGCCCTTGCCGATGTACATGTCATCGCGGATGCCGATGACGTCGGCCATGAAGGAGATCATGGTAGCGGTCTCGCGTACGGTCTCGCCGTGAGCGATCTGGGACTTCTTCTCGTCCAGGTCCTGCAGCTCAAGGCCGAGCAGGTTGGCGGCCTTAGAGAAGGAGAAGCGCGTACGGGTGGAGTTGTCGCGGAACAGGGAGACGGCCAGACCCGAGTCGAAGATCTTGGACGAGACGTTGTTCTCGCGCAGCTCGCGCAGGGCGTCGGCGACGATGTAGAGAGCCTTGAGCTCATCGGTAGTCTTGTCCCAGGTGTGCAGGAAGTCGCTGCCGTACATACCCTTAAAATCGAGGCCGTTCAGCTGCTCGACGAGCTCGGTAAACTTAGCGTCCATGGAAATGTCCTTTCTAAAGATGAAACGATCGCAGTGAGTAGATGTGCTCCGGCATGCGCGTGTGGCTAGAACATGCAGAGCACCATGACGAGGACCCGCCACCGTTGAGGAAGCATGGGAGATAACGACCGCGGGCCCCAAGTCAACAGGAGGCGCCGGGGGCATAAACTGTCCCCGGCTCAACAAAATCGAGGAATGGGACTAGTCGATCTTGTTGTTGGTCAGACCGGCGCGGAACACGGTGGCGTCGCCATCGGCCTGGCTCGGATCGTAGAGGTTCAGGGCAGCCACATACATGGCGGCAGCGGTGACCAGGTCGTCCTTGTAGGTGACCTCGTTGGGAGCGTGAGCCTGAGACTCGGCACCCGGGCCAAAGCCCACGCAGGGGATGCCGTAGCGGCCCTGGATGGAGACGCAGTTCGTGGAGAAGGTCCACTTGTCGCACAGCGGGCGACCGGTGCGCTTGTCCATGCTGGGCTCGCAGCCGATGCGCTCGTCACCAAACATGGCCTTGTGGGCGTCGACGAGGGCCTTGACGTGCGGAGCGGTCTCCTTGTTGATCCACGTGGGGAAGTAAGCCTCGGTCTCGTAGACCTCGCCGGTCCAGGACGGACGGTCGTACATGTACATGGAGACCTTCACGTCGTCACCGTACTTCTTGGCTGCCGGCAGGTTGCGGATCTCGTCCAGGCAGGACTCCCAGGTCTCACCGGCGGTCATACGACGGTCGATGGAGATGGCGCAGGAGTCGGCCACGGCGCAGCGGCTGGGGCTGGTGTAGAAGATCTGGCTGACGGTGCAGGTGCCGCGGCCCAGGAAGCGGGCATCCTCGAAGTGCTCGGGATTGTACTTGGGGTCGAGCATCTTGACGAGACCCTTGATGTCGGTCGACTCGTCGCAGCCGTTGTTGTTGAGGGCGCGGACGTCGGCGATGATGTCGGCCATCTTGTAGATGGCGTTGTCGCCGCGGTCGGGAGCGGAGCCGTGGCAGGAGGTACCGTGAACGTCGACGCGGATCTCCATGCGGCCGCGGTGACCGCGATAGATGCCGCCGTCGGTGGGTTCGGTGGAAATGACGAACTCGGGCTTAATGCCATCCTTGTTGTAGATGTACTGCCAGCACATGCCGTCGCAGTCCTCTTCCTGGACGGTGCCGACGACCATGATCTTGTAGCCCTCGGGGATGAGGCCCATGTCCTTCATCATCTTGGCAGCGTAGGTAGCGGAAGCCATGCCACCCTCCTGGTCGGAGCCGCCGCGGCCGTAGATGATCTCATCGGTCTCGTAGCCCTCATAGGGATCGGCATCCCAGTTCTCGATGTTGCCGATGCCGACAGTGTCGATGTGGGAGTCGATGGCGATGATCTTGTCGCCCTCGCCCATAAAGCCCATGACGTTGCCCAGGCCGTCGACCTTGACCTCGTCATAGCCAAGGCTCTCCATCTCAGCCTTGATGCAGGCAACAACCTCACCCTCCTCGCAGGACTCAGAGGGGTGGGAGATCATAGCGCGAAGAAAACGCGTCATATCAGCACGGTGGGACTCAGCAGCGTTTTTAATTGCCTCGAAATCGAGTTCCTTAGTCATAACAGTCAACCTTTCTACAAGGGTTTACCTACAGGTAGATATTTCAGATAGATCACTTGTGCCAAGCAGCGTGAGGTCGAGTACCCGGCAAGCAAGTAAACGTAGGAGGCGGACGGAGGACTTTGCTCCGTCGCGAGTTCCGCACGAGCCGGAGAGCACTTAATGTGCTCTCCGTGCGAGCAGGACTGTCCGAGCAGGGAGTAAAGTCCTCCGGCTGCCTCCGGACAGGTCAGTCTGCTAGCAGGTCGGATACTCGCCCTCCCAGACGATGCGACGGTACTGATCCGGGTCCGTGTCACCTTCCGTGGAGAAGCAGAGCACGGAGCTCGTCTTGTCCAGGCCGATGAGCTCCTTGAGCTCGGCGTACTCGGGATCGAGCATGAGAGTCTCGACCAGACCGGTGGTCACCGCGCCGGACTCGCCGGAGATGACGCGCGGGTCGCCCTTCTCGGGAGCGCCCAGGGTGCGCATGCCGCGAGCGGTGACCCAGTCGGGGCAGGACACGAAGGCGGTGGCATGGTTGCGCAGGATATCCCAGCCCAGGATGTTGGGCTCGCCGCAGCACAGACCGGCCATGATGGAGGGCATGTCACCGTCCACGATACGCGGATCGCCGTCGCCGGCGGCAGCGCCCTTGTACAGGCAGGCGGCAGGCGCGCACTCAACCACGACGAAGGTGGGCGGGTTATCGGGATACAGGTTGGTGAAGTAGCCCACCACGGCGCCGGCGAGCGAACCCACGCCAGCCTGGACAAACACGTGCGTCGGGCGGTTGATGGCCATCTCGCGCAGCTGCTCGGCAGCCTCGGAAGCCATGGTGCCGTAGCCCTCCATGATCCAGGACGGGATCTTCTCGTAGCCCTCCCAGGCGGTGTCCTGAACGATGACGCCGCGCTCGCAGGCGTCGGCCTCGGCGGCGGCCATGCGCACGCACTCGTCGTAGTTGACCTCTTCGATGGTCACCGTTGCGCCCTCGGCGGCGATGTTATCGAAGCGGGGCTTGGTGGAACCCTTGGGCATGTGAACGACGGCCTTCTGGCCCAGCTTGTTGGCAGCCCATGCCACGCCGCGGCCATGATTGCCGTCGGTAGCGGTAAAGAAGGTGGCCTGGCCAAAGTCCTTGGCAAGCTGATCGGAGGTCAGGTAATCGAAGGTGCACTCGGCAACGTCCTTACCGGTCTCGTCGGCAATGTAGTTGGCCATGGCAAACGAACCGCCCAGAACCTTAAAGGCGTTGAGGCCAAAGCGATAGCTCTCGTCCTTAACGCACAGGTTGGACAGACCCAGGCGCGCAGCCTGGCCGTCCAGGCGGGCAAGCGGAGTGACGGTGTACTGGGGGAACGACTGGTGGAAGGCGCGGGCCTTCTTCACGTGGTCGAGGCTCATGATTCCCAAGTGCTTGTCATCGCTCTTGGGCATCGTGTTGCCCGCCCACTGGATCTTATCGGCCATACGGTGAACTCCTTAAGTCCTCTCTTGCCGGCCCCCGCATACGCGTTTCAGCCCATTCCCATTCATGCGACTGAACTTTTATGTGGATGCCAAACAAAAAGTTTGTTAGCACTGTTCTATCACACTTTTTGATTGGCAAACCTAACAAATTGTTTGTTGCCGCAATCGGTACCTTTTCGCCGACGAACGGTCATGAATTGCCTTGTTGATGGATTTGTTTGCGGTCAAGTGTGGTTTATGGCAAAGTGTGCCCAAACTAATTTTTAGGAAGGCACCCATGACCCCCGCACAGATTGAGTTTTACAAGCGCCTAGCACACGGCCTGGCGCTCCAATTTGGCCCCAACTGCGAAGTCGTCGTCCACGACCTAGAGACCGAGGACGTGGACCACTCCATCGTAGTGATCGAAAACGGCCACGTCAGCGGGCGCAAACTGGGTGACGGCCCCAGCCATATCGTGTTTGAGTCCATGCACGAGGGCACCACCGACGTGCACGACCGCGAGCCATACCTCACCAAAACCACCGATGGCAAGCTGCTCAAGTCCTCTACCATCTTTATCCGCAACGACGAGGGCAAGCCCGTCGGCATTTTGGGCATCAACTTTGACATTACGCTCATGAAGGCTTTTGAGCGTTCGCTCGATGCCTTTACCGGCACCGGCGGCTCGGGCTACACCGAGCCCGAGCCCATTACCAAAAACATCGGCGACCTGCTCGAGGACCTGCTGCACGAGTGCGAGCAGTTTGTGGGCAAGCCCGCGGCACTCATGACCAAAGACGAGCGCATTCGTGCCATTGGTTACCTCGACCGTCGCGGTGCCTTCCTCATTTCCAAGTCGAGCGAGCGCGCCTGCGAGTTCTTTGGCATCTCCAAGTACAGCTTCTATAGCTACCTCAATGAGGCCAAGGCGGCGGCCGGCGACAAGTAGGCACTCGCCCGGATTGCCCCTCCCCCTTTTGGGTGCGAGTTCTGGAAAGCACGAATCCAAGACCGGGCCGCTTGGGAAGTTCCATATAATCGATGTCATTAGCATTTCGAAAGGATGGAACAGAATGGCGTTGAGCAAGGCATCATGCACCGGTCGCGGATTGATTCCGGCAATTGGTGGACATGTGCACCGCATGTTCGATGAGGGTGAAGACGACCTGTTTTCGCTGAGCCTTGACGACGTGATGGATGATCGCCCGTGGACCGCCGACGAACTCATGGGCGGCGGGGCTCGCCCGTCAAGCCCCAATCCCGCACTTGCGCCTAAGCCCGCATCTGCGCCGACTCCTGCGCAGTCGCCTGTTTCGACGCCCGCGCCTACGCCCGCACCCACTTCGGCGCCCACGCCCGCTCCCCGCCCCGCAAGCGACCCGTCCGAGACGGCGGCATTTCTCGCTGCAGCGACGCAGGGCAAATCGGCCGACAGCACCGTTATGTACAGCGCCCAGCAGTTGCCTGTTCCTGCGGCACGCAAGCCTCCGGTCGCAAGGTTCGATGAGCCCGTCGCCCATCAGGTTGCCTACGATTCCTGGGCTGCAGCCGATCTGGATGAGACCTCTACCGGCATGCCGGCGCTCGATGTTCCAGTTAACCCGCTTTTTGCCGCCAACACGAGCGCCGCGGACTATGAGGGCGGTGCGGCATATTCCGATTATTCCGATGACTATGCTGGCACCAGTCGCATCGAGACCGAGGATTATGGCACTGCATCGAGTGATTATCTCAACGATTCGTACGCTACCACGCCTGCACCGGAATATGACCCGGAGGCCGCGCCCGCACCGGCGTATACCAAAAGCACGGGCGAAGAGCGCTTCGCCGATTATTACGCCGAGGAAAAGGCGCTGCGTTTCTCGGAATTTCCGCAGGCAGTCAAGGTTGCCTTTATCGCCATTATCATTGCCCTGCTCGGCGTCATTGCGTTTGAGGGATTCCAGCTGTTCCGCGGCCCCACCCAAGCGGAGTCGGAAACCCAGCAAAAAGAGGACGATAACCAGTACCTGGACATCAACACCCTCAAGGGCGACCCCAACGACGGAGACGACGAGTAGCGAGGGCTGAAGGCAGCCGCAGGATCCCGCATTCAGCACCAGCTTCTAAGTGCTGTTTTGTCATCCAGCTACACTTTTCCGGATAATTTGCCCATCGAATTTGACACTTTTCCGAAGTTTTAAGGTGCCTATTTCGACACATTTCCGTACCGCTGGCCCGGCCGGATTTCGATCTGCGAGGGGCACGGCCTCGCCAGGAGCATGTCCGCCAAGGGCTGCAGCCCAGACAACGCGGCGATGGAGGGCTTCTTCGGCCTGCTCGAGAGGGAGTTCTGGCACGGCGGGGACTGGTCGGGCTGGACCCCCGCCCGCTTCATCGAGGAGCTCGGGGGGCTGGATCGGCCGATACAATACGGAGAGGCGCAGCAATGCGCTCGGCGGCCGCACGCCGGCCGAGTTCCGCGCCGCACTGGGAAGGGCCGCGTAACGGTCCAAGAAATCGTCCGCAGTCCCGAGGCTCAAAAGGAAAGCACGACCCGTTCCGAGACGCGGCCTCCGCTCCAAACAAAAGGCCCCGGCTCGCGATGGAGCCGGGGGCCAAAGGCGCAGCGTATGTAGTTGATGTTGAGCGCGAACGGCCCGTCAACAATGGCCGTCCACGCTCTACCCTACCCGCGGCGACGGGCGCGGCTGTAGGGCGTATCCACCATGGGCAGATCCGGACGCAGCTTGCCGTCGAATGCGCGATAGGCGTTCTGTACGGCGGGCGCCGTGGGGATTGTTGCGATCTCGCCGATGCCCTTGCCGCCGTATGCCACGGGCAGCAGCTCGTCCTTCTCCACGTAGATGGCGTGGATATCCGGAATCTCGGGCGCACGGAACAACCCGAGCGTACCGTACCTTGCCTGGGGTACGCAGTCCTTGAGCGGCCAGTCCTCGGTAAGCGCATAGCCCATACCCATGAGCACGCCACCTTCGATCTGACCTTGGATGGAGATGGGGTTGACCACCTTGCCGGAATCGTGCGCGGCATAAACCTCGCTCACGCGACCGTCATCATCCAAAATGACCACATGTGTGGCAAAGCCGTAGCAGATGTGGCTCTTGGGATTGGGAACATCCGCACCCAGCTTGTCGGTCGGCTCCAGGTACACGTAGCCAAACTCGCATCCCTCGAGCGCCTTGATGGCGGCCGCGGGATCCTGAGGATGCATACCCTGGCCGGCGACGAGCTCCTGCGTGCGAAGCTGATAGGCGCGGCCGTCGTCGTACTCGATCTTGACGCCGTCGCCATGTGCGCTCACGGGAGCATCGGGCGCGGGCTTGCCGGCCTCGACGCCAACCATAGCATCGCGCAGTAGGAAGGCGGCGCCGCGCACGGCCTCGCCGGTCACGACCGTCTGACGCGAGCCAGACGTGGTGCCGGAGTCGGGAGCGTTCTCGGTGGAGCACTCGCCGTTGGCGATGCAGCGAAGCGGCAGGCCGCATGCCTCGGCAACGTCCTGCAAAAAGACGGTGTTGCAGCCCTGGCCGATGTCGGACGTGGCGGCATAGACCACGGCCACGCCGTCCTCGATGCGAATCTTGCAGCGGCCGGCATCGGGCAGGCCAACGCCCACGCCGGCGTTCTTCATGGCGCAGGCGATACCGGCGTGTCCGGGATGCGCATAGTAGGCATCCTTGACCTCGAGCAGTGTCTCCTTCAGCGCCGTGGAGCAGTCGGCAATCTGACCGTTGGGCAAAACCTCGCCCGGCTCGATGGCGTTGCGGTAGCGAATCTCCCACGGATCCAGGCCGACCTTCTCTGCCAGCAGGTCGATCAGGCTCTCGAGCGCAAACTCGGACTGGCAAACGCCAAAGCCGCGGTACGCACCGGCGGGCGGGTTGTTGGTGTAGTAGCCAAAGCCGCGGATGTCGGTGTTCTGGTACTTGTAGGGGCCGACGGCATGCGTACAGGCGCGCTCGAGCACCGGGCCGCACAGCGACGCGTAGGCGCCGGTGTCAAAGTTGATCTCGCAGTCTAGGCCGGTAAAGTTGCCCTCGGCGTCGCAGCCCAGCGTAAAGGTGCCGTCCATGGCATGGCGCTTGGGATGGAAAGCGAGCGACTCGGCACGCGTGAGCTTACACTTCACAGGACGTTGGAACTTATAGGCGGCGAGCGCGGCCAGGTGCTGGATGGACACGTCCTCCTTGCCGCCAAAGCCGCCACCCACGAGCATGGTCTCTACAACCACGCGCTCGGGCTCGCTATCCCAGCCAAACATGTGAGCGCACTCTTTGCGCGTATCGTAGGCACCCTGGTCGGTCGACTGCACCTTGACGCCGTTCTTGTACGGGAAGGCAACGGCACACTCGGGCTCCAAGAAGGCATGCTCGGTAAAGGGCGTGGTAAAGCGCTGCGTCACGGTGAACGCGCTTTCGGCCAGTGCCTTGGCGGCGTCGCCGCGCGTCACATGACGGCTCTGGCACACGTTGTCCTTGAGCTCCACTGTGTTGCCAAAGGCAACGAAGCTGTCATGCAGGCGCGGGGCGTCGGCGGCCCTGGCCTCCACAATGTTGCGCACGGGCTCCAACGGCTCGTAGTCAATCTTTACGAGCTTCTTGGCCTTCTCGAGCGTCGCCTCGTCCTCGGCGACCACCAGCACGATGGCATCGCCCACGCAGCGGGTGATATCGCCCTGAGCGATCATGACGTCCCAGTCCTGGATAAGGTGGCCGACCTGGTTGACCGGCACGTCCTCGGCGCGCAGGATGCCCACCACGCCGGGCAGGGCCTCGGCCTTGGAAGTATCGATGGAGAGCACACGGGCGCGCGGGTACTTGGAGCGCACGGCGCTGGCATAGGTCAGACCCGGCTGATCGAGCTCGTCGATGTCGTCGGGATACTTGCCCTCGCCGAGCACCTTCTTGCGCACGTCGATGCGGAAGGCGCGCTTGCCCACGCCGTAGTCGTCGCCGCGCTCCAAATCCTCGTCGATCTGCTTTTCGCCACGGAGCACCGCAGCTGCCAGCGAAATGCCCTCGATAATCTTTTTGTAGCCGGTGCAGCGGCAGACATTGCCACGGATGGCGTACTTGATCTGCTCCTCGGTGGGCTCGGGGTCCTCGGCGATCAGCGCTGCACCCGCCATGACCATGCCGGGGATGCAAAAACCGCACTGCACGGCGCCCACGGCGCCAAAGGCGTACACAAAGGCCTCGCGCACGTCCTCGGGCAGGCCCTCGACGGTCACGATGTTACGGCCGGCGGCAAGAGCGGTGGTCAGTACGCACGCCTTGACGGCCGCACCGTCCACATGGATGGTGCAGGTGCCGCAGGCGCCCTCGGAGCAGCCGTCCTTGGCGGAGTGAATGTGCAGGTCGTCGCGCAGATAGCGCAGCAGTGGTTTATTCTCCGTCGTCGTGTGCTCGACACCGTTAACGGTAAAAGTGAATTCCTGTGCCATGGTGATTCCCTTCTACACGCCGGCGGCGATGCCGGTGCGGTCGTGGATGGCGCCATGCGGGCAGACGACGGCGCACATGCCGCACGACAGGCAGTCCACGCCGTCGATATGGGCGCAGTTGTCCTCGATGCGGATAGCGCCGGCAGGGCACTTTTTGGCGCACATACCGCAACCGATACAGCTCGTGTCGCAGACCTTGCGCGCAATGGCACCCTTATCGGTGTTGTTGCAGCGCACCAGAATGTTCTGGTAGCCGGGGACGAAGGCAATCACGCGCTGCGGGCACGCCACGCCGCACAGGCCACAGCCCGTGCACTTGGAGCGGTCCACGCGGGCGATGCCATCGACCAGCGCAATGGCGCCGTGGGGGCAGGCCGTGACGCAGGCGCCACAGCCAATGCAGCCTTCGCTGCAGCGGGCATCGCCGCCTGCGGAGGCGCAACCGCTTCCGCAGGCAACGTAGGCCACGTTATGTTGAATGGATTTGGCCATAAGAGACTCGCCTATTTCTTAAGAAGGTACGAATAGTTGTCGCGCACAGCCCTGATGGTCAGGCGGACGGCCTCGGGAAGACCGGTGTTGACGGCATCGACCGAGACGGTGCGGACCGTGCCGGCGACGCGAACCTTAAAGTGGTCCTCGTCCACGGCCAGGAAGCCCTCGTTCTCGGAGTTCTCCATGTCCTCCTCGCTCCAGAACAGGGTGAGCTTGTCCTTGTAGGGACGACCCTCCTGGTAAGGGCAGAACACGGCGCAGTTGCCGCACTCGTTGCACATGCCGTCGACATGGACGACCTGATGCTTGGCCAGGCCCGGCACCTTAATGGCAACGTTGGCGCGGTTGGGGCACACGTCGCAGCAGACCTCGCACACCGAGCCGCAGCCCAGGCAGCGAGTCTTGGTGCAGTTGCGCTTGTCGCGGCACAGCGACCCCTTGCGCTCGTAGCAGGTGTCCTCGCGACCGGCCTGAGCATTCTGGTCGGCGTACTTGTTAAAGTCCACACCGGCGATGGCACGGGCGACCTCGGCGGCGTCGGCAATAGCCTCGACCACGGTAGCAGGACCGCGACGGCAGTCACCTGCAGCCCAAACGCCCTCGACGCCGGTGGAGGTGGCGGCAAGACGGCCGCGACGGTCGTGCTCGACGCCCGCGGCATCGTATAGGCTGGCATCGATGCCCTCGCCCACGGCGCAGATCACCGTGGTGGCGGAAAGCTCGACGGTCTCGCCCGTGGCGACGGGGCTGCGACGGCCGCTTGCATCCGGCTCGCCAAGCTCCATAACGTCGCAGGTCAGCACGGCGCCGTTAAGCGCCTTGGGGGCCAGCAGCTCGCAGAACTCAACACCGTCGGCAAGAGCAAGATCAAGCTCTTCCTCGTCAGCGGGCATCTGCTTCTTGGTGCGGCGGTAGACCAGGCGCACGTTCTTCACGCCGGCCAGGCGCTTGGCCACGCGGGCCGCGTCCATGGCGGTGTTGCCGGCGCCAATGACCACGACGTCCTCGCCCAGCTCGAGCTTCTCGCCCTTCTTGGCGGCCTCGAGGAACTCCAGCACGTCGAGCTCGGCGCCCTCGCCCAAGCCCGCAGAGCCGGGCATCCAGGCACCGGTGGCCACGACCACGTCAGTAAAGCCTTGAGCCTTGAGTTCGTCGATGGAATCCACGCGAGCGTTGAGCTGCACCTTGGCGCCAAAGGCCAGGCAGAGCTCAGCATCGTGGGAGATATCGTCGCTCGCGATACGGAACTCGGGAATCACGTGACGGACCACGCCGCCGAGAGAGTCGCGGGCCTCGAAGATGGTGACGGGCACGCCGGCACGCGTCAGGAAGAACGCCGTCGCCAGGCCGGCCGGGCCGCCGCCGATAACGGCAACGTTGTGCTCGCCGTCGTTGGCGATGGCCTGGGCGCGCAGCTTGGGCAGCACGGCAGTCAGGGCCTCGCGGGCGGCCTTGAGCTTGCTGGCGCGAATCTGGGCGCCCTCGGGCTCGTAGAACGCACGCTCGCAGGCACGGCCGCAGGGATGCGGGCAGATGGTGCCGGTAATGAACGGCAGGGCGTTGCGCTCGATGATGATGTTGAGTGCGTCCTCGTAGCGGCCCTCGTCAACGGCCGCCAGGTAGGCGGGAATATCCTGCTGGATGGGGCAGCTCGTGCGGCACGGCGTGGTAAAGCAGTCGGAAAGCGGGCTCTTGCCGGCGACCTTGCGGTCGGGCAGCGGGCGCAGCGGCTTCTTGTAGAGCGGGTTGGTGAGTGAGTCGGTCTGGATCGCAGTCACAGCCTCGAGAGAGACGCCCGCGAACGGCTTGCCATCCAGGTCGGTAAACTCGCCGGCCATCTGGCTAAAGCGCTCGTAGCCACCGGGCTTGAGCACGTCGGTCGCCAGGGTGACGGGCCAAATGCCGGCATCGTACAGGGCGCGGATGTTGTAGACCGTGGCACCGCCGGAGTAGCTGATGCGCAGCTTGCCATCGAACTGCTCGGTAATGCGACGGGCGGCCTCGATGGTCAGCGAGAACAGCGAACGGCCCGACATGTACATCTCGGTGGAGGGCAGCTCGTTCCTCGTCACGTCGACGGGGAACGTGTTGGTCAGCTTGACGCCAAACTCCAGGCCGCGCTCGGCGCACAGGGCAATCAGGCGCTCGAACATAGGCACGGCGTCGGCCCATTGCAGGTCCTCGCGGAAGTGCGTATCGTCGAAGACGATGTAGTCAAAGCCCAGCTCGTTGAGGCGCTGACGTGCAAACTCATAGCCCAACAGCGTGGGGTTGCACTTGATGTAGGTGTTGAGGCCCTTCTCGGTGATCAGATAGGTCGCGATGCGCTCGATCTCCGCCGGCGGGCAGCCGTGCAGGGTAGACTCGGTGATGGAGTTGGACACGCGCGCCGGGATGGACTCGACAAACGCGGCGTCGACATGCTCAAACTTGTCCAGGTTGGCGAGCGCCCATGCGCGGCACTCGTTCCAGACGTCGGAGCCGCTGGCGTCCTTCATGCCCTCGATGTAGGCGTCGACCTTGGGGCTCTTGATGCCCTCCAGGTCATAGCCCACGGACATGTTGAAGACAAAGCCGTCCGGGCTGCCCAGGCCGTACTCGCGAGCAATCAGGTGGCAGGCAAACCATGCCTTCACGTACTCGGCAAAAGCCTGCGGAACCTCGAGCTCGGTCGACCACTCGCAGTTGTAGCACTCGTCCTGCGCCACAATGCAGGGCTTGTTGACGCACTTGGAGAGCTCCTCGCCGTCCATAACCTGAACGGTCTTGAGCTCAAAGAAGCGGGAACCGGCCACGTAGGATGCCACGATGTTCTGGGCCAGCTGCGTATTGGGACCGGCGGCCGGGCCAAACGGAGTCTCGATGCGCTCGTCAAAAATGGGAAGCGCGCCCTCCTGGTTGGTCGTGACCATCTTGCGCACGCCAAAGACGGCGCCCTGAGTCTTGTGCTCCTCGATGATCCAGTTCATCAGCTGCGAAAACGGGATCGGCCTCATGATGTCGCTCATAATGAGCTCCTCTCTGTAACGCCCGGCGAGACCGCGCGACGGGCGCAAATACGGTGTAGCGCTAGCACAGCGCCGGCGACCCCGCGGAGGCCGCCTATGCGCGCGCCGGATGCGGCGAAACATCCGACGCGCGCGAATCTACTTGTGAATTAGTAGGTGCGATCGTTGAGCGTGCTCCAGAGCTTCTTGGACTCGGCCATGGTCCACGCGTTGATCTTGTCCTCATCGATACCGATAAACTCGCGATCCTTGTACAGGACGCGGCCGTTGATGATGGTGGTGCGGCAGTTTTTGCCCATCATGCCAAAGAGCATGTGGCCGTCGATGTTCTCCTCGCTCAGCGGCGTAAAGGGCTTGTAGTCCATGACGATGACGTCGGCGGCAGCGCCGGCCTCGAGCACACCGAGCTTGCGATCGAAGTACTTGCTCGCCATCTTGGCGTTGTTCTCGAACAGCATGGTCATGGCCTCGCACCAGCCCACGTTGGGCATGGCGGCGTTGTGGCGCTGAATGATCAGGAAGACCTTAAGGCTCTCGAGCATATCGTGGGTGTAGGCGTCGGTGCCCATGCACACGGGGATGCCGCGGCGGAAGAACTCGAGCACGGGGGCGCAGCCCACGGCGTTGCCCATATTGGATTCGGGGTTGTTGACGAGCCAGGTGCCGGACTCCTTGACGATATCCATCTCGGCAGGCGTCACGTGGATGCAGTGGCCGAGCATGGTGTCGGGACCCAGCAGGTTGTGCTGCAGCAGGCGCTCGACGGGGCTGATACCACCGCGGTTGAGGCGGGAATCCCACACGTCGTTCATGCCCTCGCACACATGGATGTGGAAGCCGGTCAGGCCGTTGTTGGCCTCGGCCATCTTATCCATGGTCTCGTCCGAAAGCGTAAAGGTAGCATGTCCGCCAAACATGGCGGCGATCATGTGGTTGTCGTTATCGCGACGCTCCTTGGCGGCCCACTGGGCAAATTCGGCGTTCTCGGCAATGGCCTGGTCGCACTTTTCCTGGCCGCGGCGATCGGAGACCTCGTAGCACAGGCACGAACGCATGCCCAGATCCTGAGCTGCATCCTTAATGGTAAAAAGGCTTCCCGGGATCTCGCAGAAGCTCGCATGGTGATCGAAAATCGTGGTGACGCCATCACGGATGGAGTCCAGAATCGTGGCATAGGCGCTTGCCTTGGTGCCGTCGAGCGTCAGATTGTCGTCGATCTTCCACCACTGCTGCTCAAGATTCTCCAGGAAGTTGGTGGGGTTGCAGCCCTTAATGGCAAGGCCGCGGGCCAGACCCGAGTAGATGTGGGTGTGGCAGTTGATGAGTCCGGGCATGATGAGGTTGCCCTGGGCGTCGACGTACTCGGCATCCGGGTACTTGGCCTTGAGCTCGCACTCGGGGCCCACTTCGACGATCGTATTTCCGTCAATGGCGACCGCACCGTTTGGAATGAACGGGGTCTGAGCGTTGCGAGTAAAGACGGAACCGTTAGCGACCAGAAGCATAAATGCTCCCTTCAACATCAGGGGCGGGGTTTGACACCTCTGACATAGCGGAGTGCGAAGCGCCGGCCTACACCGGAAACGGGCCCTCTCCCGTCAACGCTTCACCAAAGGGGCAAACCCTTTGAAGTGCGGCTTGGCGCCGCATGACGTCGGCGGACGAGGCGATGCGTCCGCCGACGAATAGCACCGAATTGCTTACTTCTTGCTCTCGGGCAAGACCAGATCCACGGCAGCGTCCTTGGCGGCATCGATGTGCTGAGCCACGACCGGCGTCTGCGGAAGGATCAGGTTAAGGACAATGGCCATGATGGCGGTGGGGGTTACGGCATTGGAGCCGATGACGGTGGACACCCAGGCGGGCATACCCTCGCCGGCAAGGCAACCGCTGGCCATCCAGATACCCAGGCCAAAGACGACGGAGGTGCCGACGATAGTGGTAGTGCGCTGCGTGAGGCCCTCGCGGGTGAACATGCGCACGCCGTTCATGGTGATGGTGCCAAAGACGCCGACGGTCGCGCCGCCGATGACGGGCTGCGGGATAGCGGAAAGGACGGCAGAGAGCTGCGGGAACAGACCGGCGATGGCAAAGACGGCCGCGATGATCACAAAGACCCACTTGTTGACGACCTTGTTGGAGCAGATGATGCCCACGTTCTGGCCAAGGGCGCTGGTGGGAAGACCGCCCAGCAGGCCGCCGACCATAGAGGTGAGGCCCTGGGACACGATAGCACCGGAGAGCTCGCGCTCGGTGGGCATACGGTCGATGGAGCCCAGGCAGGCGGCGGAGACGTCACCGATAACCTGAATAGCAACCATGGGGAACACGACAGCGAGGGTAATGCAGACCTCGGGATCAAACTCGAGCGCGTAGGGCATGAGCTTGGGAAGGGCGAAGACCTGAGCGGTGGCGACGCTGGAGAAGTCGATCATGCCAAAGGGGATGGAGACGATCATGCCAACGATCATGCCAAAGAACACGGATCCCAGCTTGAGCGTGCCCTTGCCAAAGTTGGCGAGCGCAAAGACCACGGCGAAGGTGATAAGAGCGACGCACCAGGCCTGCGGGGTGCCCCACAGCGGCGTACCCATACCGCCGGCCATATACTTGACGGCCGTGGGATACAGCGAAACGCCGATGGAGAAGATGACCGTACCGGTCACGACGGGCGGGAACAGCCACTTGATCTTGCTGTAGGCCAGGCCAAAGAGGACCGCGACGGCGCCGCCGACGATCTCGCCACCCAGCAGCGCACCAAAGCTAAAGCCCGAGGCACCCATGGCCTGCAGGGCCGGCAGAAACGCGAACGAAACGCCCATGACGATGGGCAGGCCGCCGCCGATGCGACGGAAGGGAGCGAAGGCCTGAAGGGCCGTGTCGATCGCCGAAAGAATGAGCGCGACCTGGATGATGTCGGTGCTCTGCTGGCTATTAAAGCCGTAGACGCCGGCCATGATGACCGCCGGGGTAATGATGCCGGCAAACGATGCCAGTACGTGCTGAAGGGCACACGGGATCATTTCCTTAACGGGAGGCATGCCTTCGCGAGTGAACAGGGCTTCAGTGCCGTTCGTAACCGTCTCCTGGGTCATTTGACCACCAATCCTCGAAGTAGTTGTTTTCGCATCTAACGCTCTATTGTGACGCAGTGCGGGGTTGAGGTTGTGCCTTCATTGCATATCGTATTAAAGATGATTCTCATTCTCAATAATAATTTTTTGTTATCAGACTATTCTTCAGCTGAAATTACGCATTTCCGCAGGTCAGGAAAGTGTCTGGTCAAAATAACATCTAACATTTCTTTTGGTCAACCGTTTACCGCTAAATTCCTACCGTTCGTCTGCATTACGCAATGTACCTGCGGATATACGAGATGATGGGCAGCGTGTTACCATGAGAAAAAATTGTTATGAACATTTCCGATTTCACCCAAAGGAGTTGCCCGTGAACGAGACCGTACGTCGCTTTTTGCCGATGGTCGATTTTCTGGAGCAGATACTCGGCAAAAACAGCGAAATCGTGCTGCACGATTTCTCGGATCCCGACCACGCCATCGTCGATATTCGCAACGGCATCGTGAGCGGCCGCAAGGTCGGCGGTCCCGCCACCGATCTGGCACTCAAGATCATGCACGACGCCAAGTATCGCGACCTGCCGTTTATTACGGGCTACGAGGGGCGCGGTGCCGGCGGCAAGACGTTGGAGTCAGCGACGTACTTTATCCGCGAGAATGATGAGATCGTCGGTATGCTCTGCGTCAACACCGACCTCTCGACCGTGCGCTCCATCAACGCCATGGCGCAGCAGCTCATGGCGTGCTTCGACGCGGCGCCGACGCGCACGGAGCCCGCCCCTATCGAGGTCGAAAGCCTTTCGGAGTCTACACAGGAGCTCATCGACCGCAGCATTGCCGAGTTGCTGAGCGCGCGCGGGCTGGATGTAGCGTCGCTTGGTCAGAGCGACCGCGTGGACGTCATTCGCCACCTCAACGGTAACGGGGTGTTCATGCTCAAGGGCGCCGTGGCCTGCGCCGCCGCCGCGCTGGGCATCTCGGAGCCCAGCGTCTACCGCTACCTGCAAAAAGTCCGCAAGGAAGGCTAACCCGCTGATTCCTTGGGAGCGGAGGAAAACGGATCATTTTTGTCGCATCGCTTGACAAAAGACCCTGCAGCTCGCACTGCAGGGTCTTTTTGCATGTCATGTTTAGTTGTTGCCAACGCCTTAGAGAGCGGCGACGACCTCGATCTCGACCAGACCGCCAGCCGGAAGGGCGGCAACCTGGAAGGCGCTGCGCGCGGGGAACGGGGCCTCAAACTTGGAGGCGTAGATCTCGTTCACGGCGGCGAAGTCGGCGATGTCGGCCAGGTAGACCGTGGTCTTGACGACATCGGCAAAGGTAGCGCCGGCAGCGGTCAGCAGGGCCTCGACGTTGGCGAGGGACTGCTTGGCCTGGGCCTCGACGCCCTCGGGCATCTTGCCGGTCGCGGGATCGATGCCCAGCTGGCCGGACAGGAACACCATGTTGCCGGCCTGGATACCGGGGGAATACGGGCCGATGGCTGCGGGTGCGTTATCGGAAGACACGACGGTCTTGCTCATGTTTTTCTCCTTACGATCAATTGAGAGAGCGTGAGCGCGGTGTTCACACCGGGAGGCACAGTTCAGTCTGAACACCGCGCTTGATTGGGATAGTACTCAAGGTTTCTGTTTGATGCAAGAATATTATCAGCTTGCGAGAATATTTTATCGCCCAACGGTTTCCCCGAACCGCTGAACGGTTCTCATGTGGAGCAGCCAGTCCAAGCTGCTGAAGACTTTGTCCTGCTTAGGCTGCGGGCGTCGCCCACCGCAGCGACGCCACTATACTTTTGAATATCTGAGCATTTTGAAAGGCAGGATATGACCGCAACCGCCAGCCGAACCACTAACCGCAGGCCCGAGCTTTTGGCCCCCGCCGGAGGCCCGGAGCCCTTTGCCGCCGCGCTCGCCGCCGGGGCAGACGCCATCTACTGCGGCATGGGCAGCTTCAACGCCCGCCGCAAGGCAACCAACTTTACCGACGAGGCCTTTGAGCAAGCCTGCCGCGCCGCGCATCTAGCCGGGTCGCGCATCTACGTCACGGTCAACATCGTCATCAAGCAGTCCGAGATGGGCGATGCACTGCAGCTCATTCATCGCTGCTCCACGCTGGGCGCCGATGCCTTCATTATCCAGGACTGGGGTCTGTTCTTTGAGGCCAAGCGCACCATGCCCGGCATCGAGACACATATCTCGACCCAGGCGAACATCCACGACGACCGCGGAACCCTTTGGTGCCGTGAGCAGGGCGCCGACCGCGTGACTCTCTCGCGCGAGCTCTCCATCGACGAAATCGCCGCCATTCACGACGCCGCGCCCGATGTGGACCTTGAGGTCTTTAGCCATGGCGCCATCTGCTTTTGCTACTCGGGCCTGTGCCTGCTTTCGAGCTTTGCCATGGCGGGACGATCGGCCAACCGCGGCATGTGCGCCCAGCCCTGTCGTCTGCCCTACGAGCTGATCGACGAGAACGGCCGCTCGCTCTCCCCCGCCGGTCGCGAGCGCGCGCTGTGCCCGCGCGACACCAACACGTCGCAGCTTGTTCGCCGTCTGTATGACGCCGGTGCCGCATCGCTCAAGCTCGAAGGCCGCATGAAGGCGCCCGATTACGTGTACTCCATCGTCGATGTGTACCGTCACGAAATTGACGATATGCTGGCCGGAGCCACCGTGGCCAAGGACGAGGAGGCCGCCCGCCAGCGCCAGCTCAAGCGTTGCTTTAACCGCGACTTTACGCACGCCTATCAGGACGGCACCTCGGGCGACGAGATGATGAGTTACGAGCGATCCAACAACCGCGGCCAGATCGTAGGCACGGTGCTGGGCAGCCGTCTGGCCAACCGCGATGTGCGCGGGCTCAAACCCGACGACCGCCGTCGCCGCGCTGCCATCGCCCGCATTGAGCTGTTTGAGCCCGTGGGCAAGGGCGACCTGCTGGAGCTTCGCCACGATAACGAATTTGACCAGTTCCTGACCACCATTGCCGCTGATGATGCCGCCGCCGGCGACATCATCGAATGCCGCGTGCCCCGCAGCATGCCCGAGGGCTGCCGCGTGCGCGTGATTCGAAGCCAGCGCGCCATTGACGCTGCCGGCGCTGCGCTCAAACGCGATGTGCTGCGCCGCCGCTCTGTAGACGTGTCCGTTGTGGCGCGTCTAGGCGAGCCGTTTACCGTTACGCTCACCTGCTGTGACGATCCTTCGCTTACGGCCACGGCCACGGGCTTTACCGTCGAGGCTGCCAAGACCCGCGCGGTCGAGGCGTCCGATCTGGTAGAGCATGTGGGCCGCATGGGGTCCTCGCCCTTTGAGTCCGCGAGCTTTGATGTGGCGCTCGATAAGGGCTGCGGCATGGGCTTCTCCGCTGTGCACAAGGTGCGCGCCGCCGCCTGCAAGGCGCTGGAGGAGGCCATTCTGGCACCGTATGACGAGCGTGCCCGCACGCTCGAGCTGCCGGTGCTCGACAAATGTACGCGGCCCATGCCCGAGCACTACCGCGACGAGCCGCAGATCTGCGCCACCGTCACCTCGCTCGAGGCCGCCGAGGCAGCCCGCGCGGAGGGTGCAACGCGCATCTATATGACCACCGACGCGCTCGAGGCTGTCGGACTCTCCCCTGCCGATGCATTTGAGCAGGGTATCGTGCCCGTACTCGACGAGGTCTGCCGCGCCGTCGACCACGAGCGCGTCGATCCTTGGATCAATGCCGGAGCCACCGTCGCCGTCGGCAATATCTCCGAGCTCGCCGTAGCCGCTCATGCCGGCGCCACGGCCGAGATTCGCTCTTGCCTGCCGGTGCATAACACGCCCTGCATGGAGGCGCTTGCCGAGCGCGGAGCCGGTGCGTTTTGGCTCTCGCCCGAGATCACGCTCGACGAGATCATCTCGCTCGGCGCCGCCGCGCCCGCAGCCCTGGGCATCACCGTCTTTGGCCGCCCGCGCGTTATGACGAGCGAGCACTGCATCCTGCAGGTGGCCAATGGCTGCATCCACGATTGCGCCAACTGCCGCCTGCGCGCCCGCAAGCTGTCGCTCAAGAATATCGACGGCAAGGTCATGCCCGTACGCACCGACATCCATGGCCGCTCTCGCTTGTACGACGCCTACCCCATCGACCTTACGCCGCAGGTACCACAGCTGCTCGATGCCGGCGTGCGTCGTCTCATGGTGGACGGAACGCTGCTCGAGACGGATGAGGTGGGCCGCGCCGTCGCACGCGTCCGTCGCGCCGTCGAGGCCGCGCAAACCGGCCGCAAGCCCGCTACCCGCCTGCGCGGCGCCACCTCGGGCTGCATGTTTGTGGGAATTAGCTAACCGAAAGGCTTACACGTGAACGAAGAACCTCAAGTCCTCTACTGCGACGCCTGGCTCATGGCCATCGATAAGCCCGCCGGCATGATCGTCCACGGCGACGGCACCGGCGAGCGCACGCTCACCGACTACGCCAGCGATCTGTTGCTGGCGATGGGCGACGGCTTTGCCGCGACTGACATGCAGCCGCTCAACCGCCTGGACCGCAACACCACCGGCGTGGTGTTGTTTTCGCTCGACAAGCAGACGCAGCCCGCCTTTGACCAGATGGTGATCGACCACGCCTTCGAAAAGCACTATCTGGCGCTGGCCGAGGGCAAAATCGACTGGAACGAGAAGCTCATCGACAAGCCCATCGCCCGCGACCGCCACGACAGCCGCAAAATGCGCGTCGGCGCCAGCGGCAAGCCGTCGCAGACGCGCGTGAAGGTGCTCAAGCGCCTTAAGAGCCGTCGAGGCCTGCCCGCGCGCTCGTATATCGATGTCGAGTTGCTCACCGGCCGCAAGCACCAAATCCGTGTGCACCTGGCAAGCGAGCATCATCCCTTGGTTGGCGACGACCTATACGGAACGCCGCGCCCCTGCGGCCTGATGCTCCACGCCCACAGCGTGTCCTTCACGCATCCCGTAACCGGCGAGCACATCCACATCGAAGCCCCCTGCCCCTGGGAGCCCTAAACCACCACAATGGGGACAGGCACCTTTGTGGTGGTTTTGCCGCAATGGTTCAACCGCGGTCCCAAAACGTCTCGATCTGTAACAGTTAGAACCCATTTTCCGGTCTATCTGTTACAGATCGAGACATTCAAATCCCCCTTAAGGGAAAATCTCAATCTGTAACAGTAGCTCGGCAAAATCAGTCCCAGATGTTACAGATTGAGACAAAGGGACGGCGCGGTTCGGAAGTATCTCAATCTGTAACACCTAGCCCACTTTTAACGGTCCAGTTGTTACAGACTTAGACAAACCGGCAGACAACGAAAGCGGCAACGCCCGTGATGGACGTTGCCGCTTTTCTATTGAGAAAACTACTCGGTTTTCGTTACTAACCACCACAATGGGGACAGGCACCTTCGTGGTGGTTTTGGCCTTGTCTCGCTGTTAGACAGTGATGACGTTGTCCATTGCCCGGTACTTGGCGGGGACCTCGCCTGCGGTAATAATCGTTGCGTCGCGGAAGTCCGCGAACTTGACGGGCGCCACCATGCCAAATTTACTGGCGTCCGAGATTACGAAGCGTTTGGCGGTATGGCGCATCGAGATACGCTTGACCTGTGCTTCCTCGATATCGGGCGCCGTGAAGCCCTGCTCGGCGGCAATGCCGTTAGAGCCCCAAAAGCCACAGTTGAAGTTGTAGCGGTCTAAGGTTGCCAAGGCATCGGGGCCAACGAGCGCCTCGGTCTCGGGTTTGAGCTCGCCGCCCAACACCACGGTACGCATGCCGCGCAAAGCAAGGTGCTGAGCATGGAGCACGGAATCGGTCACATAGGTGACATCTTCAAGGTGTGGAAGATGCTCGATGAGCCTGAGCGTCGTCGAGCCCGAGTCGATGTATACAAAGCTCTCGGGCTCCACAAGCGCCGCCGCACGGGCGCAGATACGCTCCTTGTCGTCGTTATGGAGGTCGCTGCGCTCATTAAGCGTTAGGTCGCGCGTCACGTGCGCGCGCTCAAGACTCGTCGCTCCACCGTGGACCTTGGCGATGCGATGAGCTCGGTCGAGCGTCTGCAGGTCGCGCCGAATGGTAGACGCCGTCACGCCCAGGGCTTCGGCAAGCTCCGGCACGGTAACCGAGCCGGCCTGCTGCACCATCGACACGATCGCGTTGAGTCTATCTTCCGCAAGCATCGCTTACTCCTCCTCGGGGTACACAACTCCCCAGTCGGCGCGGAGCTTGGTCATAAGCTCCATAACATCAGAAGCATAATCCAGCAGCTCGCGCTTGGAGTCGTCGCCGGCAACGGCCTTCTCCAGGTCGGCCATCTCATAGCACAGGGCGTAAGCCTCGGTGCCGGCGTGGACCTCCTCGCGGTGGCCGTCCGCAGTCCACACGATGGTCGCGTGATCGGCACGCGGATATTCATTGACCTCGATGTAGCACTTGTCGAAGCTGATGACCGAGCGCTTGGGCTGCTTGGAGTGGAGCGTAAGGCTCACGACGCCCAGCTGCTGCTCGGCATTTCGGCAGACGATGCCACCCGCGACGTCAACGCCAGTCTCGCAGTTGTTGCCCAGCGAAACGACCTCAGCGGGCTGGCTTGCCATAAAGAGACGCATGACGGACAGGGCATACACGCCAATGTCGAGCATGGCGCCGCCGGCAAGGTTGCGATTGTAAAAGCGGTTGGTCAGGTCGCCATACTCCTTATAGCTACCAAAATTGAGTTGGGCGAGGTTCATGCGGCCAAACTCGCCGGCATCCATGCGGCGGCGCAGCTCCTGATACAAGGGCATGTGAAGCACCGTGGTGGCGTCCATGAGGATCACGTTATGTTCGTCGGCAATGGCGCGGGCCTCGTCGAGCTCGGCGGAATTGAGGGTAATGGCCTTTTCGCAGAGCACGTGCTTACCAGCTGCCAGAGCGGCTCGCAGGTAGGTGATATGAGTGTTGTGCGGCGTGGTGATATAGACTGCGTCAATGTTCGGATCGGCATAGAGGTCCTCGACCGTGTCATAGACCTTCTCGATGCCATACTGCTCGGCAAAAGCTTGAGCCTTTGACAGCGTGCGGTTGGCGACGCCCGCAAGCTTGCGGCCGGCAAGAACGAGAGACTGGGCCATCTGGTTGGCGATAACACCGCAACCGATCACGGCCCAGCGGAGCTCGGGGGCCGTAAAAATATCGTTGGGGAACGGCTGATCCTGGACCGAGGCAAACGCCGCCTTAGCGGCTGCTTCGGCGTCGAGCGGAGCCTGTTTGGAATCTGCCATTATGTGCCTCCTGAGGTATCGGAAGTCCTTCATTTCTAACAACCCTATATTCGCACAATTGCGCGCGTATCTGCTCGTGTTTGCGTGTTTATTTGCTCATCGGTCATTATTTAGCCATAGTTGGCAGATGTTTGCGCGGTTATGCGCATTATCGCGCAAGCCTATGCGCGTAAATGCGCATGCAACGATTCTTGTCAAACATAAAGGGGCGGAACACCAAAGCCCTAAAAGGCAGAGCCAGCTGTATTACTTCACCCCTCTGGGGGCACCAGACATCAAAGGACCGTCCCAAACTGCCGGCAAAAAGGGAACGTCCCTATGTGCCGGCACATAGGGACAGTCCCTAAGTGCCGCTTTCGTTGAAGCCTATCCCAGATGGCCAGATATACAGTTTTAAAGACTGTCCCCAACGGCTAGTTGTTTAAGAACGTCCCCAAAGATTAGTCGTTTAAGTCTGTCCCCAATGAGTGGGGATAGAAAAAGGCCCGGGTGCCGTGGGGCATCCGGGCCTTTGCTAGCAACTTAGGTGTTGCGGGCAGCTTAGAACTTGTGGCCGCACTTCTTGCAGACGCGCAGCTTGTTCTTGCCGTCCTTCTCGTGACCGACGCGGGTAACCTTACCGCACTCGGGGCAAACGAGATTGACGTTGGAGGCGTCGATGGGAGCCTCCTGCGAAACGATGCCGCCCTGCTGGTTGGCAGCGTTGGGCTTGACGGCCTTCTTGACGACCGAAACGCCCTCGACAACGACCTTGTTCTCGGCGGGGAGAGCACGCAGGACAACGCCCTGCTTGCCGCGATCCTTACCAGAGAGAACCTGGACCTTATCGCCCTTCTTGATATACATATATCTCCCCTAACTACAGGGTCTCGGGAGCGAGCGAGACGATCTTCATGTACTTCTTGTCACGAAGCTCGCGAGCGACAGGCCCGAAGATACGGGTGCCGACGGGCGAACCATCGTTGTTGATGACAACGCAGGCGTTCTCATCAAAGCGAATGTAGGAGCCATCCTTGCGGCGGATCTCCTTAACGGTGCGAACGACGACGCAACGGACAACGTCCTTCTTCTTGACGTTGGCGCCAGGGGTAGCCTCCTGGACAGCACCGATGAACACATCGCCGATGCCTGCATAACGACGCTTGGAACCGCCAAGCACCTTGATGCAGCGAATCTTGCGAGCGCCGGAGTTGTCGGCGACGTTCAGCATGGTTTGCATCTGAATCATGGTAGATGTTCCTCCGAACTAAGAACCGAAGAGAGGTGCGCAGCCTTTATACGGCCCGTGGTATGCAAGCCAGGCATACGCACATCTTCGGAAACGTACAAGTCGTAAGAGCGACTGCTTATTTAGCGCGCTCGACGACCTCGATGAGGCGCCAACGCTTCATCTTGGACATAGGACGGGTCTCCATAACGCGGACGGTATCGCCCACGCCAGCCGTGCACTCCTCGTCGTGAGCGTGCAGCTTCTTGGAGCTGGTCATCATCTTGCCGTACTTGGGGTGACGCTTGCGCTCGGTGATGGTGACAACAATGGTCTTGGCACCGGAGACGGAGGTAACGACACCCGTACGGACCTTACGCGAGTTACGCGAATCAGTCATGTTCTCTCCTTAGGTCCTACTCGGCGACAGCGGACTTCTCCGCTGCGATCTCGCGGGCGCGCTGCTCCGTGAGGACGCGAGCGATGTCCTTCTTCACGGTGTTGACGCGAGCGGTGTTGTCCAGCTGGCTGGTGGCCATCTGGAAACGAAGGTTAAAGAGCTCGGCGCGCATTTCCTTCAGCTTCTCAACGAGCTGAGCGTCCGAGAGCTCACGAATCTCTGCGGGCTTCATTAGTTCTCCTCCTTGGCGGCGGCGGCGTCCTCAGCAGCCCACTTGGCCTCGAGAGCGGCCTCCTCAGCCATCTCCTTCTCGATGCGCTGCTCAGCGTTCTTGGCAGCAACAATCTTGGTCTTGATGGGGAGCTTGTGCTGCGCAAGACGCAGAGCCTCGCGAGCGACCTCCTCGGGAACACCCTTGACCTCGAACATGATGCGGCCGGGCTTGACGACGGCCACCCACTCCTCGGGGTTACCCTTACCAGAACCCATGCGAGTCTCGGCAGGCTTCTTGGTGATGGGCTTATCGGGGAAGATCGTGATGTAGACACGACCGCCACGCTTCATGTAGCGGGTCATGGCAATACGAGCGGCCTCGATCTGACGGTTGGTGATCCAATGGGCCTCGAGAGCCTGGATACCAAACTCGCCGAAATGCAGCTCGGTATTACCCTTGGCCTGGCCCTTCATGGAGCCACGCTGCACCTTGCGGTGAAGAATACGCTTAGGGGCAAGCACTACTGACCCCTCCTCTCGGAGTTACGACGACGAGGACGGGAAGAGCCCTCGAGTGCAGGGTTGGGAACAGGCTGGCCCGGAAGCTTCTCGCCCAGGTAGATCCAGACCTTCACGCCGCAGGCACCCATGGTGGTGCTGGCGACAGCCGTGCCGTAGTCGATCTTGGCACGGAGGGTGTGCAGAGGCACGCGACCCTCGCGGTACCACTCACGACGGCCCATCTCGGCACCGCCGAGACGACCGGAGCACTGGATACGGATGCCCTTAGCGCCGGCCTTGCGGGCGGACTGGACAGCCTTGCGCATAGCGCGACGGAAGGCAACGCGGCCCTCGAGCTGCTCAGCGATGGACTGAGCAACGAGGTTGGCGTCGAGCTCGGGGCGCTTGATCTCGACAACGTCGACGGAGAGCTGGCCCTTGGAGACGCCAGCGACCTTCTCGAGCTCGGAACGGAGGGTATCGATCTCGGCACCCTTCTTACCGATGACAACGCCGGGGCGAGCAGTGAGGATGATGACCTTCACCTTGTCGCCAGCGCGCTCGATCTCGACGCGGGAGACAGCTGCGCGGGAAAGACGCTTCTCGAGGTACTTACGGATCTCGAGATCGTTACCGAGGGTCTTAGCGTAATCCTTCTCTGCGAACCAGCGGGAGCGCCAGTTCTCGGTGATGCCAAGACGGAAGCCGGTGGGGTAGACTTTCTGACCCATACAGCTTTACGCCTCCTTTCGAGGAGCAACGACGACGGTGATGTGGGAAGTACGCTTCAGAATGCGAGAAGCGGAACCCTTGGCGCGGGGACGGATGCGCTTAAGCGTCGGACCCTCGTCAACATAGGCAGCGGCGACAACCAGGTTGTCGGCACGCAGACCGTTGTTGTTCTCGGCGTTCGCAACGGCGGAACGGAGAACCTTCTCGACATCCACGGCGACGGCGCGGTCGCAGAAGTGGAGGATGTCGAAGGCCTGAGCGACAGGCTTGCGGCGGATCAGATCGACCACCAGGCGGGCCTTGCTGGGGGAAACACGCACGTACTTAGCGACGGCGCGAACCTCGGTGGCCTCAGTTTCAATAGACTTAGTTGCCATTTACGGTTAACCCCCTATTTGGCCTTGTGGCCACGGAACGTACGAGTCGGCGCGAACTCGCCGAGCTTGTGACCAACCATGGACTCGGTAACATACACGGGCACATGCTTGCGGCCGTCGTGGACGGCGATGGTGTGACCAACCATCTCGGGGAAGATGGTGGACGCGCGGGACCAGGTCTTCACGACGTCCTTCTTGCCAGCCTCGTTCATCGCGGTGATACGCGAGAGAAGGCGAGTCTCCACGAACGGGCCCTTTTTGAGACTTCTGCTCATAAGTGCTTTCTCCTAAAACTCGGTATCCGAAATTACTTCTTACGGCGACGAATGATGTGCTGGTTCGAGACCTTCTTCTTCTTGCGCGTACGAAGGCCCTTCGTCGGCTTACCCCAGGGGGTAACGGAGGGACGACCAGAGGTGTGGTTCTTGCCCTCGCCACCGCCGTGCGGGTGGTCGACAGGGTTCATGACGGTACCGCGGACGGTCGGGCGCACGTTCATGTGACGCTTACGACCGGCCTTGCCGATGACGATGTTGGAGTGATCGGCGTTGCCGACCTCACCGACGGTGGCGCGGCAGGTAACGAGGATGCGGCGCATCTCGGAGGAAGGCATACGGACGATAGCGTACTTGCCCTCCTTACCCATCAGCTGGCAGGAGTTACCGGCGGAACGGGCGATAGCAGCGCCCTTGCCCGGCTGGAACTCGACGGCGTGGATGAGCGTACCGACGGGAATGTCGGCGAGGGGCAGAGCGTTGCCCGGCTTGATGTCGGCGTCAGAACCGGACATGATGGTCTGACCGACCTCGAGGCCCTTGGGGGCCAGGATGTAGCGCTTCTCACCGTCAGCGTAGTGCAGCAGAGCGATGCGAGCGGAACGGTTCGGATCGTACTCGATCGTGGCAACCTTGGCGGGCACGCCGTCCTTGTTGCGCTTGAAGTCGATCACGCGGTAACGACGCTTCACGCCGCCGCCCTGGTGGCGGGTGGTGATGCGGCCGTTGTTGTTACGACCGGCCTTCTTGGGCAGGGGCTCGAGAAGAGACTTCTCGGGCTTGGTGCAGGTGATCTCGGAGAAGTCGGAGATCGTCTGCCAACGCCTACCAGCGGAGGTCGGCTTAAGGTGCTTTACAGCCATTACAATCCCTTTCAATAGGAATCCGTTAGCCATCGCAGACAGGGATTCGAGGTTCTGCCTCGGGTGCGATGACACCGGACGTATACACGGTTCCGGGCGTGTCCATTTTATACGCCCAAAACCTTGAGCTCCCGCCTCCCCTATTTGGGAGGCATGAGCTCACTCAACAGCAGCGAGTCTTAGGCCTGGTTGCCAAAGACCTCGATGGTGTCGCCCTCGGCCAGCGTGACGATGGCCTTCTTCCAAGAACGGGTCTTGCCGGCGACATAGCGCACGCGCTTGGTCTTGGGCTTGACCGTCAGGGTGTTCACGCGAACGACCTTGACGCCGAAGATCTCCTCGACAGCGTCCTTGATCTGATACTTGTTAGCATCCTTGGCGACCTCGAACGTGTACTTGTTCAGCTCCATGCCGGAGAAGGAACGCTCGGACACGATCGGACGGATGATGATCTCGTGGGCGGTCATTTATGCAAGCACCTCCCCGAAGTGAGCGGCGATGTCGGCGGGCATCAGCACAGCGTTGTTGTTGACGAGATCGTAGGTGTTGGCCTCGTCAGCGGTGATGATGAACGTCTTGGGAATGTTGCGGAACGACAGGTAGGCGTTGACGTCCTCATCGCGAACGATGATGGTCAGACGCTTGCCCTCAAGGCCGAGAGCCTTGAGCATGGCGACGGCAGCCTTGGTGGAAGGCTTCTCGAAGCCGTAGTCGTCGACGAGCACGAGCTCGCCATCGGCCAGCTTGGCGGACAGCGCGGAGCGCATAGCCAGCTTGACCTCCTTGTTGTTCATACGCTTAGCGTAGGAACGGGGCTTGGGGGCGAAGACAACGCCACCGTGACGCCACTGGGCAGCACGGATGGAACCCTGGCGGGCACGGCCGGTGCCCTTCTGACGCCAAGGCTTCTTGCCGCCACCGGAAACCTCAGAGCGGCCCTTAGCGGACTGGGTGCCCTGACGCCAAGAGGCCATCTGGCACTTGACGATGTGGTGCATAACGTGGATGTTCGGCTCGATGCCGTACACCTCAGCGGCGAGCTCGGCCTCGGCGACCTTCTTGCCCTCGCTGTTCTTTACTTCAAACTTTGCCATTTAAGTGTTCTCCTTGGTATGACGCTGGGCTAAATGGGCTGGGCCCTTAGGCCATACGGATGGCGACGAGACCATTCTTGGCACCCGGGACAGCGCCCTTGACCAAGATGAGGTTCTGCTCGGCATCGATGCGGACAACGGAAAGGTTCTTGACGGTAACGCGCTCGTTACCCATGTGACCGGCCATCTTGACGCCCTTGAGGACGCGCGCAGGATAGGCGCACTGACCGATAGAACCGGGGTGACGCTGGAAGTGAGAACCATGCGTCATAGGACCGCGGCGCTGACCCCAGCGCTTGATGCGACCCTGGAAGCCCTTACCCTTGGAGGTACCGATGACGTCGACCTTCTCGACATCAGCGAAATCAGCGACGGTGACGACCTCGCCGACCTTGTGCTCCTCGCCGTTCTCGACGCGGACCTCACGAAGGAAACGGACAGGCTCGACGCCAGCCTTGGCGAAGTGACCAGCCATGGGCTTGTTCACGTTCTTGGCCTTGATGTCGCCGAAACCGATCTGGACGGCGTCATAGCCGTCGGTTGCCTGAGTTTTAACCTGCGAGACAGCGCAGGGGCCAGCCTGGATGACCGTGACGGGAACGACGTTGTCGTCCTCGTCCCAAACCTGGGTCATGCCAATCTTGCGGCCGAGAATCATGCTGATCAAGATATGATCCCAACTCTCGCGTGGTCTTGGGACAATGCGTACACCACCGAGCGTACGCCCCTAGAGGACCACTACTTACACGACGTGCTCCCCAGCCTTGTATTTCGCCCGGACTACCTGACAACCCTATTAAGCAGGCATTTTGTCCAGTCAGAATACTCCCCTGGTTTCACACAGCTGTTTAGTATACACGGCTGCGGGCGTATCCATCGAGATTCATATTTCACTCACATTGTTTACGCAGGTAAAGTGCGTGGCACGTTCCCAGTGTGCGGCGGAGGGGGCGGGCCTGAGGCATATTAAGGTTGCTGCGAGTTCCGCACGAACAGGAGAGCACTTAATGTGCTCTCCGTCGTGAGCAGGACTGTAGAGCAGCAACCTTAATATGCCTCAGGCCCGCCCCCTCCGCCGCACACTGGGAACGCCACGTTGATGTCTGCTAAACCTTGCTCGCTCAGGCTAATGACTTTGTTGGGGGTCCACTATTTGCTGGAGGGTGAACTTGCATTGGGACGGTTCGCCTTCTGCTTGTGGCTTTGCCTCATCGAAATCGAAGATCATGATGGCGCAGTTGGGGAGTTTTGTTGGGAGCTCGAAGCCCTCTGGGGCTGCGGCCTTGATAAATTGGCGGCTGGCGCTGCCGTGGCTTACTGCTAGAAGGGTTTCGATGCCCTCGGAGCCCATGATATTGGTAAGCGCATCCACCATACGTTCTTGCAGCGCCTGGCTTCCTTCTCCTCCGAAGGGGACCAGGTCCTCGCCCGGATCCCAGACGTCGGTGGGCAGCGCGCCGTGCGGGCCTTCTTCGAAGGAGCCGTAGCAGCGCTCGATAATGCCTTCGCAGGGCTCGGCTGCTGCGTCCGGGCCGAGGAGCTCGCATGCGACGAGACTTGCCGTGTCCATGGCTCGGCCTAAGGGTGATGAGACCACTTTGTCGGGGACGACGCCGTGGGCCTTGAGCCATGCGGCTGCCATTCCCGCTTGTTTGCGGCCCAGGTCGGTCAACGGTGAATCGCAGCGGCCCTGGACGAGCTTTTTGACGTTGAATTCCGTCTGGCCGTGGCGGAGCAGATACAGCCTCTTCATATTCTCCCCTTCTGTATAACGTGCTTTGCCGGCGCAGACCTACTCGTGGGTATGCCCTACGTAGTCCTCGTCGATCGTAATCTTGGCAATCGACTTGGGATATTCCGATTCGACCCTCTGGGCCAGCGCATGCTTGAGTTCATCGGCATCCATGCCCAAATCCGAGGGTCGCACGCAGTCAAAGATCACGTTGGTGTGCGTAGGACCCGGCACACAGCGCAGGTCATGAATCGAGAGGCGGCTATCGATCTCCTGAGCCATGGCGTTAATGCGTAAACGCATGCTCGCCACCTTGGGGTCGTCGGTCACGATGGGGTCGAAATGGAGCGTGACGATCATGCCGTCTTCGTTCCTAAACGCCTGCTCGATGTTATCGAGCGTGTCGTGACTTTCCATCGGGCTGGCTTCGGCTGCCATCTCGGCGTGAGCGCTTGCAAACTTCCTGCCCGGGCCGTAGTCATGAACCATCAAATCGTGAACGCCCAAAACGCCGGGGTAGCTCATGATCTTATCTCGAATGTGCTTGACCAGCTTAGGATCGGGCGTCTGGCCCAAAAGCGGGCTCACCGTATCCTGGATGAGTTCAAAACCGCTCCAGCCAATATAGGCGCCAACGGCAAGGCCGACCCATGCGTCAAGATTGATGTGCGTCACCTGCGAAACAATTGCGCACGCCAGCACGGCGCCCGTAGCAAGGACATCGTTCTTGGAATCCTGGGCGGTCGCATGCAGCGTCTCGGACTCAATGCGATCGCCGAGCTTTTGGTTGAGGGTCGCCATCCAGAGCTTTACGACCATCGAAAGCACGAGAACTGCCACCAGGGCAAGCGAGAACTCGACAGGTTCGGGGTGGATGACGCGCTCAACTGAGGACTTCACCAGCTCAACGCCAATCAGCAGCACGAGCGCCGCCACGACCAGACCCGAGAGATACTCGTAGCGACCGTGGCCGTAAGGATGCTCGGGGTCGGCCGGCTTGCTCGCCAGCTTAAAGCCAAGGACACTCACGATGTTCGAGCTGGCATCGGATAGGTTGTTCATGGCATCCGCCACAATCGAAACCGATCCCGAAACCACACCAATTGCGCCCTTCGCAGCACAAAGCGCGACATTGGCGACAATACACACCATGCCCGCTAACGTGCCCACACGCGCACGATCGCCCTGCGCACGCTTAACAATCCACTCGACCATCTACATCCGCCCCCACGGTGCTACTTATATATCTATTGTTCAAACGGATTGTAGTGTAGCCACTTTGTCCCCCAGATACAAAAAGGCCGCGACCCACACGGGCCACGGCCTTGGAATGTGGCAAAGGAATCGTCCTTGTGCCGCACAGGTTTACGCGCTTACTTCGGCCGCGCTCTTAGAGGTTTCGGGCAAATCGGCTCCATCCCCCGCCGCCTGCCCCTTCGCCGGCACCACGCCAAAGCAGTAGCTCAGCGCCGCAGACACCGCAAATGCCACACCGCCGGCAGCGCAGCACCACAGCAGGTTCGAGATGCCGCCCGTGGCAAAGCCAATGACCATGAGGACATTCGTCATACCGATGGTATAGGCCGTAACGTGGCCCACGGCCGCAACAAGGCCTCCGACGGCGCCGCCAATGGCCATGCACGTCAGGCACCTGCCATATTTAAAGCCGCAACCGTACAGCGCCGGCTCACTTACGCCACCAAGCACGCCCGAGATCGAATAGCCCAGCATGAGGGCCTTCTCGTCCTTATCCGCAACGCGAAGCGACGCACCAAAGGGCATGCCCCAAACGGCAAACGTTGCCATCGTCGCGGCGATCAGGATGCACGAATCCGTTCCCACACTCATAAACTGCGCATAGGCGAGCGATAGGACAACGTTGCTGACACCCGCGATCTTTAGGAACTCCCAGCCCGCGGCAAGCCCCATGAGCGTGAGCAGCGACACGATGCCACCGGAATTGCCAAGCATAAACATAAGCTGGCCCAACAGCATGCCCAAATAGCTGCCCGCCGGCGCCGTAATACACAGCGAAACCGGAACCATGACGAGCATGGTTGCAAACGGAACGAACGAAAACGCCACGGCCTTAGGGATAACGCGCTGAAAGAAACACTCCACTCGCCATAGCACGGGCACCGAGATGAGAACCGGGATAACAGTCGTCGTGTAATCGTTGACCGGCGCGGGAAGCAGACCATACACGGAAGTCATCGATGCCCCCGTCGTCGATGCGGCATCGACGAGCTTAAGCAGATCGGGCGCAATCAATACGCCGCCCAGCATCATGCCCAGCTGCTCCGAGCAACCGAGCTGGCGGGCGGCCGCCCAACCAAGATAAATGGGCAAAAAATAGTAGCCGGCGTTATAGAGCCAACTGTAGAACAGGCGATAGATTTCGGAATCGGCAGACCACAGGCCCAGCATGCCTTCGCCCATAATGACGGCGACGGTGCGGAACAACGCCGCGCAGACAATAAACGGCAGCGCCGACATCATGCTTTTGGACAGATAGTCCACCACGGCCGTGGCGTTTAATGAAACCGTCGTTGTAAACGAGGTGTTAGAAACTTGTGACATGGAACGCCTTTCCCAATGTGACATGCGGGCTGCCCCTTTGTCACATCGTGCGGTACCGACCGATTGCGCGGTACTTTTCGTAGCGGAGGTTTGTGAGGGTCGCGTCGTCGAGTTGCCCAAGCGTATCGAAGGCATCAAATGCCGAGGACATGACGGCACCGGCGATCTCCTCATGCGACAGGCCCCTATCGTCAACAATGCCGTCGATGATGCCGAGCGCCAACAGATCGGGGGCCGTGAGCTTAAGCGCCTCGGCGGCCTCATTCGCGCGCTCGGTATCCTTCCACAGAATCGACGCACAGGCCTCGGGGCTCACGACCGAATAGGCCGAGCTCGAGAGCATCAGGACGCGGTCGGCCACGGACAGCGCCAGCGCGCCACCAGAGCCGCCCTCGCCTGTCACCACCGAGACAATCGGCGTCTTAAGGCCGCTCATCTCCATGAGATTCTGGGCAATCGCCTCACCCTGGCCGCGCTCCTCGGCACCGATGCCGCAAAACGCGCCCGAAGTATCGACCAGACACAGAACCGGTCGACCAAACTTTTCGGCCTGGCGCATCAGGCGACGCGCTTTGCGGTAGCCCTCGGGATGTGCCATGCCAAAGTTGCGACGCATGCGCTCTTTGGTCGTGGTACCGCGCTCGATGGCGATGACCGTTACGGAGCGCCCGTCTTTCCAGCCAATGCCAGCCACCACAGCGGCGTCGTCGCCAAAGTAGCGGTCGCCGTGCAGCTCCACAAATCCATCCAGGCCCAGCGAGATCATCTCGCCTGCCGTGGCGCGATCTGCCGAGCGGGTCTGCTTGACAATCTCGAGCGCGGTTTTTGGTGCGGCCGAGCGCTTGAACAAGTGTCCCAGCTTTTTGCCGCGACGACCCGTATGCACGATCTCATGCGGTGCCCCCAGGCCGGGCGCGTGCCCTTCGTGCAGTGCCAGCAGCTCGCCTACCGTGAGCGCAATCTCGCCACGCGGAACAACGGCATCGCAAAAGCCGTGCTCCAGCAAAAACTCGGAGCGCTGGAATCCCTTGGGCAGGCGCTTGTGCATGTTCTGCTCGATCACGCGCGGGCCGGCAAATGCCGTCAGGGCATCGGGCTCGGCCAGGATAATATCGCCCTCCATGGCAAAGCTCGCGGTTACGCCTCCGGTCGTGGGGTCGGTGAGCACCGTGATATACAGACCGCCCGCCTCGCTGTGGCGCCTAACCGCCGCAGAAATCTTGGCCATCTGCATAAGCGACGTCACGCCCTCTTGCATGCGCGCGCCGCCCGAAACGGTAAAGCCGACAACTGGCAATCCAAGCTCGGTCGCTCGCTCAAATGTGCGACAGATCTTCTCGCCCACCACGGAACCCATCGAGCCCATCATAAAGTTGGCGTCCATAAAGAAGAGCGCGGTATCGCAACCGCAGATTTTGCCCCTGCCGCACACAACGGCGTCGCGCTCGCCCGAACGCTCGCACACGCTCTTAAGCTTGTCGGCATAGCCGGGAAACGAAAGGAAGTCCTCCGGCGCCAGACTGGCATCCCATTCCTCAAACGTGCCCTCGTCAATCGTCATGCGCATGCGGTCGCGCCCGCTCACGCGAAAGTGTTTGCCGCAACGAGGGCAGACCTCGAGGTTGTCGTGCAGGCGCGCCTCATCGATCACGCGGCGGCACTCCGGGCACTTGATAAACACGTGGCGCGCGGGAAACTCGGCGCACGACTCGGTTATCGGCCCCTCAAGGACATTGACCGTCTTCGCTTTTCTATTCATCAGCATAGAGATGCCCCATCAGATCGGTGTGATACATGCCCGACAAGAACTCGTCGTTTGCCAGCACGTCGAGCTGAAGCTCGCTGTTTTCGCTCACGCCCTCAATCACGAGTTCGCCCAGGGCCGAGCGCATCTTGCGAATGGCGCCGTCACGCGTGGGCGCACACACGATGAGCTTGCCAAGCATGGAGTCGTAGTACGGCGGAACTTTCGCACCGGTAAACATGGCGGAATCCCAGCGCACGCGCGGACCACCCGGCACACGCAACGCGGTGACCGTTCCGCATGACGGCAGAAAGTCCGGCGTTTCGGCATTGATGCGGCACTCCATGGCGTGGTTGCGGACCGGCATGTCCTCCTGCTCAAAGGGCAGAGGCTGGCCGGCCGCCACGCGCAGCTGCCACTTGACCAAATCGGTATCGGTCACAAACTCCGTAACCGGGTGCTCCACCTGCAAGCGCGTGTTCATTTCCATAAAGTAGAAATTGCCGTCGTCCGAGTACAAAAACTCGATGGTGCCGGCTCCCTCGTAGCCGACGGCACGAGCCAGGTCGCGTGCCGCCTTGTGCATGCGAGCACGAATGTCGTCGTGTCCGTCGAGGCACGGCGCGGGGCTCTCCTCGATTAGCTTTTGGTTGCGCCGCTGCACCGAGCACTCGCGCTCGCCGAGCGAAAACACATGGCCCTGCTTATCGGCCATAATCTGCACCTCAACGTGGTGCGCCGGCGCGACGAACTTCTCCATGTAGCACTCGCCGTCGCCAAAAACGGCCTCGCCCTCGGCGCGTGCTTCAATAAAGGCCTTTGCCGCATCTTCCACGCGCTCGACCTTACGAATACCGCGACCGCCGCCGCCCGCACGCGCCTTAATAAGCACGGGGCAGCCAATGCGCTCAGCCTCGGCCGTTGCCTCCTCGGGACTTTTGAGCAAATCGCAGCCCGGCACGATGGGCACGCCCGCCGCGGCAGCCGTTCGACGTGCGGCGTCCTTGTCGCCCATACTGTCGATCACCTCGGCCGAAGGGCCGATAAACGCCAGACCATACTTGTCGCAGTCGCGCACGAAGCTCGCCTTCTCGGAAAAGAAGCCATAGCCGGGATGAATTGCCTTAGCTCCCGACTTTACGGCACAGGTGAGCACGGCATCGTCGTTGAGGTAGCTCTCGGCAAGACGCGGGCCGCCGATGCAATACGCCTCGTCGGCAAGCTGCACGTGCAGCGCGTCCGCATCGGCCGTGGAATAAACGGCGACGGTCTTGATGCCCATATCGCGGCACGCGCGGATAACACGGACCGCAACTTCGCCGCGGTTGGCGATGAGCACTTTGTCGAACATGAAGCCTTCCTTAACTTTCGTGCATGAGTGCAAAAGACATATCGGCGCGGCAGCAAACCTCACCGTTGACGCTCGCAGTACCCGTCGCAAAGCGGAACGGCCCGCGCGCACGCGTGATGGAGCACACCAGATCCACCGTGTCGCCCGGGCGCACCGGACGCTTAAAGCGCACCTTGTCCAGACTCGTGTAGAACGGCGTCGCGCCGCGCGCCTCCTCATCGCCCATCAGCAGCACGCAGCAGTTCTGGGCGAGCATCTCGCACTGAATCACGCCGGGGACGACCGGGTTTCCCGGAAAATGCCCCTGCAAAAAGTACTCGTCGCCCGTAATCGTGATCTTGCCGTGGGCCTCGTCGCCCACCAGCTCGGCTTCGTCGAGCAAAAGCATCGGCTCGCGATGCGGTAACAGTTCTTTAAGCTCTTCTTTGTTCATGGATATCACCTATCCGATCCTCATGAGGCAGCTGCCGAACTCCACGAGGTCGCCGTCGGCCACGCAGATCTCGAGCACCTCGCCATCCGCCTCCGCCGTCACCTCGTTGAGAACCTTCATGGCCTCGATGATGCAGAGCGTCTCGCCGGCCTTGACCTTGGAGCCCACGTGCACAAACGGCTCGTCGCCCGGCGCCGGGGCAGCATAGAAAACGCCGACCATGGGAGCGGTCACCTCGGCGCCCTTGGGCTCCGGCGCGGCGGCAGGCGCCTGCGCGGCGGGCTCCGGTGCGGCGGCAGGCATGGCGACAGGAGCCACCGCCGGAGCAGTCACGGCACCCGGCATAGGCATGGGCACGGCAACCGGCTGCGCGGCGCTCGCGCGCTCGAGTTCGACCGCGGTGCCATCGGGCTCCTCAACGCGTACGCGCGTGAGGCCGCGGTCCTCCATTACATCGGCTATCTCGGCAAGTCTTTTGGAATCCATGCTCTAGCTCCTTGCATATCTACGCAGCGCGATGGCGGCATTGTGTCCGCCAAAGCCCAGATTGGTCGAAAGCGCCCAGGTAAGGTCGGCGCGAACCGCGCGATTGGGCGTGTAGTCAAGATCGCAGGCGGGATCGGGCGTGTGGTAGTTAATGGTCGGCGGCACCACACCCTGCTCGAGCGCCATGGCACAGGCCATGACCTCGATGGCGCCCGTGGCACCGATCATGTGGCCGGTCATCGACTTGGTCGACGAGACATGTGCGGCGCGCGCCGCGTCCTCGCCGAGCGCTCGTTTGATGCCCGCCGTCTCGGACGAATCGTTGAGTTTGGTCGAGGTGCCGTGAGCGTTGATGTAGAGGCCCTCGGAAGGCTTAACGTCGCCCTCGGCAACCGCCAGCGATATCGCGCGGGCAATGCCGGCAGCCTCGGGATCGGGGCTCGTGATGTGATAAGCATCATCGGTGTTGCCGTAGCCCACGACCTCGGCGTAAATGTGCGCACCGCGGGCCTGTGCGTGCTCCATGCCCTCGAGCACAAGCACGCAGGCGCCCTCGCCCATCACAAAGCCGTCGCGGTCTGCATCGAACGGGCGGCAGGCCGTCGCGGGATCGGGGTTGGTGGTCAATGCGCGGCAGGACGTAAAGCCCGCAACGGCATCGGGGATAATGGCCGCCTCGGCGCCGCCGGCCAGGATTGCATCGGCATAGCCGTGCTTGATGGCGCGGAACGCCTCGCCCACCGCATGGGCCGAGGTTGCGCACGCGGTCACCACGGGCAGGGTCGGGCCCTTCGCCTTATGGCGAATTGCAATATTGCCCGAGGCCATATTGGGGATCATCATCGCGATCATGTAGGGCGATGCGCGACGAGGCCCGCGATCGGCAATCGTGTGGACGTTGTCGACAAGCGTCTGCATGCCGCCCACGCCCGAGCCCACATAGACACCCAGGCGATCGCGATCGACCGCGCCCTCAACATCGAGGCCCGCATCGTGCATGGCCTCATCCGATGCCGCCATCGCAAACTGTACACAGGGGTCGAGATGCTTGGCGTCATGCTTGCCAAAGTAATCGTTGCCGTCAAAACCCTTGACCTCGGCCGCCACCTTGACGGCAAATGCATCGGTATCAAAGTGTGTGATCGGACCGATACCACACGTTCCGGCGCACATGGCCGCCCAGGTGGCAAGCGCGGTGTTGCCGAGCGGCGACACGGCACCGATACCGGTGATTGCAACTCTCTGTTCCATCATGGTCTCCTCATCCAAGCCGCTTACCCGACTTGCTTTCTACATCGCCATTCCGCCGTCGACGCGTATGACTTCGCCCGTAATGTAAGCGGCCGCATCGCTCGCTAAAAAGCGCACCACACCGGCTACCTCCTCGGGCTGCGCCATACGCTTAAGGGGAATCTGCTCCTCGGTTGCCGCACGCACCTTATCCGAGAGCTTTGCCGTCATATCCGTCTCGACAAACCCGGGGGCGACCGCGTTCACTCGTACGCCGCGAGGCGCAAGTTCGCGCGCTACTGCCTTGGTCAGGCCGATCACGCCCGCCTTGGAAGCCGCGTAGTTGGCCTGTCCGGCATTGCCCATCAG
The DNA here is from genome assembly GCA_900541825.1 of uncultured Collinsella sp. Classification (GTDB taxonomy): domain Bacteria; phylum Actinomycetota; class Coriobacteriia; order Coriobacteriales; family Coriobacteriaceae; genus Collinsella. The sequence goes on from UQLJ01000006.1 coordinate 73,719, forward strand.
GCCCACGACCGAGCTCATGTTGACGACGCAACCGCCGCGCTGGCGCATAAAGGTTTTAGCGAGCGCGCGCGTCGTGTTAAACGTTCCTTTAAGATTGACATCGAGCACGCGATCGAAGGCATCATCGCCCATGCGCATGAGCAGGCCGTCTTGCGTGATGCCGGCGTTGCTGACGAGCGCCCAAATCGAACCAAAGTCGTTGAGGACCGTCTCCATACATGCGTTGACGGCAGCGGGGTCGGCCACGTCGCATTGATATGCGCGCGCCGTGGCGCCAACCGCCTCGCAGGCTTCGCACGTCTCGCGCGCTGCATCGACGCTACCGGCATAGACGACGGCGATATCAAAGCCGTCCTCCGCCAGACCGACAGCGCAGGCGCGGCCGATACCCCGCGAGCCGCCCGTGACCAGTGCCACGCGACGTGAGTCGTTGCGCTCGAGCGTGCCGTTGTTCAAGTTGCCCATGTCATTCCTTTCGGGTTACAGCCCTGTGGGCTATGCGAGCTCGTCGGCAATAGCTGCGACCTGTTCGGCCGTTTCGCACGAATACACGCGAACGTCGCTCAACGTACGCTTGACCAAGCCCGACAGCGTTTTGCCAGGGCCGACCTCAATAAACGTGTCGATGCCCTGATCCTGCAGAGTATGCAGCGTGTCGACCCAGCGCACGGCATGACTCACCTGGTTGGCCAAGACATCCGATGCCGCTCGTGGGTCCGCCGGATAGGGCGCCGCCGTCATGTTTGCCATGACCGGAATCAGCAGCGGAGACGGCGCGTGGCCGTCTTGGATATACGTCGCCAGCCCCTCAGTCGCCTCGGCCATATAGGGGCTATGAAATGCACCCGACACCGCGACTTTCATAGCGCGACCGCCAGCCTCTTTTACTAGGACGTCGAGGGTCTGCAACGCATCGGGCGCTCCGGCCACAACCGTCTGCTGCGGGCTGTTGTAGTTGACCGGCCAGCAGTCCTCGCCGGCCTGCGCAGCCAGGTTCTCGACTTGCGCTGCATCGAGCTTGATGACGGCGCGCATGCCGCCCGGATGGCGCTCGGCAGCCGCGGTCATCAATGCCGCGCGCTCACACACGAGCTCAAAACCCGCTCGCGTATCGAACGCCCCCGCAAAGGTGAGTGCAGCGACCTCACCCAGCGAAAATCCCGCACAGGCAGCAGGCACCACGCCGCGCTCACGCAGGGCGACAGCCGCTGCCAGGTCATGAACGAACACGCAAGGCTGCGTGTTCACGGTCTGCGAGAGCTCCTCCTTTGAGGCGTTCCGGCACTGCTCGCTGGTTCCCGGACGCACCTCCTCGGCGATCGCGAACACCTCGGCAGCCGCCGGCGATGCCTCGATCAGGTCGACGCCCATCGCGGGGTGTTGGGCACCCTGGCCGGCGAACAAAAACGCTACGCTACCCATGCGCACGCACCCTTCAGGACGCGCTCGGCACCCTCGACCAGATCGTCGACGATTTCGCGCGCGCTCTGGCGTTCGTTGACCATACCGGCAACCTGTCCGCACAAAAACGAACCCTCTTCGTAATTACCATCCTTTGCGGCCTTGCGAAGCGCGCCCGTGCCCATGGCCCCGAGTTCCTCGGGGCTTGCGCCCGCTGCCTCGTTCTTGGCATACGCGTTGGTGAAGGGGCTCTTGAGGGCGCGAACCGGATGTCCCGTCGAGCGACCGGTCGCACGCGTCGACGTGTCGCCCGCCTTGAGCACCAGCTCTTTGTACTGTTCGGATACGGTGCACTCGTTTGCAACGAGGAAGCGTGTACCCACCTGGACGCCGGCGGCACCGAGCATAAAGGCCGCTGCCACGCCGCGACCATCGGCGATACCGCCGGCTGCCACAACGGGGATATCGACCGCGTCTACAACCTGCGGAACGAGCGCCATCGTCGACGTCTCGCCAATATGTCCACCCGATTCGGTGCCTTCGGCAACCACAGCGGTGGCCCCGCGACGCGCCACGAGACGCGCCAGCGCCACCGAGGCAACAACCGGGATAACCTTGATGCCCGCGTCGTTCCAGGCCTTCATGTACTTGGTGGGATTGCCGGCACCCGTCACAACGACCGGCACCTGCTCGTCGATCACAACCTGTGCGACCTCGTCGGCAAACGGGCTCATAAGCATGACGTTCACGCCAAAGGGCTTGTCCGTCTTGGTGCGCAGCTCGTGAATCTGATCGCGCAGCCAGTTGGCGTCGGCATTCATGGCCGCAATGATTCCCAACCCACCTGCCTCGGACACGGCCGATGCCAGCGAGGCATCGGCAATCCAGGCCATGCCGCCCTGGAACACAGGCTTTTCGATGCCGAGCAGCTCGCAGAGAGGAGTCTTGAGCATCTCTACTTCTCCAATGCCGCCTCGACCGTATCGGCGAACTCGCCGACCGTCTTGGGGTTCTCCTCGGTATCGAGCTGGATGCCAAACTCGTCCTCGACGGCGACGAGGATCTCGACGGTGCCCAGGCTGTCGAGGCCAATCTCCTCGAGCGTGGACTCGGGCTTCATCTCGACGTCGTCAAGGCCGGCGGTCTCGCGGATAACGTCGCAAACGCGCTCGAAGGTCTTCTGATCTGCCATGGTAGTTCTCCTTTGTTTGTGCCCTAGGGGCGTTTTTATTTCCTATGTGCGACTACTTCCAACGAAGCAGATAGCCACCTATATCCAGGCCGGCGCCAAATCCAACGAGGGCGATGGTGTCGCCCGCGTGCAGCGCGCCGGTATTTGCCAGTCGATCGAGAGCAAGCGGAATGCAGGCGCTCGAAATGTTGCCGGTCTCGCGCAGCGTTCGAACCACGCGCTCGTCTGGCACGCCGAGACGCTTGACCGCCTGACTCAGGATTCGTTCGTTAGCCTGATGGAATACAAAATGATCGATATCTTCGACCGAAATGCCCGCATCGATCGCAAGCTTATGGACCGTGTCGCAGATGGCGTTGACGCCGAACTTGAACACGCGGCGGCCATTCATGGACAGCACGCTCTCCCGATCGCCCGCCGTCTTAAATGGCGAGGTACCCGCTAAGCCGGGAACACGCAGTGTCTCGACATCGGGATTGGTTGCAAGCTCGACGGCAAGGGGATTCACCCCGCCGGCCCCAATAACGGCAGCACCCGCGCCATCGCCAAAGAGCACGCACGTGGCACGGTCGGTCCAGTCAAGCGCGCGCGTCATCTGCTCGGCAGCAACGACAAGCACATGCTTGGCTCGTCCTCGGGCGATATAGCCCTCGGCAACATCGAGCGCAAAAACAAAGCCAGCACAGGCGGCCGAGACATCAAAGGCGGGACACGTCGCGCCCAGACGCTCGGCAACGGCGCATGCCTCGGCGGGAACGAGATGGTCACCCGTTGTCGTCGAGCAGACGATCAGATCCAGCTGGCTCGCGTCGATTCCGGATACCTGGAGCGCCCGCTCGCTCGCTGCTACGGCAAGGTCGTCGAGCGACTCGGTGATGCAGACATGGCGGCTCTTGATACCTGTGCGCGTAAAAATCCACTCATCCGAGGTATCGAGGAACTCGGACAGCTCGTCATTGGAAACACTGCGCTTAGGAAGCGCCGAACCTGTTCCAAGAATCGTGAAACCCATCACTAACCTCCTTTGAGTTGTTGACGTGTTTACATCGACCAAGAGAGGATAGCGCATTTCAGTCGTTGTTGACGTGTTAACATTAAATTGTCCAAATGCGACAAAGGCTTCACATTGTGTCTATCTCTCGACACCGTTGCGTTATTCACTTATTCATTCAGGAGGTAGCAGCCGTTATGGATGCCAAATTAACGATAGTCGACGTAACCGGATCGACCAACGATGACCTGCTCGAAGCAGGAAAACAGGGAGCGCCGCACGGCACGGGACTTGCCGCCCGGGCTCAGACAGCAGGACGCGGCCGGCGCGGCCACAAGTGGGATTCAACCGCCGGCAACCTATTGCTTTCGATTGTCCTGCGTCCATGCGTTAATCCTGCAAAGTACTCTGGTCTTGCCGCCGTCAGCGGCCTAGCAGTGCTCGAAGCGCTCGAAAAGCAGGGCCTTGCAAGCGAAATAGCCCTCAAATGGCCCAATGACCTGGTCGCGCGAGGATGCAAGCTCGGCGGCATTCTGGTCGAAGCCGCACGCGATAACGAAGGCAAACCTTTCGCCGTCTGCGGCATAGGCGTCAATGTGAACTATGTGCCCTCGGAGGTTCCCGATGGCGGCCTGCCGGCAATCGGTCTCTCCGACCTCAACGAGAACGTTCCCGTCGTCGACGCGCTACTCAAGGAGGTCTATCACACCGTCGTAAACGCTGTAGATGCGTGGGCAGAGCGCCTCAACGCCATGGAAGAAAACACTGGACCGCTCGCGCCCATCCACGGCGAATATGTCGCTCACCTCAATTGGATCGGGGAGCACGTTATCGCCCGCTCCCCCGCTGGAGACGAGCTGGCGCGAGGCATCTTTCAAACGGTCGATGGCTTTGGTCGCGCGTGCATCGAAACGGAAGACGGCTTGCGTTTCTTCCATTTTGAGGAGGCGTCTTTGCGCCTCTTGAGCAAATAGGGCATCACAACCACCCTCTCGGCAGCCTTACCCGGCGGTCCGAACCCATCATGCAAAACAAAAGGGCCCCGCTACCGTAACGGCAGCGGGGCCCTTTAAGCTATGAGCGATATCGCTTAGAGCTTGATGTCGATGTCGACGCCAGCGGGGAGGTCGAGACGCATAAGCGAATCAACGGTGCCCGAGGTGGGGTCGAGGATGTCGATGAGGCGCTTGTGGGTGCGCATCTCGAACTGCTCACGGGAGTCCTTGTTCACGTGCGGCGAGCGGATAACCGTGTACAGGTTGCGCTCGGTGGGCAGGGGGACAGGACCGGAAACGCGAGCGCCGGTCTTCTGAGCGGTCTCAACGATGAGCTTCGCGGACTGATCGACGACCTCGTGATCATAGCCCTTGAGGCGAATGCGGATCTTCTGGGTAGCCAACTTAAACCTCCAAAGAGTGCGAGAGATGTTCTCGCGGATTACGTAACAGGGAGCTAGAACTTAGGCGTTCTTGCTCATGACCTCGTCCACGATGGACTTGGGCGCGGGCTCATAAGAGTCGAACTGCATCGTGTAGGATGCACGGCCCTGGGTCTGGGAGCGAAGGTCGGTAGCGTAACCGAACATCTCGCCCAGCGGCACCTTGGCACGGATGAGCTTGCTGTTCTTGCGATCCTCCATGCCCTCGATCTTGCCGCGGCGACCGGAGAGGTTGCCCATAACGTCGCCCATGTACTGCTCGGGGGTCTCGACCTCGACAGCCATGATCGGCTCGAGCAGCTGCGGATCGGACTTCTTGAGGGCGTCCTTGATAGCCATGGAACCGGCGATCTTGAAGGCGGCCTCGGAGGAGTCGACCTCGTGGTAAGAACCGTCGAACAGGGTGACCTTAACGTCGAGGACCGGGAAGCCGGCGATAACACCGGTGTTCAGGGCCTCTTGGATGCCCTTGTCGATGGACGGGATGTACTCCTTGGGCACGACGCCGCCGACGATAGCGTTGACGAACTCGTAGCCGAAGCCCTCCTCCATCTTCTCGAGCTTGATGACGGCGTGGCCGTACTGACCGCGACCGCCGGACTGACGGACGAACTTGCCCTCAGCCTTCTCGACGTCGTGACCAGCGGTCTCGCGGTAGGCAACCTGGGGCTTACCAACGTTAGCGTCAACCTTGAACTCGCGGAGCAGACGGTCGACGATGATCTCGAGGTGCAGCTCGCCCATGCCGGCGATGATGGTCTGGCCGGTCTCGTGGTTGGTGGACACCTGGAAGGTCGGGTCCTCCTCGGCGAGCTTGGTCAGAGCCAGGGACATCTTGTCCTGCTCTGCCTTGGTCTTGGGCTCGATGGCAACGTCGATAACGGGCTTAGCGAACTCAATCTTCTCGAGGACGATCTCCTTGCCCTCTTCGCACAGGGTATCACCGGTGGTGGAGTTCTTGAAGCCGACGCAAGCGACGATGTCGCCGGCGGCAGCGTCGTCACGGTCGATACGCTCGGCGGCGTTCATCTCGAGGATGCGGCCGAGGCGCTCGCGCTGACCGTTGGAAGCGTTGACCACGTAGGAGCCGGACTCGGCGCGGCCGGAGTAAACGCGGACATAGGTGAGCTTACCGACGAACGGGTCGGTCATGATCTTGAAGACCAGACCGGAGAAGGGCTCGTCGAAGGAAGGATGACGCTGGATCTCCTCGCCGGTGTCCGGATCGGTACCGGTGACGGCCTCAACGTCGAGCGGGCTGGGCAGGTAGTCGACGACAGCGTCGAGCAGCTCCTGAACGCCCTTGTTCTTGTAGGCGGAGCCCACGAAGACGAGGTTGAGCTCGTTGGCCAGAACGCCCTTGCGCAGAGCGGCCTTGAGCTCCTCGACGGTGAAGTCCTCCTCCATGAGGATCTTCTCCATGAGCTCGTCGTCAAAGCTGGCAGCAGCGTCGAGGAGCTCCTCGCGCTTGGTGGCAGCGATGTCGGCGAACTCAGCCGGGATCTCGTCCATCGGCTCGGGGTAGGTCATACCCTTCTCGTCGGCCTTGAAGTCCCATGCAGTCATGGTGACCAGGTCGATGACGCCCCAGAAGTTGTCCTCGGCGCCCATCGGGACCTGAGCGGCCACGGCGTTAGCGTCGAGACGATCCTTCATGGTCTCGATAGCGTTGAAGAAGTCAGCGCCCACGCGGTCATACTTGTTGATGAAGGCGATGCGGGGGACGTTGAAGGTAGAAGCCTGACGCCAAACGGTCTCAGACTGGGGCTGAACGCCGGCAACGGCGTCGAAGACGGCGACAGCACCATCGAGGACGCGCAGGCAGCGCTCGACCTCGGCGGTGAAGTCAACGTGGCCCGGGGTGTCGATGATCTGGATGCGGTAGTCCTTACCGTCCTTGTTCCAGAAGCACGTGGTAGCAGCGGAGGTAATGGTTACGCCGCGCTCCTGCTCCTGAACCATCCAGTCCATGGTGGCAGCGCCCTCATGGACCTCACCGATCTTGTGGGTCTTACCGGTGTAGTAAAGAATACGCTCGGTCGTGGTGGTCTTACCGGCATCGATGTGGGCCATGATGCCGATGTTACGGGTATCGGAAAGCTTGTACTTAGGCTTAGCCATGTTAGTTCCTTACCTTAACTTACCAACGATAGTGAGAGAACGCGCGGTTGGCCTCGGCCATCTTGAAGACGTCCTCACGCTTCTTGACGGAAGCGCCCAGGCCGTTGGAAGCGTCGAGGATCTCGTTGGCGAGACGCTCGGCCATGGTCTTCTCCTTGCGAGCGCGGGAGAAGTTGACGATCCAGCGGATACCCAGAGCGGTGGAACGACGGGAGTTGACCTCCATCGGGACCTGATAGGTAGCGCCACCGACACGCTTGGGCTTAACCTCGAGCGTGGGCTTGACGTTGTCCATAGCCTTCTTGAAGGTAGCGAGAGCGTCGCCACCCTCGGACTTCTCGGCAACGATCTCGAAAGCGGTGTAAACGATGCGCTCAGCGGTGGCCTTCTTGCCGTCAAGAAGGACCTTGTTGATGAGCTGAGTCACCAGGCGGTTGTTGTAAACGGCGTCAGGCTGAACCTCACGACGATTAGCTGCTGCACGACGCGGCATGTGAAATCTCCTTAAGTGTCTACCGTGCGGCGCTTAGGCGGCACACGGCGAAAGTATCAAAACGTTATCTGGCTTATTTGGCCTTGGGGCGCTTAGCACCGTACTTGGAACGGGCCTGCATACGGTTCTGGACCGGAGCAGCGTCGTAGGCGCCACGGATGACGTGATAACGGACACCAGGGAGGTCACGGACACGACCGCCGCGGACGAGCACGATGGAGTGCTCCTGCAGGTTGTGGCCCTCACCCGGGATGTAAGCAGTAACTTCGATGCCGTTGACGAGGCGAACACGGGCAACCTTACGAAGAGCCGAGTTCGGCTTCTTGGGGCTCGTGGTGAAGACGCGGGTGCACACGCCGCGCTTCTGGGAGTTGTGCTGCAGAGCAGCGTTCTTGGACTTCTTGGGCACGGAACGACGGCCCTGGCGAACCAGCTGGTTAATAGTAGGCAAAGCGTACTCCTTCTCGAATGATTCCAGCTTTCTGTAAAGTGCAACGGCTTGAATCGAGGGGTCAGCATCCCCCTACGAAACACGCAGTTCGATAGGATACGTGCCGTTAGCTGTGCCGTCAACAGACCACGCCGCCGGGCGTATCCCAAAATGAGCACATTTCCGCAAAGCCTACACAAAAGGAATCTCCTCCTGTGCGCGGGGACGGATCCCCGGGCCGGGCCGCCCGCTGTTTAAGTTTGCTGCTCTACAGTCCTGGCTCGCACGGAGAGCACATTAAGTGCTCTCCGGCTCGTGCGGAACTCACGACAAACTTAACCCCCGCGCCGCCCGGTCCGGGAATCCGACGTGCTCGTCGGGGCAACGGTACCTGCCAAAAAAGGGACAGGTTTATTTTGGTCGGTTATATCTGGGGAAACGCCGCGCTCCAGCGGTGATCTGCTCTCATCTGTCGTATGGAAATCGGCGGCGTTTTCGGAAGTATGCGGCAAATTATGAACTTGCCGAGCACGCAGGGGTTTTGCGATAACAAACCCGCAGGTAGATCGCTTGAGCATATGCGGTGTGGTCGACCCATCAAGATTTTGCCGCATACTTCCGAAATCGCACCTCAAAATAATCCGTTTTCCTCCGTCCCCAAGGGATCAACGGAACGCAACAGGTTGAGCATACGCAAGCGAGCGGCCCCCAGAGCGTACAAGGTGGCATGAAAAAGGCAGGGCATTGACCTTTTGGTCATGCCCTGCCTTTTGAATGACAGATTGTAGCTCTGGGGGCCGCACAGCGACGAGATCTCCGCCGTTCGTTAGAACGGCGGAACTAGTTACTCCTCGTCGTTGTCCTTGGCCTCTTCGGCGTCGTCGGTGTCAACGAGCTGGTTGAGCAGCTCGTCGAGGGAAGCCATATCCTCGTTGATCGCGCCGTTGGCGGGAGCCTTCTTATCGTCGATCGGGGCGCCCAGGAGCTCCTCGTCGGCGTCGGCGTGATGCGTCGGAGCGGAGGTGCCCAGCAGGATATCGTCCGGACCGTCGGGGCTAAAGACCATCTGCAGCAGCTGCGAGAGATCTTCCTCGTCGGCGACGTCGTCGTTGTTCTCGAGGATGTAGAGCAGGTCGTGGGCCTCCAGGCCGTCACGGAGCTCCTCGATCGCCTTGGCACCGATACCATCGATGCGCAGCAGATCCTCCTCGGACTTGCCGACCAGGTCGCCGACCGTCTCGATGCCGACCTCGCTGAACTTGTTGGTCCAGCGCTGCGACACGCCCAGGTCGTCGAACAGGTACAGGCGAGCCTTCTCGGCGGAGATGGTGTGGCCGTTGCGGGTGAACGAACCGTCAGCACCACCGAACTCGTCGTAGCCGGCCCAGTCGAGCTGCTGCGGGAGCTGCTCGTCCAGGTCCTTGAGCTCAACCGGAGCCCACTCGGGCAGCGACTTGGCGTTGGGCGAAGCCGGGCCGTCGATGTCGACATAGCCGTCGGCCGTGCGATACGTCAGCTTGGCGTTGGCGTACGGCTTGAGGCCGGTACCAGCCGGGATCTTCTTACCGACGATGACGTTGGACTTAAGGTCGAGTAGGTGATCGACCTTGCCCTCAATGGCAGCCTCGGTAAGGACGCCAGCGGTACGGATGAACGAAGCGCTCGACAGCCAGGAGTCGATGTTGGACGCAACCTTGAGCGTACCCAGGATGACGGGCTCGGCCACAGGAGCCTGACCGCCCAGACGGGCAACGCGCTCGACCTCGTCGGCGAACTCGTAGCGGTCGACGTACTGACCAAGCAGGTACTTGGAATCGCCGGGGTTGGTGATCTGAACGCGACGCAGCATCTGACGTGCGAGTACCTCGATGTGCTTGTCGTTCAGATCGACGCCCTGGCTGGTGTATACGTCCTTAACGCTCTCGACGAAGGTGTGCATCGTCGACTCGATGTCGGTCAGCTTGCGCAGGTTACGGAAGTTGACGAAGCCCTTGGTGATCTGATCGCCGGCGCGAACCTCGCAGCCGTCCTCGATCTCGGGCATAAAGCGCACCGAAGCGGGGACGCGGCGCTCGTCGAGGACACGGGTGTGATCCTCGGAGTCGGTGAGCGTCAGCACGTACTCGGACTTCTCGGGCTTAATCGAGAGGTGGCCGGAGTACGGAGCCAGCTCGGCCTCGCGACCCAGGATCTTCTCGTTGACGTTGCCGACGATATCGAACATACGGCTGACCGTAGGCAGACCCTGCGTAATATCGTCGACGCCAGCGACGCCGCCGGAGTGAATGGTACGCATCGTAAGCTGCGTACCGGGCTCGCCGATGGACTGGGCGGCAATAATGCCGACCGCAGTACCGATGGCGACCGGACGACGGGTGGAAAGATCCCAGCCGTAGCACTTCTGGCACACGCCGTACTTGGAGCGGCAGGTGAGCAGCGCGCGAAGCTTGACCTTCTTGAGGCCCGCATCGACCATCTTCTGGATGTCGGCGACCTTCTCGATGTAGCCGTCCTGCTCAAAGAGCACGGTGCCATCGGGAGCCACGACGTCCTCAATGAAGCAACGGCCGACGAGGTCGGTGTTGAGGTCGGTGGTGCCGGGGATGATGAGGTTGTAGGTGACGCCCTCGTGCGTACCGCAGTCCTCCTCGCGGACGATGACGTCCTGGGCCACGTCGACCAGACGACGGGTCAGGTAACCAGAGTCCGAGGTGTGGGATGCGGTATCGACCAGGCCCTTACGGGCGCCGTAGGTCGAAATGAAGTACTCGAGCGGCAGCAGGCCCTCGCGGAAGTTCGCCTTAATGGGAAGGTCGATCGTCTCGCCGGACATGTCTGCCATCAGGCCACGCATGCCGCCGAGCTGACGCAGCTGGGTCTTAGAACCACGGGCGCCGGAGTCGGCCATCATGTAGAGCGGGTTCTCCTCGTCGAACATGTCGAGCATGAGCGCTGCGACCTTGTCGGTACAAGCGGTCCACTCGTTAACGACTTCGATGTGGCGCTCCGTCTCGTTGATGAAGCCCTCCTCGAAGTACTCGTTGATCTGGTCGACGTTGGCCTGGGCGCGGTCGAGCAACTCCTGCTTCTCGGCAGGGATGAGAGCGTCCCACACCGAGATGGTGAGACCGGCGCGGGTAGCGTAGTGGAAGCCGGAGTACTTGATGGCGTCGAGAATCGGGCCGACCTTGGCCTCGGGATAGCGATCGCAGCAGTCGGCAACCAGCTTGGCCACATCGCCCTTGACCATCTTGTAGTTCATGAACTCATAGTCTTCGGGCAGGCACTGGCGGTTGAAGATGATGCGGCCGATAGAGGTCTCGAAGCGCGCAGTCTTGTTGCCGGTGACATCGTAGTCGACAAACTCGTTCTTGCCGTTCTTGACGCGGAAGATACGGGTGCCGTCCTCGCTGATGACGTTGGCGTCGGCAGCGGACACGCGGACCTGAATCTTGGCCTGCATGTCGACCTCGGAGCGGCAGTCATAGGCGTGCAGCGCGTCGTCGAAGCTGGCGAACACGTGGTTCTCGCCCGGCAGACCGTCGCGGACCTGGGTGAGGTAGTACACACCGATGATCATGTCCTGCGAAGGGATGTTAACCGGCTTGCCGGATGCCGGCGAGCGCAGGTTGTTCGCAGAGAGCATGAGCACGCGAGCCTCGGCCTGAGCCTGGCTGGACAGCGGCACGTGGACAGACATCTGGTCGCCGTCGAAGTCGGCGTTGAAGGGCGAGCAAACCAGCGGATGCAGGTGGATAGCCTTGCCCTCGACCAGCACCGGCTCAAAGGCCTGGATGGACAGACGGTGCAGGGTCGGTGCACGGTTGAGCAGCACGACGCGGCCGTCGATGACCTCTTCGAGGATGTCCCACACAAAGGTGGCACCGCGGTCGATAGCGCGCTTGGCACCCTTGATGTTCTCGACCTTGCCAAGCTCGACCAGGCGCTTCATGACGAAGGGCTTGAAGAGCTCCAGCGCCATGGTCTTGGGCAGACCGCACTGGTGCAGCAGCAGCTTGGGGTCGGTAACGATAACCGAACGGCCGGAGTAGTCGACACGCTTACCCAGCAGGTTCTGACGGAAACGGCCCTGCTTGCCCTTGAGGGCCTCGGCGAGCGACTTGAGCGGGCGACCGCCACGGCCAGAGACCGGGCGACCACGACGGCCGTTGTCGAACAGGGCGTCCACGGACTCCTGGAGCATACGCTTCTCGTTGTTCACGATGATCGCAGGGGCGTCCAGGTCGAGCAGGCGCTTGAGTCGGTTGTTACGGTTGATCACGCGACGATACAGGTCGTTGAGGTCGGACGCGGCGAAGCGGCCGCCATCGAGCTGGACCATCGGGCGCAGATCGGGCGGAATGACCGGGATGACGTCCAGGATCATGTTTGCGGGGCTGTTGCCGCCCTTCAGGAAGGCGTCAACGACCTCGAGACGCTTAACGGCCTTCTCGCGCTTCTGCTTCTGGGAGTCCTCGTCGGCGATGATGGCCTTGAGCTTCTCGGCCTCGGAGGGGAGGTCGATGGCAGCGAGCAGGTCGCGAACGGCCTCGGCACCCATACCACCCTTGAAGTACATGGAGTAGTAACGGGTCATCTCACGGAACAGCGGCTCATCGGAGATGAGGTCGCGCTCGGTGAGCTTCATGAAGGCGTTGAAAGCGTCCGTGCGGAGCTGCTTCTCGTCCTTGCACTCTTCCTCGATGTCGACGATGCCAGAGGCGATCTCCTCGGGGGTCAGTGGCTCCTCGTCGGAGAACTCGTCAAAGTTCTCGGGGTCGCCCTGCTCCTTGAGGGACTCGATCTGGCGGGCGCACTCGGCATCGATCTCTTCCAAATCGGCGGCGAGCTCCTCGCGCAGGTCGTCGGCATCGGCCTCGCGAGCCTCGTAGTCAACCTCGGTGATGATGTAGCTGGCAAAGTACAGAACCTTCTCGAGGTCCTTGGACTTGATGTCGAGCATACGGCTCATCGGGAAGCTCGTGGGGCTCTTGAAGTACCAGATGTGGGACACGGGAGCGGCGAGCTCGATGTGGCCCATGCGGTCGCGACGCACCTTGGCCGAGGTGACCTCGACGCCGCAGCGCTCGCAAACGATGCCCTTAAAGCGGATGCCCTTGTACTTGCCGCAGGAGCACTCCCAGTCCTTGGCGGGACCGAAGATCTTCTCGCAGAACAGGCCGTCCTTCTCGGGCTTGAGGGTACGGTAATTGATGGTCTCCGGCTTCTTGACCTCACCGTGCGACCAGGAACGGATCTGGTCGGCGGAGGCAAGGGAGATCTTTACCGAGTCAAAATCAGTAGCTTCGAAATCTGCCACAGTCAACTACTCCTTATCAGTGGTCGTGGCGGCGACAGCCTCGGGCGCCTCGGCGGTCTCGGCATCCTCGGCCTCGACGTCGGCGTCAACGCCGGCGAGCGCAGCCAGGTCGTCGAGAGCAGAGGTCTCCTCGGCGGTCACAGGGGCGGAGGCGTCCTCGTCAGCATCGTGCATGGGCTCGATGTCCAGTGCGAGGGAGCGAATCTCCTTGACGAGAACCTTGAAGGACTCGGGGATACCCGGAACCGGGACGTTCTCGCCCTTGACGATGGACTCGTAGGTCTTGACGCGGCCCACGGTATCGTCGGACTTGACGGTCAGGATCTCCTGCAGGACGTTGGACGCACCGTAAGCGTACAGTGCCCAAACTTCCATCTCGCCGAAGCGCTGGCCGCCGAACTGGGCCTTGCCGCCCAGAGGCTGCTGGGTAACCAAGCTGTAAGGGCCGGTCGAACGGGCGTGGATCTTGTCGTCGACCATGTGGCCGAGCTTGAGGATGTAGGACGTACCCACGGTAATGGGCTCGCGGAACTCCTCGCCGGTGCGGCCGTCGAACAGACGGGTCTTGCCGCGCTCGTCAAGCTGGGTGACGAACTCGGGACGCATGTGATCGCCAAAGGCAGCGGTGGCCTTGTTGAGCATGTTCTTGTTGGCACGACGAATGACCTCGGCGATCTCGTCCTCCTTGGCGCCGTCGAAGACAGGCGTGGCGGTGAAGAACGGACCGGGGACGTACTTGTCGGAGTCGGCCTGCTCGGTATCCCAACCGCAGGCAGCAGCCCAGCCAAGGTGGCACTCGAGCAGCTGGCCGACGTTCATACGCGAAGGAACGCCCAGCGGGTTGAGGATAACGTCGATCGGGGTACCGTCAGCCATGTAGGGCATGTCCTCGACCGGCAGAACGTTACAGATAACACCCTTGTTGCCGTGGCGGCCGGCGATCTTATCGCCCTGCTGGATCTTACGACGCTGGGCAACGTAGACGCGCACCTGCTCGTTGACGCCGGGGGCCAGATCGTCGCCGTTCTCGCGGCTAAAGCGGACAACGTCGATGACGCGGCCGTAAGCGCCGTGAGGCATCTTAAGGGAGGTGTCGCGGACGTCGTGGGCCTTGGCACCGAAGATGGCGCGCAGCAGGCGCTCCTCGGCGGTCAGAGCGCTCTCGCCCTTAGGCGTGACCTTGCCGACCAGGATGTCGCCAGGGCCGACCTCGGCGCCGATGCGGATAATGCCGTCCTCGTCGAGGTTGGCAAGCATATCCTCGGAGAGGTTCGGAATCTCGCGGGTAATCTCCTCGGGGCCGAGCTTGGTGTCGCGGGCATCGATCTCGTGACGGGTGATGTTGATGGTCGTCAGCAGATCCTCGGCCACCAGGCGCTCGGACACGACGATACCGTCCTCGTAGTTGAAGCCTTCCCACGGCATGTATGCCACGGTGAGGTTCTGACCCAGTGCGAGCTCGCCATGATCGGTCGAAGGACCGTCAGCCAGGGGCTCGCCCTGCTCAACGGTGTCACCGACGCGCACGAGCGGACGGTGGTTGATGCAGGTGGACTGGTTGGAGCGCTGGTACTTGGCCAGGTGATACTCGTCCATGCCGCCGGCATGCTTGACGATGATCTTGGCGGCGTCGGCAAAGATGACCTCGCCGGCATTCTTGGCCAGGGTGACCTCGCCGGAGTCCAGGGCGGCGCGACGCTCCATGCCGGTACCGACATAGGGAGCGGCAGGGTGAACCAGCGGCACGGCCTGACGCTGCATGTTAGCGCCCATCAGCGTACGCTTGGCGTCGTCGTGCTCGAGGAACGGAATCAGCGTGGCTGCGACGGAGAGCATCTGACGCGGCGAGACGTCCATGTAGTCGACGTCCTCGACAGGCACGTCGGCGGGAGCGCCGAAGGAGCCGTCGAAGTCACGGGTACGGGCGATCACGGTGTGCGGGCGGACAAGCTTGCCCTCGGCATCGGTCGTGATGAACTCGTTGGTCTTGGGATCGAGCGGCGTGTTGGCCGGCGCGATGACGTGCTTCTCTTCCTCGTCAGCGGTCATCCAGTCGATATGGTCGGTGGCAACGCCGTTCTCGACGCGGCGGAACGGAGCCTCGATGAAGCCGTACTCGTTGACGCGGGCGTAGAGGGCGAGCGAGCCGATCAGGCCGATGTTGGGGCCTTCGGGGGTCTCGATCGGGCACATGCGGCTGTAGTGCGAGTTGTGAACGTCGCGGACGGCCGTCGGCACGTTGGTGCGGCGGCTGGAGCCGGACTTGTGGCCGGCAAGACCGCCAGGGCCGAGTGCGGACAGACGGCGCTTGTGGGTCAGACCGGTCAGGGGGTTCGCCTGGTCCATGAACTGCGAGAGCTGCGAGGAGCCGAAGAACTCCTTGATGGAGGCCACGATCGGGCGGATATTGATGAGCGACTGCGGGGTGATCTCGTCGATGTCCTGGGAGCTCATGCGCTCACGGACGACGCGCTCCATACGGCTCATGCCGATACGGAACTGGTTGGCGACGAGCTCGCCGACGGTGCGGATGCGGCGGTTGCCAAAGTGATCGATGTCGTCGACCTTGAAGCCCTGCTCGCCGGCAGCGAGGGACAGCAGGTAGCGCAGCGTCGCGACGATATCCTCGTCGGTGAGCACCGTGACCTCTTCCTCGGTGGTGAGGTTAAGCTTCTTGTTGACCTTGTAACGACCGACGCGGGCCAGATCGTAGCGCTGCGGGTTAAAGAGCAGGCCCTCGAGCAGGCTGCGGGAAGCGTCCACGGTGGGAGGCTCGCCCGGGCGCAGACGACGGTAGATCTCGATAAGGGCGTCCTCGCGGGTGAGGGCGGTATCGCGCTCCAGGGTGCGCTTGATCACATCGGAATTGCCGAGCAGCTCGATGATGTCGTCGTTGGTGACGGCAATGCCAAGGGCGCGCAGGAACATCGTGGCGCTCTGCTTGCGCTTGCGGTCGATGGAGACCATGAGCTGGTCGCGCTTGTCGACCTCAAACTCGAGCCATGCACCGCGGGACGGGATGATCTGGGCCTTGTAGATCTGCTTGCCCGAATCCATCTCGGAGCTGTAGTACACGCCCGGGGAACGGACGAGCTGCGAGACGACGATACGCTCGGTACCGTTGATGATGAAGGTGCCCTGATCAGTCATCATGGGGAAGTCGCCCATGAAGACGAGCTGCTCCTTGATCTCGCCGGTCTCCTTGTTGGTGAGACGGACGTCGGTCAGAAGCGGAGCCTGATAGGTCATATCCTTCTCGCGGCACTCCTCGACGGTGTGCGCGGGGTCGCCGAACTGATGCTCGCCGAAGGTAACCTCGAGAACATGGTTCTGGCTCTGGATGGGGCTGGATTCCTTGAACGCCTCACGAAGGCCCTCGTCCTTAAAACGCTCAAAGGATTCCCTTTGAACAGAGATAAGGTTGGGGAGCTCCATGGCCTCCGGGATTTTCCCGAAGCTGACGCGCTTGCGCTCAGTGGCAGTGTATGCGTAGGTCACCAGGTTTTTCCTCCTTCACGGAAATGCTCGGTGGGTTGGCGAGGCATAGCTTCGCCAGTTATCGCAACCTAATAGTTTATCAGGTACCGACCGTTGGGCAAGAAAAGCCTTGACGCGATTGGGTTTTTGGAGTAGCAAAGTTTTTCGATAGAAAACACGCAGGTAGATGTATGTGTACCGAACATCTGTTCATATATTTTCTGTGAACAGCGAGCCGGCAATCGCAGCTCTTATAAAAAACGGGCGCGAACCGAGGTCCGCACCCGTAAATGTCGATGCCCGAAGGCTTACTTGCGCATCAATCCGCCGCGCTCGTCGATGGCGTCCCAGAAGGCATCGGCAAAGCGGGGGTCGCTTGCAGCCATGAGGGCGTTGGTGGCCATCCAGCCAGAGGGAGTGCCGGTGTCGTAGCCCGACAGTGGGTCGATGACGACGGCATACATGGCCTCGCGGTCGAGCGAACGGGCCATGGCGTCGGTCAGCTGAATCTCGCCGCCCTTGCCGGCCTGCTGATCTGCCAGCAGGTCCATGACCAGCGGGCTCAGCAGGTAGCGACCGACGATGTACAGGTTGGACGGAGCCGCCTCGGGAGCGGGCTTCTCGACCAGACCGCCGATACGCCAGACGGCGCCAGGCTCGGCATCGGCAACGTCCTCGGCGCCCTCGAGCGAACCGACGCGCTCGCCGGCGATAACGCCGTAGCGGCTAACTTCCTCGGGCGAGCAAGCAGCGACGGCGATAACCGAAGCTCCACCGTGCTCCTTGGAGACGGCAAGCATCTTGTCGCAGATGTCGCGATTAGGCACAACGTAGTCGCCCAGAAGAACCAGGAAGTTCTCCCCTGCCACGGCGTCGGCAGCAGAGCGGATAGCATGGCCGAGGCCCTTGGGCTCGTACTGATAACGGAAGTCGACCGGCATACCGCCAGCGTGGGCGACGGCATCGGCATAGGCGTTCTTGCCGCGCTCGCGCAGCAGGTTCTCGAGCGAGCGATCGGGCTGGAAGTAGTTCAGTAGCTCAGGCTTACCGGGAGATGTAACGATGATGGCGTCGTCGACTTCCTCGGGGTCGAGCGCCTCCTCGACGACGTACTGAATGACGGGCTTGTCGAGCACCGGCAGCATCTCTTTGGGCGTGCACTTGGTGCCAGGCAGAAAACGCGTGCCAAGACCGGCGGCGGGGATGATTGCCTTCATGTTATTCAAAGATCCTTTCGCAGGCGCAAAAGCGCCCCATGCGTGCGGCACACAGCCGCAGACCAAATTGCGATACCCAAGCATCTTACCGCTGGAACTATATGTCGCTACAAGGCAGAGACAATTCTTCAGCAGGTCAACGCAAATTATTGCTCGAATGGTGCAATTTTATTGCCCAACGGCAGGGCGCCCGATACGACGCAAATCACAGAACATGGCAGCTTGAGCAACCGATGTCGAGGGACCGAAAAACAAAAAAGACGGGGCTCGCAATGCGAACCCCGTCTGCAAAGAAATCTGGCGAGAAAGCCTGATTACTTGAGGGTGACAGCAGCGCCAGCAGCCTCGAGCTTCTCCTTGGCAGCCTCGGCGTCCTCCTTCTTGGCACCCTCGAGAACAGCCTTGGGAGCGCCCTCGACGACCTCCTTGGCCTCCTTCAGGCCAAGGTTGGTGAGCTCACGGACGGCCTTGATGACCTGGATCTTGTTGTCGCCGAAGCCCTCGAGCACGACGTCAAACTCGGTCTTCTCCTCGGCCTCAGCAGCGCCAGCAGCGGGAGCGGCGACAACAGCGGCAGGAGCAGCGGCGGAAACGCCGAAGGTGTCCTCAATAGCCTTGACGAGCTCGGAAGCCTCGAGAAGGGTCATTTCCTTAAGAGCATCGATGATCTCATCGGTGGTAAGCTTAGCCATTTCTAAGTCCTTTCGGTTTCCGTGCAGATGCACGGAGATCAGTTAAAACACGACGCGAATGCGCCAGGGGTGCGGCGTTGCCGCCGCGGGTGAAAACAGCAACTAGGCTGCCTTCTGCTCGGAGACCTGCTGGATCGAACGAGCGAGACCAGAGGAAACGCCGTTGACGCAGACAGCGATGTCGCGAGCGAAACCGGAGATGAGACCGGCGATCTGGCCGAGAAGCTGATCCTTGGTGGGCAGCTCGGCGATAGCCTTAACATCATCAGCGGAAACGGCCTTGCCGTCGGAGATACCGCCCTTGATCTCAAGGACGCCCTTGGACTTAGCGGAGAAGTCCTTAAGGGCCTTAGCGGCCTCGACCGGCTCGGACTCGTAGAACACATAAGCGACGGGGCCGGCGAGGATCTCGTCGAGCTCGGGCTGCTCCTGGTTCTTGAGAGCGATCTTGACCAGGTTGTTCTTGTAGACCTTCATCTCGGCGCCGCACTCGCGAAGCTGATGACGCAGCTCCTGAGCCTGCTTAACCGTCAGACCGTTGTAGTTGACGACGAACAGACCGGCGTTCTCGGCGATACGGGACTCGATCTCTGCAACCTTGTCGATTTTGTACTGCTGGGGCATGAATTACACCTCCTCGAATTCTTTCCGGGCACGGTCCGCCACAAGGACGTGACGGGGGCATGTCCAAAAAGAAAGCCCCCGCGCTGCATGAGCGACGGGGGCGAGAAGACATATCTACTCGACCACCTCGGCTGGCGGGATATCCCATTAAGCTCGCGGGCGATGCCCGTTTGCACCGGCTGTCTCTGGCAGCGGATTCGTGCGTGAACCGAAAGTATTATGGCGGGGACCCCGGCGTCGGTCAACGGCAACACTGGCTGCACACAATTCCACCATCTCGGTCGCGCCGCCAAAGGCCAGGCGCAAGCTTTTCGCTCGGTCAGGTCCTGGGCTCGCACGAAGAGCACATTTAGTGCTCTTCGGCTCGTGCGGAATCTA
>UQLJ01000007.1:0-90084 GCA_900541825.1 uncultured Collinsella sp.
TGGAGAGAACGCTCCCGCAAACTGCCTCTTGACAACTTATAGGAGCGTCGGTTTTGTTTTCGCACTTTTCAGCATGGTCTGGGCTCTCCGCGTTAACGTAGTAGATGGGCCCCTTTTGTGGCAAGGGGCCGACCTGCGGCTCAGGGTAGCCAAAAAAGCCACGTCCCAAAAAGACTGTTGGAAGTTGCGGTGGAATAGTTCCTGTTTTTGCTGCTGAAGGCTTTGAGCGGGAACTATTCCACCGCAACTTATGAGGGGGGGCGGGGGATGCGATAGTATTGCATGGTGGTATTCGATTAACCGAGGCTTCATCCGAGGGCTTTATGGAACAGCATCAGCATTATCAGAGCCTGCAAGACCAGGCGTACAACGCATTGCGCTCCAAGATCATCTATGCCGAGCTCAAGCCCGGCACGCGCCTTTCGGCGATTGGTCTGGAAAAGGAGACGGGAATCGGGCGCACGCCCATTCGCGAGTCCTTTGTGCGCCTGCGTGAGCAGGAGCTGGTGGAAACGCGTCCCAAAAGCGGCACCTATGTCTCAAAAATCAGCATGGAGCGCGCCGAGAACGCCTGTTTCTTGCGCGAGAAGCTCGAGAGAAGCGTGCTTATTAAATGCTGTTCGGCCGCCTCGCCCGAGCAAAAGCAGCGGCTTGAGCAGATTCTTACCGAGTCCGAGTCGCTCGACCATGGCGAAACGCGCCGTTTCTTTGACCTGGATAACCTGTTCCATGAGACATGTTTTGAGATTGCCGGTCGTCACATGTTGTGGGATTGGATGAAGAGCATCAACACGCATTTTGAGCGATATAACTGGTTGCGTATGGTGTCGCAGGATTTGGATTGGGAGCCGATTCGTCGGCAGCATCGCCGGATTCTCGAGGCCATTAAGAGGGGCGATACCGACGCGGCGAGCTATCTGGCAGAGACACACCTGCACCTGATGCCCGAGGAGCAGGGCCCGGTTATCGCCTTGCATCCCGACTATTTTGAGCTGTCCAAAGACTCGTTCATCTAATCAATCCCCATATAAGTTGCGGTGAAATAGGGACTGTTTTGCGGCCTAGGTGGCGCAAACAGTCCCTATTTCACCGCAACTGCGTTGGGGTGTGACCGGGGCACAAAGATGCGGTGCCGCTTGGAGGAAAAGACCGGAAGCAAAGGTCCATTCCTCCAAGCGGCGCCGCAGCTGTTTTGATGGCTCGGCTTTTACCGAAGTGGCTCAGTTGAGCGCGACTGCCAGCCGATTATACAAAGCGGCTCGGGGGCGTGTCGCTTCCGTCACGTTCTATCAGCATACAAGACGGTTTTGGTTCTTGTTCGTGACGGAAACGGCGCGCTTCCGAGCCGCTTTAAAAGAAAGGGGGCGAGGTCTAGGGCACGCCCCCTTTCACGATAGAGAGCTAAACCTAGCCGCGGACCTTCTTGACGACGTCCATGGCCTCGCGGGCGATCTGCTCGACCTTGGAGAAGTCGCCGTCGGCAAACAGGGCCGGCTTGACCATCCAGGTGCCACCGCAGGCGATGATAGCGGAGGAGCTCAGGTACTCCTCGACGTTGGCGGTGCTCACGCCGCCGGTAGGCATAAAGCGGTGACCGACAAACGGAGCGGCGAGGGCCTTGATGGTGTTCAGGCCGCCATACTGGGACGCGGGGAAGAACTTGGTGACCTTGAGGCCCAGGTTCTCGGCTGCGGTGACCTCGGAGGGGGTCACGGTGCCGGGAAGGACGGGCAGCTCGATGTCGATGCAATGCTTCACGACGTCCTCGTTGTAACCCGGGGAGACGATGAACTTGGCACCGGCGGCGCGGGCCTGCTCAACCTGCTCGACGGTCAGGACAGTGCCGGCGCCAACGCACATCTCGGGCTCGGCCTCGGCCATAGCGGCGATGCACTCGGCGGCGCAGGCGGTGCGGAAGGTGACCTCGGCGGACTTCATGCCAGCTGCCATAAGAGCGTGGGCGAGCGGGGCGGCGTCCTCGACCTTGTCGAGCACAACGACCGGCACGATGCCCAGGGACTCAAGCGTGGTGTAGAACTGATCGAACATGATGTTCCTTTCGATGTGTGGCGCGCATGGGCGCGTGATTACCAAATGTGCTGGTCAGGAGCCGATTTTGGATTGGTTATCGGAGGCACTGCTTGGGGTTCAAGCAATTCCAAAACCGGCTGCTCGACCAGTCATGTAGGGAATGCCAGGCAAAACCGGAATGGGACTGGTGGTTTTGCCCGGCCGGAGGAATCGGGGAGCGGGCCGCAGGGGTATGGGATTGGAAAGCTGCGGCCCGCGGAATGGGGAACGAATTAACGGGCGACGCGGGTGCCACCGTCGGCGGCGGATGCCGCGGCTGCGATCTCGTCTGCGGTCACCAAGTTGGAATCGCCCTTGATAGTGAGCTTGAGGATCGAGGCTGCAATCGCGTAGTTGACAGCGTCCTGCGGGTCAAAGTCGTTGATGAGGGCATGGACGAGGCCGGCGTTGAAAGCGTCGCCGGCGGCAACGCCTTCGAGTACGTGCACGTCGTGAGCAGGGGAGAACCAGTGCTCGCCGCTCTCGGCCTCAAAGAGCATGCCCATCCAGATGGAGCGCTCGACGCAGGAGATGTTGCGGACGACCGAGGCGACCTTCTTGCAGCCGTACTCGGCGCAGATCTGACGGGCCATCTCGACATAGGTGTCGCGCTCCTCGATGCCGTGGGCAAGGGAGCCAGAGACGCAGGTCATACCGAGGCCAGCAGGCGCATCCTCGTCGTTGGCGATGCAGATGTCGACGAGCGGCAGGAGTTCCCTCACGGTGGCCTGCGACTTCTCGGGCGACCACATCTTGCCGCGATAGTTCACGTCACACACGGTGGTGATGCCCTTGGCGCGGCAGGCGGCGAGCGCATCCTTGCAGGCGGCGGCCATCTCATCGGAGACGGCGGGGGTCACGCCGGAGAAATAGAAGACATCGATGCCCTTGAGGATCTCGTCCCAGTCAAAGACGTCGCGCTTGGCCATGTTGATGGCAGAGTACTTGCGGTCGTAGACGCAACCGTTACCGCGCTGCGAGGCGCCGACCTCAAACACATAGGAGCCAAGACGGTCGCCCTGACGCACGACGCGCGTGGTGTCGACGTCGTAGGCCTTCAGCGAGCGCAGCGCGCACTCGCCCAGACGGTTGGCCGGGACAACGGAGACGTAAGCGGCCTTGTCGCCCTGGTAGGCCAGGGAAAGCGCAGTGTTGGCCTCGGCGCCGCCGTAGCGGACGTCAAACTCGGTTGCCTGCTCAATACGCAGGTGGTCTTTGGGCGAGAGTCTCATCATGATCTCGCCGAAGGTAAGAACCGTTTTACCCATGGTCGCGCAGCTCCTTTTACTCGTGCGTACACCTTTGATATGGCGTTGGCACGCAGGTGCCAAGACGGTAGGGTGCGTCTTTGCACCTGCGTGCCAACGCTCGCCGAAATCGGTTTACGAAATCGGTTTCGTTTCGAGTTGTAGTATACTCACCTACAGCGTTTTGCAACCGAGATTTTTAAAAAATGCCTAAAATGGCTCAGACCGCCGACAATTGGGAAACGGGGTGCGCTATGGCGCAGATGAGAATCAAGGACATTGCCGCCGAGGCGGGCGTGAGCCCGGCCACGGTCTCGCGCTACCTCAACAACCGCCCCGGGCAAATGACCGAGGAGACCCGTGCTCGCATCGCGGCAGTTATCGAGCGCACCGGCTATCGCCCACGTGCCGCCGCGCGCAATCTGCGCAGCTCGCGTACGAACCTCATCGGTGTGATTCTGGCTGACATCGCCAACCCGTTCTCGAGCGCCATGCTCGAAGGACTTTCCGCCAGCGCCGCCGCGCGCGGCTGCTCGCTCATGACGGCCATTAGCGGCAACGACCCCGCTAAGGAAGCGGAGTCGCTCACCAGACTTATCGATGCCGGCGTGGACGGCCTGGTCGTCAACACCTGCGGAGGCAATGACGAGGCGATCGCCGCGGCAGCGGGACGTCTGCCCGTCGTGCTGCTCGACCGCGACGTTGCCGACGGCGGTGTTGACCTGGTGACATCTAACAACCGTGAGCTGGTCGCCGGCTTGGTAGACGCCTTGGCAGCTGCGGGCAGCGAGCGTCTGTGCCTGCTCACCGAGGCAAGCGACGATAGCCCCGTGCGTCGAGAGCGCGCCGAGGCCTTTGCCGACGAGCTTTCGCGCCGCGGCCTTGCGGGCGAGGTCGTCACCCTGGCCGACGGTGGCGCCACGGGCGTTGGCCGTTTGGACAAGACCATCCGCGACTACGCGGGCAAAAGGCTCGGCCTTATCGCCGTCAACGGCCTGGTTTTCCTGCGTCTGACCGAGGCGCTGGCGCAGCTTGGTCCCTCGCTGCCGGCGGGGCTCAAAATCGCGACGTTTGACGACTACCCCTGGAACCACGTGCTCTTTGGCGGTGTGACAACGGCCGCGCAGGACACCCTTACCATTGCCGAGCGCGTGGTCGAGCGCCTTTCCGAGCGCATCGACGTCGTTACCACCACCGTGGGCGAGGCCGCAAAGCTGGCGCCCAAACGCATCGAGATCCCCGGCCACATCGAACACCGCGCATCGACCTCTCGCTAGTCGCTCGTTCGCAACGGCCTGTTCGCGCACGTTTTTTGAGCGCTTGATACGCTTTAACCCTGCGGAAACATTTTTCTGCGATAGTATCTGCGATATAGACCAGTCGAAACCCGCCCGAAAGAAAGGGGAGCGACATGAACCAGCAGAACATCGATTACGTACTTCGCTCTGTAGAGCAGCGTGACATCCGCTTTGTGCGTCTGTGGTTTGTCGACATTCTCGGCCGCCTCAAGAACTTTGCCATTAGCCCCGAGGACCTCGAGGTCGCTTTTGAGGAGGGTATTGGCTTTGACGGCTCCGCCATCGAGGGCTTTGCTACGCCCGAGGAAGCCGACATGCTCGCATTCCCCGATGCTTCGACCTTCCAGATTCTGCCGTGGCGCCCGAGCCACAACGGCGTCGCCCGCGTGTTCTGTGACGTGTGCACTCCCGATCGCCAGCCGTTTGTCGGCGACCCGCGCGATGCCCTGCGCCGCATGTTCCGCAAGGCCGAGAAGGCTGGCTACCTGCTCAACGTGGGCGCCGAGCTGGAGTATTACTACTTCCCCGACGAGCACACCCCCGAGCCGCTCGACAACGTGGGCTACTTCGATCTTTCGGTGAGCGATGCCGCCCGCGACCTGCGCCGCAACACGGTTCTCACGCTCGAGAAGATGTCCGTGCCCGTGGAGTACACCTTCCACGCCGCCGGCCGCTCGCAGCACGGCATGAGTCTGCGCCACGCCGAGGCCCTGAGCATGTCCGACGCCATCACTACGGCCAAACTCATCATTAAGCAGCAGGCCTACGAGAGCGGTTGCCACGCCTCCTTTATGCCCAAGCCGTTGGCGGGCGAGGACGGCAGCGCTATGTTCCTGTGCCAGTCGCTATTCGACCACGACGGCAACAATGTCTTTTGGGGCGAGGACGACGAGAAGTACCATCTTTCCGATATCGCCAAGCACTATATGGCCGGCATCCTGGCGCACGCGCGCGAGATCAGCGCCATCACCAACCCCACGGTCAACTCGTACAAGCGCATCACCACGGGCGGCGACTCCGTGCCGCAGTACGCCACGTGGGGCCTGCGCAACCGCGCGAGCATGGTCCGCATCCCGGTCTACAAGCCCGGCAAGCAGCTGTCCACGCGCATCGAGCTGCGCAGCCCCGACCCCATGGCCAATCCGTACCTGGTCAACGCCGTCACGCTGGCGGCTGGTCTGGACGGCATCGAGCGCAAGCTGGAGCTCCCGCCCGAGGCCACGGCCGAGACGCTCAAGCTCACCGACCGCCAGATGGTCGAGGCCGGCTACACGCCGCTGCCGCGCTCGCTCAAAGAGGCGCTCGACGTGTTTGAGGACTCGCAGTTTATGAAGGATGCCCTCGGCGAGCACATCCACAGCTTCTTCCTTAAAAAGAAGCGCGACGAGTGGCATAAGTTTGAGTCTACGATCACCGAGTGGGAGATCAAGCACTACCTGGCGAACTCCTAATCGCGCTGGCTTGTTCCAGTACGATTGAGCTCATTTCTTTGGAGGCCGATATGTCCGAAAAGAGTGCCCTGTTCATGGCGCGCACGACGCGCTTCCACGAGTTTGCCCGCAGCTTGACGACCACCCTGGGTGTCGAGGTGAGCCTGGCAACCCCCGATTCGCCGACTGCGGCGCACGACTTTGACCTGCTGATCCTCGATTCCGATGGCATCCGCAGCGACCGCATCGATCAGATTGCCAAGTGGCTTGACGATCGCGGCGGCGTCCCCATGCTGGTGATCGTTGACGACGAGGCGCTCGGCACCCTGCGCCTGCCCAATCACGCGCATGCCGACTTTGTGTGCCCCACGGCGACGCCCAACGAGCTCAAGGCTCGCGCGCAGCGCTTGATGGGCGAGGAGGAGACCGTTACCGCCGACGATGTGCTCAACATCGATAACCTCGAGATTAACCTGGCTACCTACCAGGTGACGCTCGATGGCGAGCCCATCGACCTGACGCTGATGGAGTACTCGCTGCTGAGCTTTTTGGCGACGCACCCCAACCGCGCCTACAGCCGCGAGGTGCTGCTGCACCGCGTGTGGGGCTTTGAGTACTGCGGCGGCACGCGCACCGTCGACGTGCACATTCGACGCATCCGCTCCAAGGTGGGCCCGCAGATCGCGGCACACATCACCACCGTTCGCGGCGTGGGCTATCTGTTTAAGGACTAGATTTCCACCACAAAGGGGACAGGCACCTTTGTGGTGGTTTTGACGCATGCGTGGGTTCCTTTCGGGCCTGCAACAGAACTTAAGTCTTCCTAAAAGATTGCGTTCTCATACACGTGCACCCGCATATTGGGGTACAACTCAACGTGAACAATGATGGCCCGCCACGTGTTTGGCGGGCCTTTGGTTATTTGACGAAAGGATCGCAGCTATGAGCGAGAACGATTCCAAGCGTCCCCAGGATGTGGGCAATGCCGGCGAGACTCAGCAGCAGCCGCGCGTGCAGGTGGAGTCGACGCCTGCCGGCAGCAACATTCCCTACGTGCAGGCATACGACACGCAGACCGGCAAGCCGCTGGGCGGCCAACAGGTCGTGAACAAGCACACGGTGGTCAAGACCAAGACCAAAAAGCTGCCGATCTTCATTACGGCACTCGCCGGCTGTGCTTGCGGCGCCCTGCTGGTCATCGCGCTCATTATGAGCGGCACACTCGATATCGGCGGCGGCAGGAACGCCGTGACGGCGGGTGCTTCGGGTTCATCGACGCAAAAGATCACGATCGACTCCGAGGACACCACGCTGGCCGAGGCCGTTTCTGCCAAGGCCCTGCCCTCCGTCGTTTCCATCACCGCCACTTCGAGCGGCAGCCAGAATGGCTCGCTTTCGCAGTCTGCCGACGAGTCGGACGGCTCGGGCAGCGTCGGCTCGGGCGTGGTGCTCGATACCGAGGGCCACATCCTCACCAACAACCACGTGGTCGATGGCTATGACCAGTACGTGGTGACCATGGATGACGGTGCCACCTATGAGGCCGAGTTCGTGGGCAACGACGCTTCGAGCGACCTGGCCGTCATCAAGCTCAAGGACGCCGACGCCTCCAAGCTCACGCCGATCGAGATCGGTGATTCCTCCAAGCTCAACGTGGGCGAGTGGGTCATGGCAATCGGTTCGCCGTTCGGTAACGAACAGTCTGTCTCTACGGGCATTGTGTCGGCGCTGTATCGCTCCACGGCCATGAGCTCTACCAGCGGCAACACCATCTATGCCAACATGATCCAGACCGATGCCGCCATCAACCCGGGCAACTCCGGCGGCGCGCTCGTCAATGACAACGGCGAGCTCGTGGGCATCAACTCGCTCATCGAGAGCTACTCGGGCTCCAGCTCGGGCGTGGGCTTTGCTATTCCGGTCAACTACGCCAAGAACATTGCCGACCAGATCATCGACGGCAAGACGCCGGTGCATCCGTACATGGGCGCTACGCTTTCGAGCGTCAACGCGCTCAACGCCCGCACCAACAAGCTGAGCACCGATAGCGGCGCGTATGTGGCGAGCGTCGTTGAGGACGGTCCTGCCGCCAAGGCCGGGATTCAGGAGGGCGACGTCATCACCAAGCTGGGCGACGACGAAATCACGAGCGCCGATGGCCTGATCATCGCACTGCGCAGCCACGAGGTGGGCGAGAAGGTCGAGATCACGCTTATGCGCGGCAAGGAAGAGAAGAAGGTCACCGTCGAGCTGGGCTCCGATGAGGAGCTGCAGAACCAGCAGCAGGACGACAGTTCGACCGACACCGGCAACGGCGGTATTACCGACGAGCAGCTGCGCCAGTATCTGGAGGAGCTGCTGGGCCAGCAGGGCCAGGGTCAAGGCTACGGCCAGGGCTACTAGCGAGCCGTATCGCACATACCAATGCCAGAGGGGCTGTCCCACCAATGCGGGACAGCCCCTCTTTTCTTATTGGTCCGTTGGGGGCGGAGGAAAACGGATCACTTGTGGCTGGCAAGAGGCTTAGTTCGGAATGGCCTGGACAGTTAGTTCAGATACGTATAAATCTGGGGCAACTTGGGATGCGTTTTGAACAATTTTTGATTGGGATGGGGCTCGAATGGGTGTTTGGAAGGGAGAGCGGGACGTTTACATGGTCTCGAGGAGCCCAAATTAGTCGAAACAGGGGTGTTCGTGCCTGATTCAGCTCTAG
Organism: uncultured Collinsella sp.; assembly: GCA_900541825.1. Classification (GTDB taxonomy): domain Bacteria; phylum Actinomycetota; class Coriobacteriia; order Coriobacteriales; family Coriobacteriaceae; genus Collinsella. The sequence continues at coordinate 8,759 of UQLJ01000007.1, forward strand.
GATTTATACGTATCTGAACTAACTGTCCACCCCAGTCTGGCGGCTGCCGATTCGGTGCGGTTCGAAAGGGTTATTCGGCCCCATCGTGACCGGTGGTACTCTAGTATCCGTTTGAAATCGAGCGAAGGAGTGCCGCTATGGAGCAATCGAGCCTGTTTGGTGACGGCGTGGACATCGATACCGAAACGCCCACGACCGCGGAAGCCACCGCACCGACCGATGCCCGTGCTCAGGCGGCAACGCGCGCGGCCGAGCTGCGCCACGAGCTCGATTACCACGCGTACCGCTACTACATGCTCGACGCACCCGAGATCACGGACGCCGCATTCGATAAAATGCTCGTTGAGCTGCAGGAAATTGAGGCGACCTACCCCGATCTGGTAACGCCTGACAGCTACACCCAGCGCGTGGGCGGCTACGTGAGCGAGCAGTTTACGCCGGTCACGCACATGGCACGCATGTATTCCATGGACGATGCCATGGATCTGGACGAGCTCGACGCGTGGCTCCAGCGCACCGAGGATGCGCTCGGCGCCGGCAGCGTCACCTATACCTGTGAGCTTAAGATTGACGGTCTGGGCGTGGCGCTTACCTACCAAAACGGCACCTTCGTGCGCGCGGCCACGCGCGGCGATGGCACCACGGGCGAGGACGTGTCGCTCAACGTCCGTACCATCAAGGATGTGCCCATGCATCTGTCCGAGCCGGCGCTCGCTCATATGGGCGCCGACCGCGAGCGTACCATCGAAGTGCGCGGCGAGGTCTACATGCCCAAGGGCAGCTTTGTTCGTCTGAACGACGAGGCCGATGCCGAGGGTCGCGACCCCTTCGCCAACCCGCGCAACGCTGCCGCCGGCAGCCTGCGCCAAAAGGACCCCAAGATCACGGCACGCCGCGATCTTGCCACCTTTATCTATGCCATCGCCGATACCGATCCGCTGCACGTCCACAGCCAGCGCGAGTTCCTCGACTGGCTGCGCAACGCTGGCTTTAGCGTCAACCCTAACGTTGCCCGTTGCGCCACGCCCGCCGAGGTCCACGAGTTCTGTGCCCAGGCGCTTGAGCACCGCGGTGACCTGGACTACGACATCGACGGCGTGGTCGTAAAGGTCGACAGCTTCCAGCAGCAGCTCGACCTGGGCTTTACTGCCCGCGCGCCGCGCTGGGCCATTGCCTTTAAGTTCCCGCCCGAGGAAAAGCAGACCGTCCTGCGCGAAATTCGCATCCAGGTGGGCCGCACCGGTGTGCTCACGCCGGTCGCCGAGTTCGACCCGGTGACGGTTGCCGGCTCCACCATCGCGCGCGCCACGCTGCACAACATCGACGAGATCCGTCGCAAAAACGTGCGCGAGGGCGACACTATCATCGTGCACAAGGCGGGCGACGTAATCCCCGAGGTCGTGGGCCCGGTGCTCGACAAACGCCCGGTCGATTCGGTCGACTGGCACATGCCCGAGGTCTGCCCCGTGTGTGGCAGCCCCGTGGTCCACGAGGATGGCGAGGTTGCTTACCGTTGCGTCTCCATCGACTGCCCCGCGCAGCTCAAGGAGCGCCTGCTCCACTGGGTGAGCCGCGGTTGCATGGACGTCGACGGCCTGGGCGACGAGATCGTCGACAAGATGATCGCCGCCGGGCTGATTCACGACGTCGCGGACTTCTACCAGCTCACGGTCGACGACATCGCCGGACTGGACACGGGCCGCACCTATGCCAGCTCCAACAGCAAAAAGGGCGTCAAGAAGGGCGACCCCATTCCGGTAGGCCTCAAGACGGCCGAAAAGATCGTCGCCGAGCTCAACAAGTCCAAGAGCCAGCCGCTCGGTCGCGTGCTGTTTGCCCTGGGCATCCGCCACGTGGGCAAGAGCGTGGGCGAGGTTATCGCCGAGCGATTCCTGTCGATTGACAAGCTCATCTTGGCGAGCGAAGAGGATATTGCCGAGTGCGAGGGCATCGGTCCCAAGATTGCGGCGAGCGTCAAGCAGTTCCTGGCCGTGCCCGAAAACCTTGCCGTGCTGGAACGTCTGCGCCAAGCGGGCCTTTCGCTCGAGGTCGACCTGGGCGCCGCTCATGCGCAAGCCGCAGCCGACGCTGGCGTGGCAGGCGAGCTCGCCGACGCACAGCCGCTTGCGGGTTTGACCTTCGTGCTCACTGGTACACTCGTCAACCGCACGCGCGACGAGGCGGGCGCGGCGCTCAAGGTGCTCGGCGCCAAGGTTTCGGGCAGTGTTTCAAAGAAGACGAGCTATCTGGTCGCCGGCCCCAAAGCGGGCTCCAAGCTCACCAAAGCCGAGCAGCTGGGCGTACCCGTGCTGGACGAGGACGCACTCGAGCAGATCTTGGCTACTGGTCAGGTGCCGGAGGCGTAATGGATATAGAGAATCGCAATTGCTCGCAGGCGGAAGGGCGCACGAAGCACGCCCAAGGGCAGGCAAAAGAGCACCTGATGGCGCGAATTCGCATTGCGGAACGTGAGCGCTTGGCAGGTGTGTCTCGCGATGCTTTTGAGGCGTTGACCGAGCTGGAGACGAGGCTCGGCCTAGCCTAGCGATACAGGCATCGTGATCTGCGTCACGTAGGTTGTGGGATCGTCGCTGATGATGTCGTCGATGGGGGCGATTTCGCGTTGCCCCGCTACGCTGCCAACTTGTCAAAAGCCCCGCGCCGGTTGAGCACGGTAAACGCGACAACGCAAATGACCGCCGACAAAATCGATCCGCACGGCGAAGCGATGCCCATGGGAAACAGCGTGTTGGAATAGGCGTTCGACAGCAGCCAAGCGCCCGGTACGCGAATGAGCGCCACGGCCAGCACGTTGTGCGCAAAGCCGATATAGCTCTTGCCGTATGCAGCGAAAAAGCCGCTAAAGCAAATGTGGATGCCGGCAAAAATCGCGTCGAAAATATAACTGCGCATATAGCCGGTGCCGGCGGCGACCACCGCGGCGTCCTTGGCAAAAAAGCCAATAAACGCCGGTGCCACCAGCCACATCAGCGCCGTGATCAGGCAGCCGTACACCACCGAGATCGTCATGGCATCTTTGAGTACCTGACGCGCGCGGTCACCCTTGCCCGCGCCGACGTTTTGCGCCGTGAGTGCGCTGACGGTGGCGCCCATGGAGCTCGGCACAATGAACAAGAAGCTGATCATCTTCTCGACCAGGCCCACGGCGGCGGCGTCGACCAAGCCGCGGTGGTTGGCGATGACGGTGATAAACATAAACGCCACCTGGATGCAGCCGTCCTGCACGGCCACGGGCACGCCGATCTTAAGAATACTGCCGAGCACCTCGGGCTGGGGGCGCAGGTCGCTGCGCTTAACGTGGATGTTCGTGCGGCGGCTCTTAAGCCACACGAGCGCGAGGGCAACGCTGGCCGTCTGCGCGGTTACCGTGCCGAGCGCCGCGCCCACGGGGCCGAGCCCCATGTGGCCGATAAACAGAAAATCGAGCGCGATGTTGATGATGCACGCCACGCCAATCACGTACATAGGCGAGCGCGAATCGCCCAGCCCGCGAAAGATGGCCGAAAGAATGTTGTATGCGGCGATAAACGGAATGCCGACAAAGCAGATACGCAGGTAGGCGGCGGTTCCTTCGACTGCCTCGGCCGGCGTGCCAATGAGTGCCACAATCTGCGGACACAATGCAAGCAGGACAGCGGCCAGCACCACCGAGACGCCCATAAAGAGCGTGATGGTGTTGCCGATGGCGGTCTCGGCGCGGTCGAAGCGGCGCGAACCCACGGCGTGGCCGACGATGACCGTCGTTCCCATGGCTAGACCCACAAGCGTCACGGTAATGATATAGAGCGTCTGAGCGCCATTGCCCACGGCGGTGATGCCGGCAGCGCCGCTAAACTGCCCCATCATGTACAGATCGGCCATGCCGTAGAGCATCTGCAAAAAGTACGAGAGCATATAAGGCAGGGCAAAGACCGCGATGGTCTTAAGGACATTACCGCGTGTGAGGTCGTGTTCCATGGGCGAGGCACTTTCTGGCTTGGTTCGTTTAGCTACCAGTGTAGTGAAAACCCTACAACGATTGTAGAGTCAAGGTTTGTGTTGACGCCGGAGCGAAAAAGTCTCGCGCACCATTATTCCGAGTGAATATGGACACACATCACGAGAACTCGCCGCCGGCGCTAACCTTGCAGAAAACGATTTCGGAATACTTGACACCATTATTCGGCGCGCAATAATACGTGCGTTTGCGAACAACGTTTGATGGGGGTTGAACCTGCGTGCGCAATCTCAAAATACTGTTTTCCTATCTAGGGGCATACCGTCGCGATGCCATCCTCGGCGTGTTCTTTGTGTCGGTCGAGACGGTGCTCGAGCTGTTTATCCCGGTCATCATGGCCAACATCATCGATGTGGGCGTGCCTGCGGGTGATATCAACTACATGCTGCTGCAGGGGTCGTACATGTTGGTGTGCGCTGCGCTTTCGCTGGTACTGGGCTTGGGTTATGCCCGCACGTCCGCCCGCGTTGCCTCGGGCCTAGGCGCTAACCTGCGCGAGGCCGAGTACAAAAAGATTCAGACGCTCGCTTTTGGTAACCTGGACAACTACGACGCCAGCTCGCTCGTCACCCGCATGACCACGGACATCACCGTTATTCAAAATGCTGTGGGCAACGGCTTTCGCCCTATGGTGCGCGGCCCGGTGACGCTTATCGTCGGCCTTATCTACGCGCTGATGCTGTCGCGCCCGCTCGCCACCGTCTTTGCGATCATCTTGCCCGTGCTGGCAATCGTGCTGGGCGTCATCACCTATCGCGTGAGCCCGCTCTACCGCCAACTCCAGACCTCGATGGACCACCTCAACGGCGTGGTACAGGAAGACCTCACCGCCGTGCGTGCCGTCAAGGCCTACGTTCGTACCGAGCACGAGGAGGCCAAGTTCGACACCGTCAATACCGAGCTCGCTGGCACGGCGACAAAGACCTTTGGCAGCGCGGTGCTCAACCTGCCGGTGTTTCAGCTGTCGATGTACGTGGCTGCGCTCTCTATCCTGTGGATTGGCGGCCGCATGATTCTCGCCGGCAAGCTGGGCGTGGGCTCGCTCACGGGCTTTATGAGCTACGTGCTGCTGATCATGAACTCGCTCATGATGATTTCCAACGTGTTTTTGCTGCTCACGCGCGCTCTTACGAGTGTGGGCCGTATCGCAGAGGTGCTCGATGAGGAGCCCTTTATCGCCAACCCCGCGGGAGACCTCGCGATTGCGGCGCCAACGGACGGCAGTATCGAGTTTCGCGACGTTTCCTTTAAATACCGCGCGGATGCAGCCGAGGATGTGCTCGAGCATATCGACCTTCGCATCGAGAGCGGCTCGACGGTGGGCATCCTCGGCGGCACGGGCTCGGGCAAGAGCTCGCTTGTGCAGCTGATTGCGCGCCTGTACGACGCCACCGAAGGCGCCGTGCTTGTGGGCGGACGCGACGTGCGCGACTACGACCTCGCCGCCTTGCGCGACGCTGTGGGCATTGTGCTGCAAAAGAATGTGCTGTTCACGGGCACCGTGCGCGAGAACCTGCAGTGGGGCAATCCGCAGGCGTCGGACGATGAGCTCCTCGCGGCTTGCCGCGCGGCGTGCGTGGACGAGTTCCTTGATCGCATCGGCGGGCTGGACGGCGAGTTGGGCCAAGGCGGCGCCGGTGTCTCGGGTGGCCAGAAGCAACGTCTGTGCATCGCGCGCACGCTGCTCAAGCATCCGCGCGTGCTCATTTTTGATGACTCCACCAGCGCGGTCGATATGGCGACCGACGCAAAGATTCGCGAGCACATCGCTCGGATTCCCGATGCGACCGTGCTCATCATCGCCCAGCGCATCGCGAGTGTCATGGATGCCGATCGCATTGTGGTATTGGACGACGGTCGTGTCCACGGCGTGGGCACGCACGAGGAACTGCTAGCGGGCGACAACATATACCAGGAGATTTATGCCTCGCAGATGGAGTTTGCGAGGAACGCGGACGCCGGCGACGGCAGCGACGATGGTTGCGCGAATGATCCGATTTCCTCCGTCGCATGCGGATCGCCCTTGGAAGGGGGTGAGCGTCATGCATAAGACCGCAGCCCAAGCACGCCCGGCCGACCTCAAGCGCACTGTGCGCCGCTTGCTCTCCTACATGGGGCATGCCAAGTTCTCGTTGCTCGCGGTGGGCGTGCTCGCCTCCGTTGCCGCCATCGCGAGCCTCGCCGGCACCTACATGGTGCGCCCCATCGTTAACGGTTTGGCCACGGGCGGGGAGGAACTGCTCGCCAAGCAGGTCATCCTGACGGCGATCATCTACGCCGCGGGCGTGCTCTCGGCCCTGGGCTACTCACAGATCATGGTGCGCGCGGCCCAACGCGTGGTGTCCGATATTCGCCGCGACCTGTTTGCGCACATCCAGACGCTGCCGCTCAGCTATTTTGACAGCACGCGCTCGGGCGACATCATGAGCTTTTTCACCAACGACGTCGACACCGTCTCCGAGGCGCTTAACAACAGCTTTGCCAACGTGATTCAGGCCGCCATTCAGGTTGTGGGCACCACGGCTATGCTCATCATCCTTAACTGGCAGCTCACGATTATCACACTCGTGTGCGATGCGGCCATTGTGCTGTATGCGCGCTACTCGGGCGCGCGCTCTAAGCGTTTCTTTGCTGCCCAGCAGGCATCGCTTGGCGACCTGGACGGATATATCGAAGAAATGGTCTCGGGCCAAAAGGTCATCAAGGTCTTTAACCGTGAGGCAGCGAATGTCGCCGGCTTCACCTGCCGCAACGACGAGCTTCGCCGCACCGGTACCGCCGCCGTGAGCTATGCCAACTCCATGGTGCCCATGACCGTCGTGATTGGCTATGTCAACTATGCCATCGTCGCCGTGGCGGGCGGCATGCTCTGCATCAAGGGGCTCGCCGATGTGGGCGCACTTGCAAGCTACCTGGTCTTTGTGCGCCAGGCCGCCATGCCCATCAACCAATTTACGCAGCTCGGCAACTTCTTGCTCAACGCGTTGGCCGGTGCCGAGCGCCTGTTTGCGGCTATGGACCTTGAGCCCGAGGTGGACGAGGGCTGCGTGGAGCTGGTGCAGACGGGCGACGCCGCGTGGGCGTGGAAGATTCCCGAGGGCCAGGGCGTGGGCGCGTACGGGCACTTGCATGACGTGGCAGCCGTTGATGAGTCGGGCCGCGCGGTGGCCGCCGACGGCATCGAGCTCACGTGCGGCTTGGTCCCGCTTGCCGGCGACGTGCGCTTCCATGCCGTGGACTTTTCCTACGTGCCGGGCGCCCGCGTGCTCACGGACCTCAACCTGTTTGCCAAGCCGGGGCAAAAGATTGCGTTTGTGGGCTCCACGGGCGCCGGCAAGACGACCATCACCAACCTCATCAACCGCTTCTACGAGGTCGATGACGGCGAGATCACGTACGACGGCATCGACGTCAAGCACATTGCCAAGGCCAGCCTGCGCGGGTCGCTCGGCATTGTGCTGCAGGACACGCACCTGTTTAGCGGCACCATTGCGCAGAACATCCGCTTTGGCAAGCTCGACGCGACCGACGAGGAAGTGCGCGCCGCTGCCGAGGCCGCCTGCGCCGACTCGTTTATCCGCCGCCTGCCTAGAGGGTACGACACACCGGTCACGGCCGATGGCGCCAACCTGTCGCAGGGCCAGCGTCAGCTGCTCGCCATCGCGCGCGTGGCCGTTGCCGACCCGCCGGTGCTCATCCTGGACGAGGCCACGAGCTCCATTGACACGCGTACCGAAAAGCTCATCGAGCGCGGTATGGACCGCATCATGCGCGGACGCACCACGTTTATGATTGCGCACCGCCTGTCCACCGTCCGCGACGCCGACGCCATCATGGTCCTCGAACACGGCCGCATCATCGAGCGCGGCACGCACGAAGAGTTGCTCGCCCAGCACGGCGAGTACTGGCAGCTGGCACACGGGTTAAAAGAGTTGGATTAACCCGTTCGAGCACGATGCTTTGACCCCTCCGTGCCTCTCACCTCGCCTCAAACCATCACAACATTCGGCGTTTTTTGCCAAAATCGGGAAAAGCATCGAATGTTGTGATGGTTTTATGCCACTCGACCGGGTGGAATCGCTTTCTTGCGCGCGAAGGTGTGCGGACCCGCGGGCGGGGGAATAAGGTTGGTTATCCGACTCCATTGGAGGGCTCATGGACCTGCCGATCGTCCTGTCCCATAAGACTGCCTGGCTGTACCACAACGTGGCGCGCCCGTCCGAGCCGCTCTCGCGAGCAAGCAGCCTATACGATGAGGACTCGCTTGCTAACGAGGCAGAGCCGACCGCGAGCCTGCCTAAGTTGGGACTCGATGCCAAGGGACTGAGGGCTTCAACGGCCGTCGGGATTGTTACCGACTATCTGGTTTCGCTCGGTATTCCACGAGAAGAGCTCGATCATATCGACACGCTCGTCAACTTCGATTTTGAGCGCTCGACGCCGGCTGGATTTAGGTGCCACGTGTTTGGGGCGCCGGTACCTTCAGACCATCTTATCGAGGTGGCAGAGGGCCTTCTGGTGGTTGATGAGGCCATGTGCTTTGTCCAAGCGGGTTCGTGGATGAGTGAGCCCGAGCAGCTGGAATATGGCTACGAAATCTGCGCCCGATACCATTTGAATCATCTGTCGACAGGCGATTATATCGAGATGGGGCAGAGGTATACCGTTGCCGACTTGATCGCTTATTGCAATGAGAACCGATCTCGTCAGGGGGCTATGCGCGCGGCCGCCGCGCTCAAGCGCGTGCACGATGGCGCGCGGTCGCCCATGGAGACGGCCACCGCAATCATGGTCGTAGCAAAACGTTCCCAGGGAGGGCTGGGATACGCCAAGATCGAGCTCAACCATCGGGTCAATGTTCCCAACGAGTTCAAGTATCTCGCAAAGGCCGGGTATTTCGAGATCGACGTATATGCGCCTGCGAGCAATGCGGGGATTGAATACAACGGCTCGGACCATCTTGATAAACAGCGCAGCGCGTCGGATGTGGAGCGTATGACCGTGCTGAGCGCGCTGGGCTTTAGGATGATCGTCCTCACCGGGACTCAGTTTGCCCATCAGCTGCAATTGCATCGGGCGATGAACGCTATCGCGCTCGCTATGGGCCTTAAGTGCGACCGAAGCGAAGCGTTCCAGAAACGTCAGAACGACCTGCGAGAATTCGTGATTCGCCACTGGGACGGCGGCCTTTAGGGACGTTTTGGTCCCTCTACGGGGTGCCGTGGGCAGGCAAACCATCACAACATTCGACGTTTTTCGCTAAAAACGGGAAAAGTGACGAATGTTGTGATGGTTTGTATGCTGAGGATGGGCTTGGGAAGCCGGTTTTGCTCGAAGCGACCTGTCCTGTCGTACGGGTGTCGGCATGATTCTCTCGTGGGGTATTATGTTTCCCGAAGAATAAATTGCCGCGCGAGGGGAGGGCCGCGTGGACGGGCACGTGCAACATGACGGTTTTGGCCGCGATATCAACTACCTGCGCATTGCCGTTACCGACAAGTGCAATTTCCGCTGCATTTACTGCATGCCGGCCGATGGCGTGGCGCCCCGTGCGCACGACGAGCTGCTCAGCGCCGAGGAAATCGCCCGCTTTGTGCGCTTGGTGGCGGGGGAGGGCATTCGCCGCGTGCGCCTGACGGGTGGCGAGCCGCTGGTCAGCCGCCGTATCATCCCGCTCATCCGTGACATCCGCGCAATCCCGCAGATCGAGGACATCTCGCTTACCACCAATGGCGCCCTGCTGCCCAAGCTGGCGCCGCAGCTCAAAGACGCGGGGCTTAACCGCGTCAACATCTCGCTCGACACGCTCGATCCTACGCTGTTTGGAAAGATCACTCGTCTGGGTCGACTCGAGCAGACCATGGCTGGCATCGACGCGGCGCTGGCTTGGGGCTTTGAACCCGTTAAGGTTAACTGCGTTGTGGTGCGCCGACTCAACCAGGATGTGGCGGCCCTTGCACGCCTGACCGTCGACCGCCCCATCCACCTGCGCTTTATCGAATACATGCCCATTGGCGACGAACGTACGAGCTCACATTGTGCTGTAGACCCTCACGCGCCCACGCTCAATCCCGAGCTGTGGGACGCGAGCGATACCGTGCCGAGTGACGAGCTGCGGGCGCGCATCAATGCCGGGGCCGCCGCGGTGGGCCTGGGCGAGCTCGAGCCGCTCGACATCAACGACGCTCCTGCCGGCGCGGGCCCTGCGCGCTATTGGCACTTTCCGGGCGCGGCGGGAACGGTCGGCTTTATTAGCGCCATGTCCAACCATTTTTGTGCGAATTGCAATCGTCTGCGCCTGACGGCCGATGGCAACGTGCGTCCGTGCCTGTTCAGCGATGCCGAGTATTCGGTGCGTGAGGCGCTGCGCCGTGGTGATGATATGCAGGTACTTTCGATTTGGCGCGATGCCGTGGCCCACAAACCGCAGGAACACGCGATAATTGAGGGCACGCAACGATTTATGTCCCAAATCGGAGGATGATCATATGGCCAAGAGCAGGTACGCCGATGCCACCAAGGCCGCTCGCAGGGCCGCGATGTCTGCCCACAAAGTCACGGCTGCGGCGAATGCTGGCAACGCCGACGCGTCCGCGCAGCCGTCTGCCAGTGCTGCCGCCGAGCCCGCCCGCGACGCCCGTCGCGACGAGCTGACGCACGTGGACGCCAAGGGCGAGGTGCGCATGGTCGACGTGTCCGACAAGGCCGAGACCCATCGCATTGCCATCGCCGAGGGCACCATCCTCATGCACCCCGAGACACAGGCCATGGTGCTGCAGGACCGTGCCAAGAAGGGCGACGTGCTTGCCTGCGCGCGCGTGGCGGGCATCATGGCCATCAAACGCACGAGCGACATCATCCCCATGTGCCATCCGCTGCTCATTACCAAGAGCAAGTGTGACATTGCGCCCATCGCTTCGGCGGGGATGCCTGTCGAGAACGTGCCCGAGGGCTGGGCGCCGGCGCGCGCGGACGGGCAGGTTGGCTTTCACGTACTGGTTACGGCCGGCGTGACGGGCAAGACGGGTATCGAGATGGAGGCCCTGACCGGCGCGAGCGCTGCGTGCCTAACGATCTACGACATGTGCAAGGCCGTCGATCGCGGCATGGAGATCGTCGACGTGCGCCTGCTACACAAGGAGGGCGGCCGCTCGGGCGTGTGGGATCGTGCGGAGCGTCAGGCCGCTGCTGTTGAGTCCGTGGCCGCTAACGGTGCCGCGCCCGCGAGCGCACCCGTCGCCGTCGCTCCCGCAGCTCCCACTCCGGCCGTCCCCGCGATCGCGTTTATCGGCTACCAGAACTCGGGTAAGACCACGCTCGTCGAGAAGGTTATCGCCGAGCTCACCCGCCGCGGCCTGCGCGTGGGTTCGCTCAAGCATCATGGGCACCACGGCTTTGATATCGACGTGCCCGCTAAGGACACTTGGCGCCATCACCAGGCCGGATCCAAGCATGTGGGCCTCATCTGCGCCACGCGCTGGGCGGAGTACGCCGACACGCGCGAGGAGGACGAAATGCCCGCGCGCGAGCTGCTGTCGCGCTACAACGATGTCGACGTGGTGATCATCGAGGGCTACAAGACCGAGGGCTTCGACAACATCGTGGTCGCACGCTCCGGTGTCGACCGTCTGCGCGGCAAGAGCTCGCTCGACCTGGTCGACGGTCACACGCTGGCCCTTGCCTGCAACGAGGCCCTGGCACGCCAGGCCTTCGACGCCGGCTTTGCGACCCGAGCCATCAACATCAACGACGCCCGAGCCATCTGCGATCTGATCCAAGACCATCTGGCCTAAAACCTGCCAAATAGGGACAGGTTTGTTTTGGCAGGTTTTATCTGGGCAAACGCCATTTCCACCACAAAGGGGCCAGACACCTTTGTGGTGGTTTTTGCTTTAGTAGATGTGTGGGACATGCCTTACAATCTACCAAGTAGTTCATACTGAGCGAAAAACGGAGAGAAGGGTCCTGATGCGTCCTTAATGTTTCATGCGGATAGATTGATTTGACAGACGGTGGCGAATACCCACCGCCCGTATTCGTATGAAACAAGGAGTCTCCATGCTCGCATCTCTTCTCTCAAAACCTCAACCTTCGCTGTCCATGCAGGCCAAGCGTCTGGTAGCGATGCGCTTTCTCATCTACACCGGGTTTCAGACCAGTTATTTTATCGGCGTCATCGGAACGCTCACCTATGCAGACGATGCCTCGGTCGTCGCGACGTCGCTGGCCGTCCTGTTTATGAACGTTTTCGTGATCCTGGGATCCTTTGCGGGTGGCGCGGCGCTCGACGCCTGGGGTCCGCGCCGTCATTTCCGGGCGAGTATCGTCGGCACGTTGGCAACCGGCGCGGCAATTCTCGCCTTTGGCAGCGCGACCGAAACAGTCCTTGCCGGCGCGGTACTCCTGGGCTTTGTGATGGGATTTGCCCAGCCCATTGCCACGTCCTATCCGGCGTATCTCACCGACGACCCCGTCGAGCTCAAAGACATCAACTCCGCCATCGCCATGTTTTCAAACGTGAGTATCATCGTTGGCCCCACGCTGGGCGGCTTTGTCGCGGCGGCTGCGTCGTCGCGCGCGGTGTTCGTGCTCATGATGATCTTTACTGTACTGGCGCTCATTGCCGGTTGGGGCTTTAGGCAAAGTGCAAGTCAGGCCGCCACACACGAAGACAAACCTGCGATCGGCGACATCACATCGGATAAGGCCAGCCAAGGCCCCGACCCCAACACATCTTCCCGCGCCACCTTCGCGACCAGCATCAAGACGGTCTTTACCAATAGCGTCCTCGCGCTACTTTTCTGCATCATCTTCCTCTCGAACTTTGGCTACGGTGCCTTCGACCCGCTGGAGTCGTTCTTCTACCGCGATGTCCTGCACGTCGGTGTCGAGTGGATGGGCTGGCTCTCGTCGGCCAGCGGTGTGGGCGCGGTGCTGGGCGCCGTGGTCGCGCTCCGCTTGCCGCCGCACCTGGTCAACCTTAAAACGCTGCTCGTGGCGCTCATGTCCGTGGGCCTGGGAAGCCTGCTCTACGTGGGAACGCCGTACGTGGGCGTGGCACTTATCGGCCAGATTGTCCTGGGCGTGGCCTGGGGCGTTGTCAACCCGCTCCACAACACAATCGTGCAAACGACGGCTCCGCTCGAGCAGCTCGGCCACGTCAACTCGGTCATGGGCTTTGGCAACATGTTCGCCGGCGTAGCCCCGCTGGCGATTGCCCCCTGGCTGGCGGCGACATTTGGCGTGCAGCAGACGCTCGTAGGGGCGGGCATGGTCGTGACGGCGGTTCCCGCGGCGCTGCTGCTGTTTGGCCGCCGGCATTTCGATCGTTCTGCAAGGCAGTAAAACCATCACAACATTCGATGAAAATCGCGATTTTGCAGAAAAACGTCGAATGTTGTGATGGTTCGCGCCCCGGGTCCGGCCACCCTTCGGGTTCGGCCACCACAAAGGGGCCGGGCACTTTTGTGGTGGTTTTTGCTTTGATAGGCCGCGCCTGCGCCTTGGTATACCATGTACGCCGTTCACGAATACACCCCACACTGTCGCACAACCCAGAAAGGCCCCCATGGACACCACCTTCAGCCACATCAAAGCCGTGTTCTGCGATATCGACGGCACGCTGCTCACGAGCCGGCACACGGTGTCCCCGCGCACCGTGGCGGCGATCCGCGCCCTGCGCGAGCGCGGCGTGCTCTTTGGCCTGTGCACCGGGCGCGACGCCCACGCGACCGAGGCCATGTACGAGCTCTGGGGCATCGAAGGCCTGGTAGACGTGATGGTGGGCTGCGGTGGCGCCGAGGTCATCGACCGCGCGCACGACATCAACGAGCTGAGCTATCCGCTGCCGGGCGAGACCATCGCGCGCATCTGCAAACACATGGCGGACCTTCCGGCAACGCCCGTCTGCCCCCGAGACGGCGTGTTCTACGTGCCCGAGAGCAACGCGTGCGTCGAGCACCTGTCGCGCGTCGACGGCGTGCCCTACCAGGTGGTCGATTTTGCCGAGTTTTTGCGCGAGCCGCAGCCCAAGGTGATGTTTACCATGGCGCCCGAGGTAATGCCGCGGGTGATTGAGCGGGCGTCGACGTTTGCCGATGACACCGTTAAAGCGGCGGCTCTGCAAACCACGCAGCGGCTCTACGAGTTCATGGATCCGCGCGTGTCCAAGACGCGCGGCCTTGTGCGCGTGGCGGAACTCAACGACATGGAGCTCCAGGACATCTGTGTGTTTGGCGATGCCGATAACGACACCTGCATGGTGGCTGACGCCGGCGTGGGCGTGGCCATGGCAAATGGTAGCGATGCCACCCGCTCCGCCGCCGACTTTGTAACCGCCAGCAACGACAAAGACGGCATCGCGATCTTTATCGAGGAGCATCTGCTGTAGCGCCGGGGGAGAACCACCACGAAGGGACAGGCGCCTTTGCGGTGGCCTCAGGCGATTTGGGCGAATTGATACCTAAAATCTGCGCGAAAATTCAGATATGGTTGTCTGAACATTACGCTTCTAACTACCGATGAAATAAAGATATTCCCATCAATTTGGTAGTCTATTCCTCCCGGTTAATGACCTACCGTTCACGGTCGATTTTCGACCGTTCGCAGGATGCATGCTCTTGAACAAAATGTTGTGCAAATAAATAAAATGCTATTAAAAAACTGATAACTAGCTTAATTACCAGTAGAAATAGGTAATTCATAGCGAATAAACGAAGGCAAATCTGAGTAAATGTCAAGAGAATTGAGAACTTGCTACAAAAATGTCGATTTAGCCGCTCAGATGTTTAAACAATAATTACAATAGTATTACTACACGAGCGCAATTACAGATTGCGCAGATACGTTTGATAGTGAAAGAGCAAGATCGCGGTCTCTTGGGGAGGAGACATCGATGAAAGCGAATTCAGAAAAAACTAAGCAGAGTAAAAAAGCGACGCGCCGCGTACTGGCAGGCGTTTTGTGCGGAGCCTCCGTGTTGAGCCTGGTACTGTCGCTCGTCATGCCTCCGATCTCGCAGGCCATCGCCAACGATGCCCAGACGGTTCCTACCGAGAAGACTGTGACGGAGGATTCCTCAACTGAGTCTACTGATGTAGAAAACACCAACAATGGGGATACCGACAACCAGAATAGTGACGACGCTGAGGATGGCGAGGGAGAAGACGCTGCTGCGGCGGATCCGGCTGCCGATGGCGTGGGAGCCGAGAGCGCTGCGCAGCCCGCGGATGATGGACAGTCTGTCGATAAGGTCGCTACTGTTGCAAATGAAGGCGAGGTTCCGGGACTTAAAATAGATAAGGATGGGTACACGCTGCTGACGAGTGACGGAGACCTGACGGCGTACCTTAACGCCCTGACTAAACCCGATAAACTACGTCTTAAGGCTGACATTAGTTCAAGTAAGTCAATCACTATCAGGCAAAATACTACGATCGACCTTGCGGGCCATAAGCTTTATTACCCCGTTGGTGATAACGACACGTTCATTACGGTAGCGAGCGGTGCGCTTACCGTTGAAGACTCTGCCCAAGATGGCGATACACCTTTGGTCGTTGATAACGATCCTGGCAGACTTGCAACTATGGCATGGACCGGTGACAACAACGGCACTCCTCAGAGCCTAACCTATTATGAAACCACGAGCACGCCTAATGATAATTTCGGCACCACCGAGACTACGACTATGCATGTCGTCAGCGGTTTCGGCGCAATCGTTGCTGCGTCCGACAGTGGTTCGGTCAAACGGGTCGTTTCTGTTGAGGCCGGCGGTACGCTTAACCTCAACGGAGGCATGGTCACGACGCCTCGCCCTCTGGTGGGCAGCGATGGTCATGTTATTTTTTCTCAAGGCACTGTTAATATTTCTGGCGGTTATGTCACCAACGGTAGCGGCGGCGGCTGGGGCGGTGGCCTGTGCGTGACGGGCACAAATGCCAAGCTCGAAATGACCAACGGCGTAATCGCTGCAAACAAGGCTGCTTCTGGCGGCGGCATCTATGCTGACAAGGGCGCCAAGCTGAAATTTTTAGGCGGTGTTATCTCTGGCAACGCTACGTATAAGGAGCGCTATAACGACGTCGACAATCCCAATAATGGCTATGGCGGCGGCGTCTTTACCAAAAATGCTGATGTTGAAATCGTTGATCCGGCAAATATTACCAACAACCGCGTCGACTCCTATATCACTGAAAAGTTCAACCTTGGTCTGCTCGGCGGCGGCGGTATTGCTTCTGTCGATGGTGGCACACTGAACATGACGGGCGGTTCTGTTACGGCCAACTACTCCAACGAGGCTGGTGGCGGAATCTACGCTGGCTTCTGGGGCAAAGCGATTACGTTTACCATGACAGGTGGCACGATTGCGGGCAACAAATCTGTTAACGGCGAAGGCGGCGGCTTGCGTATTGCTGGCGGTAACAACAGCGGTACGAAGGCAACAATTAATGCTGGTGAGAACAGCAAGATTTACATCACCAACAACAAGACCATGACGGGCAGCACTAAAGACCGTGGTGGCGACTGGGGCGGCGGTGGCATCTTTATCCAGGAGCACGGTAGGCTTAACATCCTCAGATCGCTTATCACCAGCAACAAAGCTGGTGGCTGGAGTGGCGGAATTGGCGCATGCCCTACGGGCGAGACAATCGTTTCGCACTCATATGGCGCTGCTATCTATGGCAACAAAGATAACGTTGATCAAGATGGCAATCCGCTGGGAACGTATAATTATTCCGCTGGTGGCAACAACAAAAATCAAGACCACGATGAAACAAATTACGTTACTCCTGACTTCCAAGATTCCGGCCATAAGGATTTCTTCTTGGTACGTAATAAAGATAATGCGAGGTCGACAATTGCCGTTGTTCTTGGCAAGATGCTCGGCGGCGGCTCAGCTGGCTGGCACGGCACCTGCGACGGAAATCCGGTTACCATCGACCCAAATGGCGGTGCCGAGGCTAAGTGGATGTTCGGTTTGGAGGCCCATCCGAATGGAGAGGCCGTAAAAAAGGCGCAGGCAGAGGCTACGACCATCATCAGTGGCAACTACTCCTACACCCATGGTGGCGGCATCATGACCAACGGCGATCTCATCGTCGGTGAGGTTACTTCCCTGGACGTGTATCCTGCAATCAAAGTCAAGGCAAATAAAGTCCTTATGAAGGACGGCAAAGAGCAAGGTCTTTCGGGTCACAACTATCAGTTTAAGCTGTTGGGCGCACCTGCCAATTCAGAGAAGGCACCATGCTGGAATGAGAACGGCACGCTTAACGAAAACGGATGCGAGGCTATGCCCGCGGTTACCGTCGATGAAAACGGAGAGATTCTCATTGACACGGGCGCGAACTACCAGTCGGGCGATTACGACCTCTACCTTGTTGAAGTTCCCCCTGACCCTGATAAAGTTCCTGACAAGGAAAAAGGAACAAAGTTCGATAAGTCTATTTACAAAATACATGTAGAGGTTAGCGATCAGCCAGTTAAAATAACGAATCTCTTGGGAATTGAGATTCGTCGCCATGAGGTCAATACGACCACTTCAAAAGTATCCGTTAAAAAGGAAGGCGAAACGGTCTTCACCGAGTGTAAATCTCCTGAGTTCTATTATAACTGGAGTGTAGATTCGGCCGATGGGGCCGTCTCGACCGTAACAATCGGCAAAGACTCCAACCCTGCGTTTACGAATAGGCAGGCCT
This sequence comes from uncultured Collinsella sp., assembly GCA_900541825.1. Classification (GTDB taxonomy): domain Bacteria; phylum Actinomycetota; class Coriobacteriia; order Coriobacteriales; family Coriobacteriaceae; genus Collinsella. Next base: position 26,474 of record UQLJ01000007.1, read on the forward strand.
CGGGCTCTTGGACGCCTCAGGTGACCAAGAAGGTTGATGGCGGCGAGATGAAGGCGTTCACATTCGAACTCGCGAACGAGGACGACCCGAACTTCAATAAACCAGAAACGGCAACAATTGATCTTGCGAATGCCAAAACTGACAAAAACGGTAATGCGACGAGCACGGTCAATTTCAAGCCGAAGAACTATGAGCTCACGGACCTTAAAAATGGTTCCAAGACCTTCACGTACTATGTGCGCGAGAAGAACGATCACTCGACCTATCCGCATTGCAAGTTTGATCAGTCGGTCTATAAGTTCACGGTTGTGGCAACGGATTGCACAAAAGAAGGAAAGATCAAATGTGAAGTGACCTACAAGCAGATTCGGGATCGTGATGGCAAGCCAGTGACCACCGACACGCCCCACGACCTCACCAAGTCCACCCCCACCTTCACCAACACCTACTCCACCTCTTTGCCCCTTTCTGGTATGTCGGGCGTCACTCTGACGTACCTTGCCGGCGCGGTGGTGCTTTGCGCTGCTGCGGCCTGGATGCACATTCGTCGCAAGGCGAATGCGAAGGGAGGTAAGCGTCATGAATAAGAAAGTTTGCTCCTTCCCGATCTTGTTTGCGCTGCTTACCCTCCTGATCGGCACCTGCGCGGTTGTGTTCCCCGCTTCCGCGCAGGCCGCGCCGACCTCGACCGGTTCCATCACGGTGAGCGGCACCGTGGCGAGCAGCTACGACGCCTACCAGATCTTTAGCGCCAACGTCGTCGACGGCGACAGCGACGCCAAGATCGCCACCGACCTCGCCTGGGCAAGCGACGCCGCGCGTGACGCCGCGCTGCCTGTGCTGCACAGCGCCGGCATGCCCAATTCCCAGACCACCGCGCAGGAAGCTGCCGAGTGGCTCAACACCGATTCCCACCTTACGAGCGCGCTGAGCGCACAGCTCGCTCGTTCCCTCCAGAGCTCTGACGCCAGGCCTGCGGCCCTTAACGCGGGCACGACGGCCGAGCTGCCCTGCGGCTACTGGCTCATCGTCGCCGACGACGACGCCATCGCCGAGGGCGAGGCCGGCACCGCGCCGATCATGGCGCTGGTCGGCGGCAGCGCCGTCACCGTCAAGCCCAAGGCGGCGACCCCCAAGGTCGCCAAGCATGTGTTGGAGGACAGCACCGCCGCTTGGCAGAAGGCCGCCGACGCCACGGTCGCCGACGACCTGTACTGGCGCCTCTCGGCAACGGTCCCGGCCGGGCTTACCGCCTACGACACCTATACGGTGCGGTTCGTCGACACCATGAGCGCGGGGCTCGACTCCTCCAAGGTCGCCGCAAGCATGCGCGTGTACGCGGCGGCGGGCGCGGACGGCGGCTTTGACGCGGTCCAGGCCGGCAAGGACGGGCGCGCCGGCACCGAGCCCGCGAAGGGCTGGACCGATATCACGGCCCAGTGCGCCACCAAGGTAGCGGCCGACGGCAAGACCTTCACTGTGCGCACCGGCGACCTCATCGCCGCGCTCGGCGGCGCCGACGCCTTCACCGCGGGCGCCCGCGTGGTCGCCGTGTACAACGCGCCGCTCAACAGCGCGTGCAGCCACGGCATCGCGAAGGGCAACCCCAACGAGGTCTACCTGCGCTACCCGCGCTCTCCCTTTGCCGACCAGTCCGGCGACGCCGGCTTCACCCGCACGCCGAGCGACGATGCGTGCGCCTACACCTGGGATCTCGCGCTCACCAAGCGCGGCAGCGACGGCGACAAGCCGCTTGCCGGGGCGGTCCTGAGCATCGCCGACGACCGTGGTCGCACGCTGGCCGCTGACGGCACGTGGGATGCGGAGGGCAAGGCCACCGTCACCACGGGCGAGGACGGCCGCGTGACCGTCTCGGGCGTGGACTCGGGCAAGCTGGAGGTCCGCGAGCTCAAGGCGCCCAAGGGCTACACCGCCTTTGAGGGCACGCGCTCCGTGACGGTCAAGGCCGAGGGCCTGGACGTCGACCAGGTGGCCGCCGCCAAGCCCAAGCTCACCATCACGGCCGAGTCGCCCCTGCGCGCCGACAGCGCGGACGGGTCGACGGGCAGCCTGGAGGCGTCGCTCATCAACACGCCCACCGGCACACCCCCTGGCATTACCACCGGAGGCTTTATGCCCTCGACTGGCGATATGGCAATGTACGCCGCGGCCGCCGCAGCGGTCGCCGGAGCCGCGCTCATCGTGGTCGCGCTCCTGGTCAAGCGGGGAGGTGGCAGCCATAAAGAGTAGCTGGCAGCCCCACGGAGAGCGGGGCGAGACGTAGCGAAGTAGATGCTAAGACACAGACAGACAGATTTAGATCAAATGGAATTCGAGCAGAAAGCAGAGGAAAAGAAGATGAGCATGAGCAAGAACATCGCACGCCTGGCAGTAACCGCCGGCCTCACAGCGGCGTTGAGCTTCGGCGGAGTCATGGCCCCGGTGACCATGGCGTTTGCGGCGGATCCGGCGGCTACGACCAATAGCATCACGATCAAAAAGGCCGACGGCACCAACCAGGACAATACGTTCAAGGCCTATCAGATCTTCAAGGCCAAAGTCGCTGATGAGGAGAGCAAAGAAAAAGTTGCTTCCGATATTGAATGGTCAAGCACGACTATCGGGCCCAAGGTAATCGCTGCTATTAAAGGATCTGCCAAGTACAAGGAAATCGTGGATGCAGACGGCTCTGCGGCGCTTGCGGACAGTCCCACTGCCCCGGTTGTTGCCGAGTGGCTTGCTAAAAATGTGACGGGTACTTCTGCCAGCTCGGCAACCAGCAGCGAGGGTACGCGCGTTGCTCCCGGTGACGTGCTGTATGAAATTGCAGCTGCGGTTTCAGGCATGAAGCAAAATGTTGAGGGGGAGACCGCTGCGGGAAGCCTTACGGCGGACACTCCGTGGACGCGCCCGAACACTACTGGCGATGGCTATTATCTCTTCGTGTCGGATGGCCTTGCGAATCCGACCAAGCCGAACACTGGCACCTCCCCGATCTTCGCTCTCGTTGGCGGCGATTCCGTTGTCGTTACCGAGAAGACCAGCATTCCTACCGTCAACAAGGAAGTTCGTGAGGGCGAGAAATGGGGAAACGTGAGTGACTCGTATATTGGTGAGGAGGTTGAATATAAACTGACTGGCTCCGTTGCTGATAATATCGCCACGTTCAACAAGTATCGGTATGAATTTCATGACACATTGAGCAAGGGACTGGAGGCTGCGGGGGAATCTGGAAACACGCCGAAGGATCTTCACGTTTATATTGACAACAAAGGCAACCAGACCGAGATCGTGCAAAATGACAATAATGGATATAAGGTAGTTTTAGAGCGAGACAGCGCTACTAAGAAGGAAAATCTCACCATTGCCTTTACCGACCTTAAGACCGTGAAGGATAAAACCGGCAAGACGATTAAAGTTGATGCTGATTCCAAGGTGGTTGTGACCTATAAGGCAACGCTTACCAGCGAGGCCGAATACACGGCCGCCGGCAACACCAATGATGTCGAACTCGTCTATTCGAATAATCCCATGACTAGCGACACTGGCACCTCCACGTCGAAGCGAGTTACCGACCACGTCTTCCGCCTGGATGTGACCAAGGTCGAAAAGGATAACGAGGGCAAAAAACTTGAAGCTACCTTCCAAGTTAAAATGACCAAAGAGGGAGAGAAAGAGCTTGAGACTAATAGGTGGCTGACCCAAACTGGCGGCATTACCGAAAAAGAAGAAGATGCCGGAAAATTCACGACCCAAAAGGACACTGGCAAGATTTATATCCCTGGTCTTGTTGAGGGAACGTATGAGATTACCGAATGCAATACTCCTGCTGGTTACAACACCCTTGCTCCGTTTACCATTACGGTGAAGCCGGAATACGGCGATGACGGCAATCTGACGAAACTCGCTGTGACGTCCAGCGATACCGTTATGGTTACCCCCGAGAATACAAAAGACGCTACCATCCCCGTCACTATCCAGAACAAGAAGGGCTCTGGCCTCCCGCTCACCGGCCTTAATGGCGTGACCTTCACTTGGATCGCTGGTGGCGCGGTGCTGTGCATCGGTGTGGCGCACCTCATCCGCAGCCGTAAGCAGGCCGAGGAGTCCGAGCAGGAGTAGCGCTCGCTCACCCATCCCTTTGGCAGGTGGGATGTGATGGCCATGAGACTTGCGGACACTTTTCTCGTCCATCCACGTTCTTGCTTTGCCATTCTCTTTTCGGGGCAGACTCCGCACTGGAGTCTGCCCCGTTTTTTCGGGATAACGCAGCCAGGCTCCATTGCCCGATGGATCAAGCGCATGAATATCGAACAGATGTTTGCAATTATTGCGTTTAGCAGCTGTGGGTGCATGCACTCGCAGTAAAATACCCTTGCGACGCATCCCGTGCGCGGGCGGCCGACGACTCGATCGGAGGTCCCCAAATGCTGAAATTCCTTAACGCGCTCGCCGCCCTCGCGGCGGTTGGCACGTTCGTCATCGCGTTTCTTGACTCGTATGAGGTTCGGTTTAAGGTCCGTAGGCGCACGCGCGGTGCGGACGGTAGAAGGCATTTGCGCCGCAACAAGCGCAAATAAGAATGCCCGGGGTTAGAGGCCCGGGCATTTAACAAAACCAGAAAACTAGGCCGCCCGCGCTTTCGAACACTTACGCGGGGTGCGTCGTTTCCTATTGACATTGTATCTCGAATCGCCCCGCCGATCCGGGACATTTTGAAAACTCAAATGCGGGCTCAGGCACGAACGGAATCTCTTTAATTCCGAAAATTATGTATAATTCCAATATAAACTGGAATCAAACGAAAACGATGGAAATGAACGAAGCGCTAATCTACTTACAAGAAGCATTAGGCCTCTCCGCCAAGACCAAAACTTGGCCTGGATCCGCACGCTTGCCGCTGCATCTGCGGGCGATTGAGGTCCGCGCTGTTGACGCAAACGGTTTTTCGTTTTTGCTTGCAAGTTTGCCTACTGGCGTCGGGCTTCCCGAGGCTAAGAGAGTCTATAGTCAGCTAGCCTTGCGCGCGGAGACTCCTGTTGCCGTTTCATTTCCTGATGCCGATGCACGTCAGCGCAAAGCATTGGTCGCACATGGGATTCCCTTTGTCTGCCCCGGTAGACAGGTTTTTCTTCCATTTATGGGCACAGCTTGCACGGAGAGGGGCGGTGCCCGGTTTCACAATCACGTGACCAAGATGTCACCCAACGCACAGGCTGCCGCAATCTGGGGAGCAGCCCAGGAGCCATATCGTCCCTATGACCTTTGTCGTGCGCTTGGGATTTCGGCAAGCCGCGCGAGTGAGGCCATAACCGAGCTTGTCGACAGGGGGCTCGCGAGGCGCGAACGTTGCGAGCGACGTGTCGTCGTGCTCCCTGTCGCCGTTGATCTTTTGCTCAGCGAGCACATGGCAGAACTCTCCTCGCCTGTCTCGAAGGTCTTTTTTGCAAGGAAGACGCCGCAGATCGACTATCTTGTTGACGCCGGGGAGACGGCGCTCGCTGCGCGTTCGATGCTCGCTGCGCCGGGCATGGAACAAAAGGCCGTCTTAAGAAGTGCATGGCGTCAACTGAGCGACCTCGAAGTCGCAGACGGGGAGTTGCCGGATGGCGAAACGGCGATGATCCAAGTGTGGCGCTATGCGCCCGTGTTTGCCGACTCCTCCCGCGTCGATGACATTTCGCTTGCGCTATCTTTGGCGGCAATCGACGATGAGCGAATTCAGCTCGAAGTTGATCGCATGTTTGGAAAGGAATATCCATGGCGAGAAGCGCTGTAGAAGGTCTCCAAGAATTTCAGTAGCATATGCAAGAAGCTGCAGGATCGTATGCCCTTATCGGCGGCACGGCATGCGACATTTTGCTCGCGGAGGCGGGGCTTTCATTCAGGGCGACTCACGATTTTGATGTGGTAATTGTCGCCGATGACCGGTTGCCTCAGACGGCAGAAGCCATATGGACTTTGGTGCGTGATGGCGGCTACCGCTGCGGCTGGGGCGAAGGTAAAGGCTCATGTTTTTATCGGTTTACAGAGCCAAAGAGGCCGGGTTACCCCCATATGATCGAGCTCTTCGCGAAGTGTCCCGACTTTCTAAAGGGTCGTGAGGGGATTGATGTGGCGCCAATTCACGTTGATGAAAACATAAGCAGTCTTTCGGCAATTTTGTTGGACGATGCTTACTACAGCTTGTTCCTTCAGGGAATTCGGACCGTAGACGGCGTTTCGGTCCTGGGTACGGAATACATTGTCCCGTTCAAAGCGAAGGCGTATCTCGACCTAAAAGCCAGAAGGGAAGCGGGGGAGAACGTTGATTCGAAGAAGGTAAAAAAGCATAAACGCGATGCGCTGAGGCTTGCTCAGCTGCTTGGCGAGTCGGAAGGTGTCGACCTGCGCGGAGAACTGAAGGACGATATGCTTGCGTTTGTCAAAGATTGTGAGGTGGGCGACGTCAATCTGAAACAGATTGGGGTTGCGGGCGTAACGATGGCGCAGTTGCTCGAGACGATGAAAGCAACATATGGCTTGATTGGTTGAGTGGGGTTACGTGGCCCGGACGGTGCAGTCTAGCGGCGTTGTCCGGCGCATGAGCTCGCTAATCGGCTATTATTTGTTTAGACAACCTGAGCTGTAGAGGAGTGACCGGCGATGGTGCAGGGCGCCAAACATATGAAGAGCAATAACGCCGCGGACAACGGCGGCTCAAGCCCTCAGCCCAAACCTCAACCAAAACCTAAGCGCCGCCGCAAGCGGCTGCCGCGCTGGGCCGACCGGCTCATCACCATCGTCATCATCCTTATTGGCGTGGGCCTTATGACCTGGCCGTGGATCTTGGACCGGCTCGAGGCCTCGGGCGTGTTCAACCAGATCAGCACCGTGTCCAGCACCGTGGACGCGCTGTCTGCCGAGGAGCGCGAGCGCATCCTGCTCCAGGCGCGCTCCTTTAACGAGCAGCTGGCGGGCGAGGCCACCGAGCTCCCCGCCGACCAGATCGAACCCTACGCCCAGCAGCTCATCTTTGACCGCGACCCCATGATGAGCTGGGTCGAGATTCCCTCCATCGACGTGAGCATGCCCATCTACCACGGCACGAGCGAAGAAGTCCTCATGGCGGGCGTCGGCCATCTGGAGGGCACGAGCCTGCCGGTGGGCGGCACCTCGACGCATTGCGTGCTCACCGCACACTCGGGCATGCGCAACCTGAGCATGTTCGACGACATCCACTCGCTGGAGCCCGGCGACCTGGTGCTGCTGCACACCATGAACAAGACGCTCGCCTACAAGATGGTGGACTCCGAGGTCGTGCTGCCCGAGGAGATGGAGTCGCTGACCATCGAGCCCGGCGCCGACAAAGTGACGCTCGTCACCTGCACGCCCTACGGCGTAAACGACCATCGCCTGCTGGTGCATTGCGTGCGCACCAAGTACAACAAGAAGGACGTCGACAAGCAAAAGTCGCTGGCCGGCCGCCACTGGGGCAAGCGCGAGTTTGCCGTGCTTATCGTGGTCGTAGCCATTGTTCTGTTGCTGCTGGACATCGTTATCCACGCGGTCCGCAAGCGCCGCAAGGCCAAGGCCTCGGCATAAGACATCGTTAAGAACCACCACAATGGGGACAGGCACCTTTGTGGTGGTTGGGGCTTCCAAACCATCACAACATTCGATGAAAATCTCGATTTTGGCGAAAAACGTCGAATGTTGTGATGGTTTTCGTTGTGGGCGAGACGGTTTTCGCTATGGACGGGACGGTTTTCGCTATGGACGGTGCGGTTTCGCTGCGGAACCGCCAGCCTGCCGCCTGCCAGCCCGCCGTCCTCGTTACGTTTTCGCTGCATTTGGGTAAAGCGCCTGCTCCAAGCCGGCGTTGCCTTGTATACTAGAGCGGTTTATCTGTTATGCGGAAGGGAGCGCCTATGGCACTCAGCGAGAAAGACGTGCGCGGCATCGCCGAGTACGCAAAGATCGCACTGACCGATGACGAGCTCACCCAGATGACGTCTTACCTGAACGACGCCGTCCAGATGCTCGAGCCCGTCTTGCAATATGACTTGCCCGACGTGGAGCCCACGTTCCATCCCATCGGAAGCCTGTCCAACGTGATGGGCGATGACCTGCGCGAGCCCGAGCGCGACCTGCCGCTCGACGTTGCGCTCGAAAACGCCGGCAGCGCGCGCGACCGCTACTTCCGCGTGCCGTCCATTTTGGGAGAGGGGGAGAGCGAGTAATGGCGCAGAGCTTCGATTCCCTTACCGCCGCCCAGATCGCCGCGGGCGTTGCTGCCGGCGACTTTACCGCTACCGAGGTGGCCCAGGCCTCCCTTGCCGCCATCGAGGCGCGCGAGGGCGGGGTCCAGGCACTCCTGCAGGTGGCGCCCGAGCTCGCGCTCGAGGCCGCCGCGCGCGTGGATGCCGACCGTGCCGCCGGCAAGCCGCTGCCCCCGCTTGCGGGCGTGCCGCTGGCCATTAAGGACAACATGAACCTCGTGGGCACGCGCACTACCTGCGCTTCCCGCATGCTCGGGGACTACCAGAGCGTCTACACCGCCACCTGCGTCCAGCGCATGCTCGATGCCGGCTGCCTGCCCATGGGCAAGGCCAACATGGACGAGTTTGCTTTTGGCAGCTCCACCGAGAGCTCGGCGTTCCACCGCACCAACAACCCCTGGGATACCGAGCGCGTGCCCGGCGGCTCCTCGGGCGGCTCCGCTGCCGCCGTCGCCGCGGGCGAAGTCGCGCTCTCGCTGGGCTCGGACACCGGCGGCTCCATTCGCCAGCCGGCGTCGCTGTGCGGTGTGGTGGGCTTTAAGCCCACGTACGGTGCCGTGAGCCGTTACGGCGTGGTTGCCTTTGGCTCGTCGCTCGACCAGGTGGGCCCCTTTGGCCGCACGGTCGAGGATGTCGCGCTGGCCATGAACGCGCTTACCGGCGCGGGTCACGATCCGTACGACTGCACCAGCCAGGATTGCGCCGTCGACTTTACCGAGCATCTCAACGACAGCATCGAGGGCAAGCGCGTGGGCATCATCCCCGCGTTTATGGAGGCCGAGGGCCTGACGCCCGAGGTCAAGGCCGCTGTTCAGCGCGCCGCCCAGGAGCTGCGGAACCAGGGCGCCGAGCTGGTCGAGGTCGACCTGCCGCACCTGGATGCCGCTATCGCCGCCTACTACGTCATCGGCCCTGCCGAGGCGTTCTCCAACCTGGCACGTTTCGACGGCATTCGCTACGGCTATCAGGAGGAGGGCTGCGCCAACCTGTCCGACCAGAGTTCGCTGTCGCGCGCCCACGGCTTTGGCGCCGAGGCCAAGCGCCGTCAGATGCTCGGCGCCTACCTGCTGAGCTCGGGCGTGTACGACAAGTACTACTACGCCGCGCAGAAGGCCCGCACGCTCATCACGCAGGACTACGATGCCGCGTATGCCAAGGTGGACACCATCCTCATGCCCGCCTCGCCGCGCACGGCCTTTAAGTTTGGCGAGATCAGCGACCCCACGCAGATGTACCTCTCCGACCTGTACACCATCTCGCTCAACATTTGCGGCAACGGTGGTATCTCGGTGCCGCTGGGCCTGGGCGAGGATACTCAGCTGCCCGTTTCTGCCCAGCTGGTGGGTCCGGCGTTTAAGGACCGTCAGCTGCTCACGTTTGCCCGCGCCCTGGAGCGCGGCTTTGCCGATGCCGCCACGGGTGCGCCCGCGCTTTCCGTCGCGCCCGATTTTGCCGGGAAGGGAGGCGAGCTGTAATGAAGGAGCTTTCCGAGGTCCTGCAGGATTGGGAGGCCGTGATCGGCCTGGAAATTCATACCGAGCTCACCGCACTCGATACCAAGATGTTCTGCAACTGCAAACTCAGCCACGATGACGAGCCCAACGCCAACGTGTGCCCGGTGTGCCTGGGCCTGCCCGGCGCCCTGCCGGTGCCTAACAAGAAGGCAATCGAGAGCATCGTCAAGGCCGGTCTCGCCACCAACTGCGAGATTCAGCGCCACTCGATGTTCTACCGCAAGCACTACTTCTATCCCGACATGGCCAAGAACTTCCAGACCACGCAGGGTCCGGTCGCCTTTGCCATGTACGGTCACCTGGATCTGGACGTGACTGGTCGCGGTGCCGCCGAGCGCCCCGATTGCGCGTTTGGTGAGGCCGAGGCCCAGAGCCTGGCGAGCGCTTCGGCCAACGCCGAGGGTCTGTCCACGTCAATGACGTCGACCATGCGCGAAGGCAATCAGCGTGCCGGCCATCTGGCCAGCTATGACGCGTCCAACCTGCAGATGCCCGAGCGTCGCGAGGACGGTTCCTACACGGTGCCTATTCGCATCCTGCGCATCCACATGGAGGAGGACGCCGCCAAGATGGTCCACGTGGGCGGCGCCGAGGGCCGCATCACCGCCGCGGCCGAGTCGCTCGTCGACTACAACCGCTGCGGCACGCCTTTGATTGAGCTCGTGACTGAGCCCGATCTGCGCACGCCCGAGGAAGCGCGCCTGTTTATGGAGAAGCTCCGTCGCATCTTTGTGACGCTGGGCATTTCGGACTGCTCCATGGAGAAGGGTTCCATGCGCTGCGACGGCAACGTGTCGCTGCGCCGCCGCGGCGAGACCAAGCTGGGCACCAAGACCGAGCTTAAGAACCTCAACTCGTTTAAGAGCTTGCATGACGGCCTTGCCTACGAGATTTGCCGTCAGGCCGAGGTGCTCGAGGAGGGTGGCATCATCTACCAGGAGACCCGTCACTGGGAGCCCAGCCGCAAGCGCACCGTGGTCATGCGTGTGAAGGAGACGGCCGACGACTATCGCCTGTTCCCCGACCCCGACCTGGCGCCGTTCGATCTGGACGACGAGTTCATCGACCGCTGCCGTGGCGAGATTCCCGAGCTGCCCGATGCCAAGCGCGCCCGTTTTGAGGCCGACTTTGGCATTAAGGCGGCCGATGCCGAGCAGATTGCCGGCGACCCGGAGTTTGCCGAGTTCTTTGAGGCTGCCGCTGCCGGTATGGCTGGCAAGGAGGCCCAGACGGTCGCAAACCTGCTGGTGAACGAGATGATCGCCTATCTTAAGGGCGCAGGCGTGTCGCTCGCCGAGTCCGGCATCGCGCCGGCTCAGGTGGCAGCGCTTGCCAAGCTGCTGGCGACCGATGCCATCAGCTCCAACCAGGCGCACGAGGTCTTTGAGGCTATGGCCCAGACTGGCGACGACCCCAACAAGATCGTCGACGAGCGCGGTATGCGTCAGGTGAGCGATGCCGGCGCGCTGCAGCCGATTGTGGACGAGGTGCTGGCAAACTGTGCCGATCAGGCGCAGCAGTATCGTGACGGCAACCAGAAGGTCATCGGCTTTTTGGTGGGCCAGTGCATGAAGGCGAGCCGCGGCAAGGGCAACCCGAAGCTCTTCAACGAGTTGCTGAGAACGTCGCTCTCGTAAACGGGAACCAGGGAGCCCCGGCAGAGCGGGTGCTTCCTCAAAATTTCGAACAGTCCTGCGCAAGACGAAGGCCACATTAAGTGGCCTTCTTTGCGTGCGGAACTCATTTTGAGCAAGCACCCGCTCTGCCGGGGCTCCCGGGTTCCGTGACGACTCGGCCGTTCGGGTCAGGCGGGCTGATATAAATAGAGTGAATGGGCGCGCCGTTGGCGCGTCCATTTTTGTGCGGGTGACAAAGGGACTGTCCCTTTGTCACATTGCAATAAATGTGATGAAAGTGTGTCGAAATGAGCTAAAAACTTCCGTAAATGTGATAAATGTCACGTTTTACCTAGGGTAAAATGTGGGAAATATCACGTTTACGGAAGTTTCTTTGCGGGAGGTTCGTCCATGCAGCGAGATATCATTGCCAAGCTTAACGCTTGGAAAGCGTCAGAATATCGTAAGCCGCTTATCCTTAAGGGGGCGCGCCAGGTTGGAAAGACGTGGGCGCTTAAGGAGTTCGGCCGAACCTCGTACATCAATTTTGTGTATCTGACGCTCGAGGAGCCGTCACCTGGGGTACAGAGCGAGTACGCTCAGTTTTTCGAAGGTACGCGCGATCCTCGACGGATCATCTCAAATCTTTCCCTGGCACTTGGACAGCCTATCGATCCCGGCAAAACGCTGCTTATTATTGATGAGATCCAGGATTGTCCTTCTGCAGTCGGCGCCCTTAAATACTTCTGTGACGAGGCCCCCGAGTATCACGTCGCATGCGCAGGGTCTTTGTTGGGCGTTCGCTTGTCCCGTGAGACCAGCGCTTTTCCGGTGGGAAAGGTCGAGTTCATGGAGATGCGCCCCATGAGCTTTTCCGAGTTTCTGAAAGCCGAGGGCGCTGCAAACTACGACGAATACCTTGGCGGCCTGGATCAGATCGAAACAGTGCCCGATTTCTTCCATGTCCGTCTCGTCGAGCATCTTCGTCGTTATTTTGCATGCGGCGGCATGCCAGAGGCTCTTGGCCGGTGGGTGGAGACGGGCGATATCGTTCAGGTCGATAAGGTGTTGTCTGATCTCTTGGATTCCTACGAGCGCGATTTTGCCAAGCATGGTGGCCGTGCGCAGTTCGCCAAGCTTTCGCAAATATGGAACTCGATTCCAGCTCAGTTGGCGCGCGAGAACAAAAAGTTCGTTTGGGGTGCGGTGCGCGAGGGGGCTCGTGCTCGAGAATACGAGGATGCTCTGGAATGGCTTGCCGATGCTGGGCTCATCACGGCGGTTCGCCTTAATGCTGCCGGTGGTGTGCCGCTCTCTGCGTACGATGACCTCAAGGCATTTAAAGTCTACTGTCTTGATGTCGGCTTGCTGCGCCGCATGGCAAGGCTGGATGCGTCCGCTTTTGCCATCTCGGATGCGCTATTTTCGGAGTTCAAAGGTTCGTTCGCCGAGAACTATGTGCTTCAGGCATTACTTTCACAGTTAGATGCTGCTCCGCGTTACTGGACAAACGAGAAGCCGAAGCACGAAGTCGATTTTTTGATTCAAGTCGGAAACGAAATCGTTCCCGTCGAGGTCAAATCGGGAGAGGTCGTTCACTCCAAGAGCCTTAAGTACTATGCCGACAAGCATGCGGAGACGACTCCATTGAGGGTCCGCTACTCACTTAAGAACCTAAAGCTCGACGACGGGGTGCTCAACATTCCGTTGTATTTGGCTGATCGATCTGTCCCTCTTATCAAAAAGGCGCTTGATTGTGCGCATCTTGACGTTTAGATCCTGGGTGAGCTGACGGGCGGCGGCTAATTAATCGCTCCGTTACGGCCAGGGAGCTTGGGCCTTAGCGATGCTTGCTTCGCCAAGCCGTGGGTGTCATGCCGGTGTATTGTTTGAAGGCTTGGGCGAAGGCGGCTTGCTGAGGGTAGTCGAGCCGCTCTGCTACCTGCGCTATCGTGAGCGCGCTATCGGCCAAAAGGTCCTGTGCTCGCTCCATACGGCGTCTGCGAATGTAGGCGCCCAGGGACTCGCCAGTTTGGGCCTTAAAGGTGGCGCATAGTTTGGAGCGGCTTGTGTAGAGCCTCTCGGCCACCTCGTTGATACCCACACGTTTGCCTTTGTCGAGCGCGCGCTCAATCATTGCCGTTGCTTCTTCGGCAATGGTTATGCTGACGCGTGTGCCTGCCGCCTGCCGCGCCTGCTTATGGGCCGCGCGCGAACAGGCGAGCTCCGCGACCATGGTCTCCACGATGCCCTGCATATAGACGTGTCCGCCTACGGTGCGGGCGCGGTCCTCGTTAATCCGGCGTAGCGTGTGGCAGATGGCAGACGTCGCTTCCTCATGCCATGGCTCGGCAAACGCCTCAAAGATTCCCGCGAACTCGGTGGGATAGCGGTGCTCCAGTTCGTCAAAATATCCAGGCAAAAAGAGCACCGAGCGCGAGTGATAGAGCTCCCCCGCAAACAGCGGGCTTAATTCCTCGCCACAGCTATCTTGGACAAAGCTGCAAACGGCATTGTTTGGCCACGGTCCATGCAATAGTTTAAGGTTCGCGGGCGTTATGCCAGCCTCGGGCATGCATGTAAGTGTGGGCGCGCTGACCTCGCTCACGCAGGCGTATGGCTCGGGTGTGTATTCGGCCAGGTACATATCGTGCGTCGGGGTAATGAAATGCTCCATAACGATGCAGGCGGGGGAGAGAGGCATGATCCATGCACGGCCGTGCGCCCGTTCGTTTGCCACCTCGCCGGTAAAGACGGCACCCTTGCCGGTAAGCTCCAGGCCAAACTGCTCAAATTGCGGTGCGTAGAGCTCGGTTATGTCGGTCGCTGCCCGCCGTATTTGCAAAAGCGTCCCTTTCCTTTGCAGAAACGTCCACGCCTGGCTTGATTGTGAGCCATGGCTAACACATCAATGATAAGTTGAATACGGTTAACTCTCAAGCCGTTAGAAAGGAATCTCATGGCAAAGGGATCAAAAAGGGAAGGCGGCGGTATCGACGAGCTGCTTGCATATGCCGGCGACCGTAAATTCCTAACGTATTTGGGCATGGCGCTCTCGGCGCTCTCGCAGCTGCTGAGCTTTGGCCCGTACGTGTGCATTTGGCTTGTCGCGCGCGATCTGATTGCCGTGGCACCTAACTGGAGCGAAGCCACTAACATCGCGATGTACGGTTGGTGGGCCGTGGGGTTTGCCCTGGCAAGCATCGTAGCTTATTTCGTGGGGCTCATGTGCACGCATCTGTCCGCGTTTCGCTGCGCGTCCAATATCCGCAAGACTACGAGCGAGCACCTGCTTAAGCTGCCGCTTGGCTATTTTGACACGCACGCCACCGGTGAGCTGCGCCGTATTGTAGACGGATGCGCCGCCTCCACCGAGACCCTGCTCGCGCACATGCTGCCCGATATCGCAGGCGCCGCCGCCATGGTCGTGGGCCTGCTCGTATTGCTTTTCGCCCTCGATTGGCGCTTGGGCGCGGCATGCCTTATCTCGGTCGTCGTTTCGTTTGGCGCCATGGCCACCATGATGGGCGGCAAGGGCGGCGAGTTTATGAAGGCCTACATGGGAGCGCTGGTCAAGATGAACAAGACCGGCACCGAATACGTACGAGGCATCCCCGTGGTCAAGGTGTTTCAGCAGACGGTCTACTCCTTTAAGGCCTTCCACGATGCGATCGCCGAATATGCCGACATGGCGCAAAACTATGCGGGCACGTTCTGCCGAGGTCCGCAGGTGCTCAACCTTACCGCGCTCAATGGTCTTGTGGCATTCCTGCTGCCCGTGGCGTTGCTGTTGGCGCCGGGCGAGACGGACTTCGCGCATTTTATGGCCAACTTCACCTTTTACGCGATATTTTCGGCCGTGGTGCCGACGGCCATGACCAAGCTCATGTTTGTGGGCGAGGCCTCTCAGATGAGTGCCGATTCGCTGGCTCGTATTCGAAGCGTCATGGATTCCAAGCAGCTCTCCGTGCCCGCCCAACCCAAGCACCCTGCCGGTGGCGACGTGCGATTTGAGGACGTGAGTTTTACCTACGAGGGTGCCGAAACACCTGCCGTTAGCCATGTGAGCTTTAGCGTTTCCGCGGGTAGCACTCTCGCCCTGGTGGGTCCCTCGGGTGGCGGCAAGTCAACCTGCGCAAGCCTGATCCCGCGTTTTTGGGACGTTTCCTCGGGTCGAGTGCTCGTAGGCGGTGTGGACGTTCGCGATATGGATCCGCACGAGCTTATGGGCCAGGTCGCCTTCGTGTTCCAGACCAACCAGCTGTTCCGGCAAACACTTGCCGATAACGTGCGCGCCTCCAAGCCTACGGCCACTGACGACGAAGTGCGTGCGGCCCTCACCGCAGCTCAGTGCGACGACATTGTGGCCAAGCTCCCACAGGGCATCAATACCATGCTCGGTGCCGGCGGAGCATATCTTTCGGGCGGCGAGGTCCAGCGCGTGGCACTCGCCCGCGCGATCCTTAAAGACGCGCCTATCGTGGTGCTCGATGAGGCCACGGCGTTTGCCGATCCCGAGAACGAGGCGCTCATCCAACGTGCTTTTAGCAAACTGGCGGCGGGTCGCACGGTCATTATGATCGCGCACCGACTCTCGACTGTAGTGGGCGCAGACCAAATCGTGGTGCTCAACCAGGGCAGCGTGCAGGAGTCGGGCACCCATGCCGAGTTGCTGTCCCAAAACGGCCTGTATGCCAAGATGTGGGCCGAGTACGAGCAGGCCGCGAGCTGGAAGATTACTGCTGCGACCGCGGATGCCGCCGTCACGAAGGGAGGCGAGGCCTAAATGTTCGCCTCATTCCAAAAGAAGTATTTCCTATCCGATAAAGGCGTCGCCGGCGTAAAACGCGGCATTTTCTGGACCACGCTCACTAATCTTATTACCGTGGCTGGCATGGGCTTTTTATTCCTGGCTATGGCCGGCTTTGTCGAGCATCTCGTCGCCGGCGCCGACCTGCCGGATGCCCTGCCGATCGTGGGCGGCCTCCTGGTCTTTTTCGTGTTGCTCTTTGCCTCTAACTGGCAGCAGTATTACTACACCTACTGCATCTTTTACGAGGAGTGCGGCAAGCAGCGTATGGAGATTGCCGAGCGCTTGCGCAAACTGCCGCTGTCGTTTTTTGGTCGTCGTGATCTGGCCGATTTAACCGAGACCATCATGGGTGACGTCCAGGCCATGGAGCACGCCTACAGCCACGTGCTGGGAGAGCTTTGGGGTGCCATCATCGCAAGCGCCATTGTCTTCGTGGCATCGCTGTTCTTTTGCTGGCAGCTGGCGATTGCGGCGTTTTGGAGCGTTCCCGTGGCCTTTGCCGTGTTGTATCTAACACGCGGCCCCATGACTCCGGTGTTCGATCGCGTGCGCGCCGAGAAGGTCAAGGTTACCGAGGCAATTCAAGAGACGCTCGACTGCGTTCGCGAGATCCGCGCCACCAACCAGGAGGCCCATTATCTTGAGGGGCTCAACGTCGTGATCGATGCCGAGGAGCGCGAGACCACCAAGGGCGAGCTCTCTAACGGGCTTTTGGTCAACTCCGCCTTTGCCATCCTGCGTCTGGGCATTGCCACCACGCTGGTCACGGGCGCCGCGATGGTCGCCTCCGGGCAGGTCGACTTTTTGGTGATGTTTGCCTTCCTGCTTATGGTGAGCCGTATCTATGCGCCCTTTGACCAAGCGTTAATGTTAATGTCCGAGCTGTTTGTCGCCGAGTCGTCTGCCAAGCGCATGCGTTCCATCATGGAAGAGCCTGTGGCGCGGGGCAGCGAGAAATTTGAGCCCGTGGGCCACGATGTGGTGTTCGATCACGTGGCATTTGGCTATGGTGCGGGCGAGGACGGCCGCGCCGGCGAGAAAGTTCTTACCGATGTGAGCTTTACCGCCAAGGAAGGCGAGGTCACGGCGCTGGTCGGTCCTTCGGGTTCCGGTAAGTCTACGGTGAGCCGCCTGGCCGCGCGCTTTTGGGATGCCACCGCGGGCAAGGTTACCGTGGGTGGCGTGGATGTTGCGAGCGTTGATCCCGAGGTACTGCTGCGTGATTACGCCATTGTGTTCCAAGACGTGCTGCTCTTTGACGACACGGTGATGGGAAACATCCGCCTCGGTCGTCGTGATGCCACCGACGAGGAAGTGCTTGCGGCCGCGCGTGCCGCCAACTGCGACGAGTTCGTGAACCGCATGCCGCAGGGCTACGACACCATGATCGGTGAGAACGGCTCCAAACTCTCCGGCGGCGAGCGCCAGCGCATCTCTATCGCCCGTGCGCTGCTCAAAGACGCGCCTATCGTACTGTTGGACGAGGCGACGGCGAGCTTGGACGTGGAGAACGAGACCGTGGTGCAACAGGCACTCTCCCGTCTGCTTACAGGTAAGACGGTTATCGTTATTGCCCACCGTATGCGTACGGTGGAAAATGCCGACAAAATCGTTGTGCTCAAGGATGGAGTGGTTGCCGAACAGGGCATCCCGGCGCAGCTCAAGGCGGCAGGTGGTGAATTCGCCCGTATGGTTGCGCTGCAAAAGGAAGCGGCGGCCTGGCAGCTGTAGGAATATGACAAAGGGGCAGTTCCTTTGTCATATTGAGTGCACCCCCAAAGTTTCCAAAAAGTTAGCCACTGTTGACCAAATAGTTATACTAAACTAGTCTCAAAAGCGTGCTCGAGCAAACTAATGAACTCGGGTGCTAAGGCACCATGCCGCGCTTGTGCGGCAAAAGGGAGAAGCAACATGAAGAAGTCGACTTTTAACACCCTGCTTGTCGGTGGCGGTTTTCTGCTTGGCACGGCCGGCATCAAGCTGCTTACCAGCGCTCCGGTCAAGAATGCCTGCGTGCAGGGTATCGCGTGCGGCATGCGCATCAAGAACGGCTACCAGGACATGGTCGAGCAGGCCAAGGCTAATGTCGACGACATGGTTGCCGAGGCTGCTTACATCACCCAGAGCGAGGCCGCTGCTGACGAGGCAGCCGAGTAACGCTCTCAGGCACAAATTATGAGATTCTCGATTATTAGCGAGATCCCTGGCAGGACCCGTCTTCAATTGGCGGGTCCTGTGCCAGAGAGCGATCTCGACGCACTTCTTAAGCTCAGCGGCGATATCGACGGCGTGCACAAGGTGCGCGTTTATGGCCGTATTGGCCAGATGGCGCTGGAGTACGACGAGCCGCGCCGCGCAAGCGTGCTCGACGCCCTAGGCGCACTCGATGCTCAAGCTATCGCCGATGCCAAGTCGGGCTACGTGATGCAACTCGAGCCGCGCAAGCACAAACTCGTTATGGACCTGGCGACACTCGTCGGTGCCCATTACGCGCGCCGCTGGTTCCTGCCCACGCCGCTGCGTGCCATCTTTGTCGTGGCCGGTTACATGGCATTTTTGCGCGCTGCCCTTCATGAGCTGGCGCAGCCGCGCCTGACCGTTCCCGTGCTCGACGCTTCGGCCATCGGTATCTCGTTTGTCAAACGCGATGTCGATACCGCGGGCCAGACGATGTTCCTACTCAACGTGGGCGAGTTACTCGAGGACTACACCCGCGCCATGAGCGAAAACGAGCTCATCAACTCGCTGCTCGATGTGCCCGACAAGGCGCAAAAGGTCGTCGGCGACACCGAGGTAAGCGTTGCCGCGACCGAGCTTGAGCCCGGCGATCTGGTCGCCGTGCGCACTGGCATGTCCATTTGCATTGACGGCGTGGTCGAGCAGGGGAGCGCCATGGTCAACCAGGCGACCCTGACCGGCGAGCCGCTGGCCGTCGAGCGCAGCGTGGGCGACGACGTGTTCGCTGGTACCGTCGTGGAAGACGGCAGCATCTTGGTGCGTGTGCGCGCCAATACGGCGCAAACCAAACTGCGCTCAATCGTCTCGCTCGTGCAGACAGCCGACTCGCTCAAGTCCGAGGGCCAGTCGCACATGGAAGACCTCGCCAACAAGATCGTCCCGTGGAACTTCCTGCTCGCGGGCCTGGTTGCGCTTACCACCCGCAGCCTTATCAAGACCTCGGCGGCACTGATGGTCGACTACTCGTGCGCACTCAAGCTCACGGGCTCCGTTGCCGTCATGACTGCCATGAGCGATGCTGCCAAGATGGGCGTCATGGTCAAGGGCGCGAAGTACTTTGAGTCGTTTGCCAAGGCCGACACCATTGTGTTTGATAAGACCGGGACGCTTACCGAGGCGCAGCCGCGTCTTGCCTGCGTGCTCACGACCGACGGCTGGAGCGAGGACGAGGTTCTGCGCCTTTCTGCCTGCTTGGAGGAGCATTTTCCTCATCCGGTGGCGCGTGCCGTGGTCAATGCGGCGCGCGAACGCGGGCTCGAGCACCGCGAGCGCCATGCCGCCGTCGAGTACATCGTGGCGCACGGCATCGCTTCGTCCATCGAAGGGCGTCGCGCCATCATCGGTTCGGCGCATTTTGTGTTTGAGGACGAGGGCGCGCAGCTCGAATCCGACATCAAGGAGCGCATCGAGTCCCAGATGCAGGGCTTGTCGCCGCTGTACCTGGCGGTCGACGGCACGGTCGTGGGCGTGCTTGGTATCGAGGACCCGCTCAAGGCCGGGGTCCGCGAGGCCATCGCCGACTTGCACGCGTTGGGCGTTAAGCACGTGGTCATGCTCACGGGCGACTCGGAGCGCACGGCCGAGCGTATTGCTCGCGAGGCAGGTGTCGACGAGTTTAAGGCCGAGCTGCTGCCCGAGGACAAGTACGCGTATGTTGAGCGCATTAAGGGCGAGGGGCGCCACGTTGCCATGGTGGGCGACGGCGTCAACGATTCGCCGGCGCTCGGTTTGGCCGACGTGGGGCTGGCAATGGGCGGTGGAAGCGACATCGCCAAGGAGGTCGCCGATATCATCCTGACCGATACGGATCTTGCCGCGATCGTGCGCCTGCGCCGCATGAGTCAGGGGCTTATCGACCGTCTGACGAGTTCGTATTCCAAGGTGATGCTCACCAACTCGGCGCTGTTGGCATTGGGTATTACCGGCATGATTACTCCGCAGGCGTCGTCGCTGCTGCACAACGGCTCAACGATCGCCTACAGCCTGGGCAACGCAAAGGCTTACCTGCGCTAGCGGACGTGTTCGCCCACGTTATCTGGCCTGCGCCCAGACGGCATCGGTGTCGTCTGGGCGCAGGCCTTTTGCATTTGACCATTTGCTAGCTTCTCTATATAGTGTTGCTAGCGGTGCTAGCATTTGAAGGGAGCGGGATCGACGTGGGTGCTGTTAGCGGCATGGCGCAGGTGAACGTTCGCGTGGATCGCCAGGTCAAGAACCGTGCCGAGGAGGCACTGCGGCTTTCGGGCGGGTCACTGCCCGAGCTCATCAAAAAGGTGGTGGCCAAGGTCGCGCAGGGTGGCGGGCAGTGCGAGGAAGTGCTTGCGGCCGTCGACGACCGGCAGCAGACCGTCGCGCCCGATACTCCGTTCGCCGCATCATGGGCAGCGGCAGACCGGCTTTATGCAGATATGGGCATCGCTGCGTCGCCTGTATCCGACGATCGCGGTTGGGACACAATCTATTCCGAAGCCATGGATGAGCATTATCGCCAAAAGGGGATGATCCAGTGAGTGGGGCGCCTCTCAAGATCATGGTGGACGCCAACGTATGGGTTGATTCGTTTTGTGTTGACCATGCCGAGTCGCTTGCCGCGCGTGCGTTTATTGGGCAGGCGACGGAGACGGGGGCGTTGCTGCTCTTTCCGGTGCATATTGCCAAGGACGTGCTGTACGTTGTCCAACACGAGCTGAAGCGTAGCGTTCTTGCCAGCGGGGGAGCACTCGACGAGGCTTCTGCCCGTGCAATTGGCGATGCGGCGCTGGCGTTTGTCCGGAACATGACCGAAAACGCTATGGCCGTGGGTGCTGATGCATCCGATCTGTGGCTAGCCGACAAATATCTGACGCTCCATCGTGATTACGAGGACAACTTGGTACTCGCCGCGTGCAAGCGCGCGCAGGTCGATTACTTGGTGACCAACGATCGTAAGCTGCTCGAACATGCCGATCTTGCAGCAAAGACACCTCGTCAAATGATGCCGATTCTTGCTTTGGCCGAACGTGGTGGCGTGGCTATCGGTTGACGCGAACTGTTTGCGGGCCTCTTGGACGACGATGCGCCAAGGGACCCGCGTCTGCTATTTACAAAAGCTCGGCCTTAATGGCGGGACTTTCTGCGAGCTGCTCGGCTGCCTTTTCGTCGGAATCGTTTAGTGCTGCCAGGCTGCGGTAGACCCACTCGTTGACCTGGGTGTTCTTGACGCCTGCGGTCTGCATAAGGGCGCCTACCTCGCGGATTGCTGCGAGCAGATCGGCTTTGGGACCCGCGAGCTCGACCTCGATGCCGTGGTAGGCGGTCACGCCGCGGTTCTCGCTCACGTGGTCGATAAAGCCCTCGACGGTCTCAAGCTGCTGGGCGAGAGCTGCATCATCGTCAGCGTCCAGCGCGACGAGTGCGTTCGATACCGTGAGGGCGGGATGTCCACAGGGGACAAAGCCTTCGATGACATCCATGGCTTCGGTAATGGTTGAGCCCAGGCCTGCGAGGGCATTGACGAGTTGCTGCTTGGTATCCATAACGGTCCTTTCGACGGGTCAATTTTGCTTGGCGAAAATATACGTGACGCGTTCGGTAGCAAAAGTGCGAAGTATGGTGCACATTAGGGTCTTCACAGCTCGTGCATAGAACAGCTGTCCGCTTTCAGAACGTGGTAAGATAACACTCCACAAGCGGGGCTCGCCCCGCGTGTTCTTTGAAAAGTCGACGGTTATCGGGTGTTTGCAGGCCCGATACCATCCAGACTTTCCCAATATTCGGGGGCGACTGGTTTCGACACGATAGCTCTGAGAGAGGAAGCAAGCCGAGGTCTCCTCGCCTCGTTAAACAGGGGTACCGTCAAATTGAATTGACAACAACTCTTCTTTTGAGCCTATGGCTCTCGCTGCTTAGTTTATAGCGGCGCGTCAACCCGGTGATTTCCCCGACACCGGCGCGACGTCATGTTAGGGGAATGCTCCTGCGCACGTAATCGGTATGGCGCAGGCTAAGACCGAACCGGTTGGGATGCCGCGAGCGTGTCGCTGCGCGCAAAGCGTCCGAGACTAAACCAGCGACTGAGCTTGGAGATGCCAATCAGGGGGCTTTCGTGGACCGGAGTTCGATTCTCCGCGCCTCCACCATAAGTAACAGGCAGGTAGATATTCGTATCTACCTGCCTTTTTATTTCTAGTCCGCACCGCGGAGAATCGAACTCTGCGCAGGGCGCGGGCGTTAAACAAACGCGGAGCGTTTGTAGCGAGCGGGCGAGGACGCCGTCAGGCGGCCGAAGCCGGTGCGGATTTGCGAAGCAAAGACGCGGATTCTCCGCGCAAAGCTTCAACCCTATATAGATACGATGTTATCGAATCTCAGCCGGTCATGCGCCGCATCAACGGAATCCCAAACCCGCGGAGGATCGAACTCTGCTCCAAAACCCATGCGCCCTCCATCCCAAAACTGGGTAGAAGAGAGCCAAAACGCAATCGCAGGAGGTCAAAATGACTGCAGAAGATAAGGCAAAGAACGCCGGCAAGGTCGCGCTCGTCTTGGAGGGCGGTAGTTTTCGCGGGCAGTTTACCGCGGGCGTGCTCGACGTTCTCATGGAGGCTGGCGTCGAGATTCCGGCTGTCTACGGTGTATCGGCCGGTGCCCTCAACGGCGTGAACTACAAGTCGCACCAGATCGGCCGTGCCAATCGCATCAACCTGGCTTTCTGCAGCGACAGCCGCTTCATGGGCGCCGCATCGTTTGCGTCTACGGGCTCTATCGTCGGCTACGACTTTATCTTCAACGATGTCCAGGACCGCCTGGATCCCTTTGACAATGAGACGTTCGACGCGAGCCCCATCGAGATGTACGCCGTCGCGACGGACATGCTGTTTGGAACGGCCACGTACCTCCCGGTCAAAAGCGCCGTGCTCGATCTCGACGCCGTGCGCGCCTCGACCTCGTTGCCGCTGGTGACGCCGCCGGTCGAGATTGACGGGCACAAATACGTCGACGGCGGCGTAGCCGATTCGGTTCCTATCGAGCATGTGCTCGGGGAGGCGGGCTTCGACCGTGCGGTTGTCATTGTCACGCAGGACCGCTCGTACGAGAAAAAGCCCTACGAGTTTATGCCTGCCGCGCGCGCCCGCTATGCCGACTACCCCTATCTGCTCGAGGCTATCGAGACGCGCCACGACCGTTACAACATCCAGCGCATGCACCTGTGGAAGTATGAGCGCGAGGGCCGTGCGCTGGTCGTTGCTCCGCAAAAGCCGGTCGAGGTCGGCCATGTCGAGCACGATTCGGCAAATCTTTTGGACCTGTATATCCAGGGCCGTCAGGAGGCAAAGCGCCTGCTCGCGGAAATCCAAGAGTTCGTTGAGCGCTAGCGATAGCGAACCCTCAAAAAAATGACAACAGCTAAAGAGCTGGAAAAATCACGGCTCGTGGATGACATGTGCAGAAACTCTGGTCGGAGCCAAAATACCTGTTGACTCGTACGGCGAGCGGGGTAATATGGACGGGTTACTTGCAGAGCCCCGTGAATCTCTGTAACAACACGTACTGTACATGGAGGAGTCTAAGTGATTTCGAAATCGACTCACTACGCCAAGCAGGGCGAGGTCCAGCGCAACTGGGTTCTCGTCGACGCCGATGGTGCTGTCCTGGGCCGTCTTGCCACCCAGATCGCAATGATCCTGCGCGGTAAGAACAAGCCCCAGTTCACGCCCAACAGCGACTGCGGCGACTTCGTTGTCGTCATCAACGCCGATAAGGTCCAGCTTACCGGTAACAAGGCCGACACGAAGACCTATTATCGCCACAGCGGCTACAACGGCGGCCTCAAGGCTGAGAGCTTCCGCCAGGCTATGGAGAAGCACCCGGAGAAGGTCATCGAGCGCGCCGTTCGCGGTATGCTGCCCAAGACCACCCTCGGCCGTGCCCAGATGACCAAGCTTAAGGTCTACGCTGGCGCCGAGCATCCGCATGCTGCCCAGAACCCCACGAAGATTGAGCTGGAGGCTTAAAGATGGCTGAGAACACCGTTGTCTACCAGGGTACCGGCCGTCGTAAGAACGCCGTCGCCCGCGTCCGTCTCGTCCCCGGCACCGGCAAGGTGACCATCAACAAGCGTGACGCCGAGCAGTATTTCGGCCGTCATCAGCTCGTTGAGAACGCCCTTGCTCCCTTCAAGGTGACCGACACCGCCGGTCAGTTCGACGTTATCGCTCTGTGCGATGGCGGCGGCATCTCCGGTCAGTCCGGCGCTCTGCGCCTGGGCATCGCTCGCGCTCTTCTGAACGCTGGCGACTACCGTGCTGACCTCAAGAAGGCCGGTTTCCTTACGCGCGATGCTCGCGTGGTCGAGCGCAAGAAGTACGGCCTCAAGAAGGCCCGCCGCGCTCCTCAGTTCTCCAAGCGCTAAGGTTTTATCTCCTTTCGAGATACAATGTACAAGCGGGGCCTGCCGATTCCTCGGCGGGTCCCGCTTTTCTTTTTCGACTAGGGTGGGCGGTTGCATATCGCCTGCTAGGGAAGGAGCGATCCTATGCCCCAGAACATCTTCGGTACCGACGGCGTCCGTGGCGTCGCCAATGCCGACCTCTCGTGCGACCTCGCGTTTCGCCTGGGCCGCGCGGCGACCAAGTTCCTTGGCCCGGATATCTGCATCGGCCGCGATACGCGTCTTTCGGGCACCATGCTCGAGAGTGCTCTGACCGCCGGCATTATGGCCGAGGGCGGCCGCCCGCACTGCTGCGGCGTCATCCCCACGCCTGCCGTGGCGCTGCTCACCGTCCAAAACGAGCTTGATGGCGGCATTGTCATCTCCGCTTCGCACAATCCGCCGGAGTTCAACGGCATCAAGTTCTTTAGTCGCAAGGGTATGAAGCTTCCCGATGCTGTCGAGGAAGAGATCAGCGCCTGGGTCATGTCCGAGGAAGCCATGGCTGCCGACACGCTGCCGACCGGTGCCGGCGTGGGCCACATTATCAAGATGAAGGACGCCCGCAAGGCATATGTCGATCATGCCATCGATACGCTCGATGGCCTGAGGCTCGATGGCCTGGTCGTTGCCGTCGACTGCGGTCACGGTGCTTCCTGCCAGACTACGCCCGCCGCGCTGCAGCGCCTGGGTGCCACGGTCCATGCCATCAACACCGATTACTGCGGCACCGACATTAACGTCGAGTGCGGCTCTACGCACCTCGAGCCCCTCCGCGAGCTCGTGCTGCGCACCCATGCTGACATCGGTCTGGCCCACGACGGCGACGCCGACCGCGTACTGTTCGTGGACAGCGAGGGTAATGAGATCGACGGTGACTACATCCTGGCTATCTGCGGTTCTGACCTCGCCGCTCGCGGCAAGCTCGCCAACTCCGAGATCGTTTCGACCGTCATGTGCAACCTGGGCTTCTCCATCGCTATGAAGGAGCAGGGCTTCGAGATGGTCCAGACCGCCGTGGGCGACCGCTACGTTCTGGAGCGCATGCTCGCGGACGGCGCCGTCATCGGCGGCGAACAGTCCGGCCACATCATCTTCCTGGAGCACAACACCACCGGTGACGGCCTGGTGACGGCTCTGCAGCTGCTGGCCGTGCTCAAGCGCACCGGTCGTACCCTCACCGATCTTGCCGGCATCATGAAGAAGTACCCGCAGGTACTCGTCAACGTGCATTCCGACAACAAGGCTGGTCTGGACGATTGCCAGCCCATTTGGGATGCCGTCGCTGCTGCCGAGAAGGAGCTTGACGGCCGCGGCCGCATTCTGGTGCGCCCGAGCGGTACCGAGCCGCTGGTCCGCGTGATGGCCGAGGCCGAGACGCACGAGCTGACCCAGCGCGTTGTCGACGACATCGTCGAGGTTGTCAAGCGCGAACTTCCCTAATGGTCAAAAACGGGTGCCAAGTGGTAAACTGTTAAGGTTATTTTGGTTGATCGGTATGTCCGAGGGGGAGCATGTTCACTAAAGTCCTAAGGTCTTTTGGTATGCGTGGTCGAGTCCTTACGTTGGATGCTCCCATCTCGGGTGACGTCATTCCGCTCTCCGAGGTAAACGATCAGACGTTTGCTACCGGCCTTTTGGGCCAGGGCGTGGCGATTCAGCCCACCGGAACGCGTGTGATCGCGCCGGCTGATGCCAAGGTCGAGGCCATTTTTCCCACGGGACACGCCGTTGCGCTTAACACGGTCGATGGCTTGGACGTGCTCATCCACGTTGGTTTGGACACTGTTCAGCTCGAGGGCAAGCACTTTACCGTACATGCGCAAGTGGGTGACATCGTCCATAAGGGCGATGTACTCATTGAGTTCGATCGCGAGGCAATTGCTGCCGAGGGCTACGATGTGACGGTTCCCATCTTGGTGTGCAACTCCGTTGAGTTCTCGAGCATCAAGGGCTCCGTTGGCGTGCATGTCGAAGAGATGGACCAGCTTATCGTTGCTCGCGAGCGCTAGCAAGTGCACGTGGCCATTAGTCTACAATTCAAACACGTTTACGGAGGGCGCCCTTGAAAGAGGACGCCCTCCGTGGCAAGATGGAATTTGTCCGAAGCTAAAAGGCTTTGGGTCACCGTGGACGGGCAGGGGCCTCGACGCGGTTAGACACGAGACACATACATTACGCGACCTCGCCCTGGTGGCCGCACACGTTGGTTGCGGCCGACGCGGGCCGCGGGCAAGTGCTTGTAAGGGAGCCTTGCCTCTCTTGTACGAGAAAGGACGCGTAATGAAGATCATTAAAGCTAAAGACTACGAGGATATGAGCCGCAAGGCCGCCAATATCATCTCGGCCCAGGTTATCCTCAAGCCCGACTGTGTGCTGGGCCTTGCCACCGGCTCCACCCCGATCGGTGCCTACAAGCAGCTTGCTGCTTGGTACAAGAAGGGTGACGTCGACTTTGCCGAGGTCAGCACCTACAACCTGGACGAGTATCGCGGCCTTTCGCACGACGATCCCCAGAGCTATCACTACTTCATGCGTGAGAACTTCTTCGATCACATCAACATCGACCTTAACAACACGCATGTGCCCGACGGTTCCAACCCCGACGCCGCCGCTGCCTGCTCTGAGTACGACAAGATCGTCGCCGAGGCCGGTTACCCGGATCTGCAGCTGCTCGGTATTGGCAACAACGGCCACATCGGCTTCAACGAGCCCGATGACCACTTCTCCAAGGGCACGCACTGCGTCGACCTCACCGAGAGCACCATTCAGGCCAACAGCCGCCTGTTCGACAGCATCGACGATGTTCCCCGTCAGGCCTACACCATGGGTACCCAGACCATCATGTATGCCCGCATGATCCTGGTCGTCGCCAACGGCGAGGCCAAGGCTCAGGCCGTGCATGACATGTGCTATGGTCCGGTTACGCCCGAGTGCCCGGCTTCGATCCTGCAGCTGCACACCAACTGCGTTGTCGTTGCCGACGAGGCCGCCCTTTCGCTCTGCGAGTAGCGCGAATCCTGCAGCTCGACATAGCCTTGCCTAAGGCCTCCGCTTTGCGGGGGCCTTTTTGCTATCCCTTTCCGCCCACTTGACCAAAAACTTGCCGCAAGCTTGACGAATGCCGGATGTCCAACAGCTTGATTCATTCTATACCAGATTCTATGCAAAAATGCCACTAGAAGGTCGTAGACGGTAGCGGGTGCTAGGCGAGTTGAATGACATGGCTGAACCTTGTTCATCTGCGTTACACTGCCGCTTAGATGGGACAAGCTGACAAGCTCATTTACCTGCTTAAAGACCGATTAGTCGGGGGATTAATAACAATCGGCCCTCGCTGTACAAAAACTTGCCGCTTGCGTACCAAAAGACAACCTAAAACACAAGGTCGCTCTATTCATAGCGCGGCTTGTATGGTCTTGCGGCTACAGTGTCCATACGGTCGAGTTGAGGAGCGGGCATGGTAAACGATTTGAGCGGTATAGACGACCTCGAGCTGATGCCGCTGGGCGGAGGCTATATGGTGCGACGCGAACGCTTGATGAATGAGCTTATCGCCAAGGGCCGAAAGGCCGGCATCGTGGTTCTTTATGCGCCCGACGGGTTTGGGAAGACCTCGGTGCTGCTGCAGTACACCCATGAGGTTAAATGCGACCCGACGCGAGGCCCCGTGCGGATTATCGAGGCCGATCGTGCCATTGGGCGCGAGGTGTTTATGCAGCTCGAGGTGGTTACCGAAGAACTCAAAGACAAACCGCACTCCCTTATCGCGATTGATAATGTGCCAAACCTCGATCAGCACGATACCGAAGACCTCATCGACAGGATTCGCGGCCTGCGCGCTATGGGGGTAGGGGTCTTTATCTCCTGCCGTCCTTCAAATCGTCAGCTGATTCATGGGCTGGGCGATTCGGTTAAGATCAATGCGCAGATGCTCAAGGTGCATGCCTATGAGTATTCGGCGTGGGCATCGGCGTTTTCGATCAGCACATCGCTCGACTTTTATCAGCTCACGCAGGGCGTGCCCGAGCTCGTTTCGGCATTGCAGACAGGTCTGTATGGCCAAGGTGACGTAGCCGGCCTGCTCGAAAACGAGATTGTCAACGTGTATGGCGCGGCACTTGCCGATCTGGCTTCACTCGACAATAATGCGCTGTTTTGCGTGGCATGTCTCATGGTTTTGATGGGCGAGGGCAATATCGCAGAACTCGAGGCTTGCGGGGTGAGGCTGTCGATGGTCGACCAGTCCTACTTTGTACGCGACTACCCGATCTTTGGCTTGGACCCCGCCGAGCGGAGTTTTACGTGTCTGGGCACGGAGGATAACGGACGCTTGCGCTTGCGTAAGTTGGTGGCCGAGGTTCGCCCCGAACTTGTTCCGAGGGCGGCCCGGATTTTGCTTAAGGCGGGCCGATGCGATGCGGCGATGGGCCTGGCGGACGCCTTTTTGGACCGCGAGGCGGTCCTTGAACTTGCTGGGCAGTATGGGGTCGATCTTGCTCTGACGGGGCACGGGGCCGATATCTGCCGAGCAGCGCTGGGCACGATCGATGCCGACGATCCGGCTCCAGAGCCAACGCCTGCCGAGGCGCTTGGCGTATATCTGGCAGCGGTCAGCGTGTCCAATACAAAGCTCGCTCGCTATATGGCATCGGTCATCGAGCGCGGGGGCGAACGGGCGGCCTGCGAAATAGACCCTGTTTCATGGAGGGTGGCCCAGGCGCTGACGGCTGTTTGCTATGGGGACAACGGGCTTGGGCTTCCTACGAACCTGGCCGTGCCAGAAATCGAGACATCCCATACCGCACTCGATATGTTGTCTGCGCATATCGAGGTCAAGCGGTGCCTGACCGAGCGGGGAGATGACGGCGGCGTTCTACAGCAGCTCAAAACGAGCAAGGCCTACGACTGCGAGCTCGACATCGCGGGGATTGTTATACGGGCCGATAGTATGCTGGTGGAGCTCTTTGACGGGTCGTTTGCGGGAACCGACGAGCGCGACGACGAGATGACGGTGGTGCGGGAGGCGCTCGACGTACGCGGGCTTAAGGCGATGGCTATCTGGGTGCGCATGGTGTTGGCGACACGGCGGCTCCTTTCCGGCTTGCCGGTAACCGACGACGCGGCGTTCAACGAGCTCGATCGTTTTGCCGTGCGCATGCGCGACAACCAGATTCAGCTGTTTGGCCTGTTGCTAGAAGGCTGGCAGTCGCTGGCAGAGGGACGGCCGGTTAATGCAAAGTTCCGTGCGGTCCAAGTGCTCAAACTTGCCGAGGAGTCGATTGCGTACATGCGCGATAACGCATTGCTGCTGGAGCGCGTGGCATATCTGCGTAACACCTCGATGGTTTCGGTGCGCGAGGAAGCGGAGCTACTCGATATAAGCCAGACGCAGGTTGGTGGCGCAGAAGCCTGGATGGTGGCACTGCATTTGGCCTGTGCGGGCCGAGACAGCGACCTTGCGGCCTGGATGTCCATGAATCGTGCGGGGATTCTAGAGCCATCGTATCGGCTCTTTGCGCGCCTTGCCATGCATTGTCTGGGCGAGCCGGCGGGCAGGATACGCAAGAAGCTTCCCGTGCGCGAGCTGTCGCGGTACTCGCTGCGCGACGATTTGGAAGGGGAGGGCGAGCGTCTGTTCCAGGCTGGCGAGGTTGAAGCCGTTGATACCATCGACCATATCGAGATTCGCATGTTTGGTGCGTTTCGCGCCGAGCGCGACGGGTTTCCCATCACGGACAAAATGTGGCGCCGCAAGAAGGCGGCGACACTTGCCGAGCGGCTTGCACTGGGCATGGATGCGCTCGTCGACCGCGAGACGCTGGCCATGGAGCTGTGGCCCCATGCCGAGTTCAATAGCGCCCGCAATAATCTGTACTCGACGATATCGCGCTTGCGGTCGGCTTTGGGGCCGACGCCGGATGGCAAGTCATGCGTGCTCATCCAAAATGAATGCATTGGGCTCAACGGTGACTACGTCAAGACCGATGTACGGCTGTTTGACCAGATAAGCCGCGAGGTTTTGGGAAATCGCACGGGTGCGCGCGGGCCCCATCTGGTCGAGTTGTGCCTTAAGATTGAGCAGCTTTATGCCGGACCGTTGTATGTTCCCAATGGCTGTAATCCCACCTACTTTTTGCGCATGCGGCGCATTATGCAGTCAAAGTACATCGATTGCATGATTAAGGGAGCAAATGCCGCTCTAGAAGAAAACGACCTGCAGTCGGCGATTTGGCTGGCGGAGTCGGGGCTTCGGCAGGAAACGGCGCGTGAGGATATGGTGCGCTGCGCCATGCGTGTCTACAGCGCGGCGGGGCGGCGGCGCGATATCGTCGAGCTGTACAGCGGGCATATGCACCATCTGAGGGAGCAGGTCAATGGCGTGCCCGAGCCCGAGACGCGGCGTCTATACGAGCGCTTGGTGGAGGGGCGGCTCAATCGCGTGCTGGTCGAGCGATAAAAAAACGGGCGCCCGAAGTACTTGGGCACCCGTAAGCTTGCTATGTGTTGGCTCGCCGGATCATTGGCTCTTAGACGAGCTTGATCTTCTCGATGTCCTTGCGCGAGGACTCGCGATACAGCGAGAACTTGCGGCCGATAACCTGAACGACGTCGGCGTGGCAACGCTCGGCGAGCTCCTCGGCGGCCTCGCGGGCGGAAAGGCTGGAGCCATCGAGCACGGAGCACTTAACGAGCTCGTGCTTCTCTAGGTAGGCGACCGTCTGCTCGACGGTGCCCTCGTTGATATCGGACTTGCCGATGATGATGGCGGGGTTGAGGTGATGGGCCATGCTGCGAAGCTGCTTGACCTGGGCTCCTGTCAGTGCCATGGGTTCTCGCTTTCTATGTATGGGGCGCCCCGCAATGGGGCCTTAATCTACGTGAGCTGTCCCACGATAGCGCAGGAACGGCGCGGTGTGGGGCATGTTTGCCCAGTTCGCAAAGAATGCGGATGCCGGGCGGGAAGACGATGCAAGCTTTAGATGGGCTACGGGCGGGGTACGGAGACCGGCTCCCAGGCGATAAACGCCCATCGGACTTTGCGGATGTGGTCGAGCATGTAGTGTCCCTGCGGTACGCCCTTGGATCCCGGCTCACCGGCATGCGGGTTCTCGATCATGTGGTGGGCGATATAGTTGCGCAGGCGGTCGATCTTGTCCTCGTTGCCGTGCTCGAGCATGCGAGAAAAGTCTGCCACGCCTGCCTCGAGACTATCGAAGGTGTCGCGGCGGGGTGATTCAAAATACGTGACCTGTGGCAGTGCACCCATCTGAATAAGGATGTTAAAGGCGTACACAAAACCATTGCTGCAGGTAACCGAGGCGCCGATGGCATTCATCAAGTGCAGGTCATAACGCGGGCTCGAGTTGGCGACCATCGTAACGGCACAACGCCGACGAGCCGTACGGTCAAGCTTGGCAAGCGCACCTTTTAGATTGGTCGTCGTAACCGACCGACTGGCAAAGGCAACATCCACCGCTTTTGCGACCGGTCCAACCAAATCCCAATCATCATCCCAAGCAAGCTCAAGCGGTGTAATGCGATCCTCGAGCCCATAGTACTCAATGCCAGCATCAAGCGTGCCCAACATAGCAGGGGAAAAGTCAGCAGCAATCAAAGGATGCCCAGCCTGAGCAAGCGGAATAGCAATCGACCCAGCCCCACACCCCATATCGAGCACCGACTCACCAGGCTCAAGCGCCAGCAGTTTTATAAAATCCCGAGCATACGGGGCAGTCTCCAATGGCCGAAAATGCCGAGCCCGCTTATCCCACTCAAAAGGATCATCAGCCCGATGCCGATCAGCTTGCAAGCGCATCCATTCGTCATTCCAATCAGCAGAAAGAAGCTCAGAGCGAGCATCCCCATCAACCACGGGCCAACCTCCTTGCAACAAAAAAGCGACTCCTCCCAAAAGAAGAGCCGCAACCAGCATATATCAGAAAGAATTGATCCAACGCCAAACCGCCGTATCGACCATGTGGTGCAGGAGCGAAGCGACTGCAACCGGGATAGAACTCAATCGAGGTCCCGTTGTGCGGGAGCCCCGGGGAGGGCAAATATATAAGGTCGATCGCGAGTTCCGCACGAGCCGGAGAGCACTTAATGTGCTCTCCGTGCGAGTCAGGACTGTCCGAGCAGGCGACCTTATATATTTGCCCTCCCCGGGGCTCCTCGCCAGTCCCCCTCAGCTAGTTCTTGAGCGAGTTCAGCGGCGCCGGGAAGCGTCCGCCACGGTGGGCGAGCACGGTGCCGGCGTTGGGGTTCACCGGCATGATGGGCGCACGGCCGAACAGACCGCCGTACTCAACGCAGTCGCCCACGCC
The DNA here is from genome assembly GCA_900541825.1 of uncultured Collinsella sp. GTDB lineage: Bacteria > Actinomycetota > Coriobacteriia > Coriobacteriales > Coriobacteriaceae > Collinsella. The sequence continues at coordinate 59,652 of UQLJ01000007.1, forward strand.
CTTGCCGATAGCGGGAATCACGCGCACGGCTGTGGTCTTGTTGTTGATAACGCCGATAGCCATCTCGTCGGCGATGATGCCGGCGATGGTCTCGACCGGGGTGTCACCGGGGATGGCGATCATGTCCAGGCCAACGGAGCACACACAGGTCATGGCCTCGAGCTTCTCGAGCGAAAGCGCGCCGGCCTCGACGGCGGCGATCATGCCGGCATCCTCGGACACGGGGATAAAGGCGCCGGAGAGACCACCCACGCTGGAGCTGGCCATGACGCCGCCCTTCTTGACGGCATCGTTGAGCATGGCGAGTGCGCAGGTCGTGCCCGGGCCACCGCAGGTGCCAACACCGATGATCTCGAGGATGCGGGCAACGGAGTCGCCGATGGCAGGCGTGGGAGCCAGCGACAGGTCGACAATGCCCTTCTCGACACCCAGACGATGGGCGGCCTCGCGGCTCATGAGCTCGCCGGCGCGGGTGATCTTAAAGGCGGTCTGCTTAATCTTCTCGGCGACTTCCATCATCGATGCGGAGTCGGGCAGCGTCTCCAGGGCTGCGGCCATAACGCCGGGGCCCGAGACGCCTACGTTGATGACGGCGTCGGCCTCGCCACCGCCGTGAACGGCGCCCGCCATAAACGGGGAGTCCTCGACCATGTTGGCAAAGCAGACAAACTTGGAAGCGCCGACGGAGTCCTGGTCGGCCGTGAGCTTGGCGGCATCGATGATGGTCTGGGCGGCCATGAGCACGGCATCCATGTTGATACCGGCGCGCAGGCTGGCGACGTTGACGCTGGAGCAGACGCGGCTCGTGGTGGCGAGCGCCTGGGGGATGGACTGGATGACGCGGCGGTCGGCGTCGCCGATGCCCTTCTGGACGAGCGCGGAGAAGCCGCCCAGGTAATCGATGCCGAGCGTCTCGGCCGCGCGGTCGAGGGCATGCGCGATGGGGGTGAGGTCCTCATCCTTGCAGCACGCGGCGATCTGCGCCACCGGGGTGACGGAAACACGCTTGTTGACGATGGGGATACCGTACTCGCGCTCGAGGTTCTCGGCGGTCTCGACCAGATGCTCAGCCGTGTGCGTCACGTGGTCGTAGATCTTCGTGCACATGCGGTCGAGGTTCTCGTCACCGCAACCCATGAGCGAAACACCCATGGTGATGGTCCTGATGTCGAGGTTCTGCTCCTCAACCATGCCGCGGGTTTCCGCGATTTCTGCGGGCGTGATCGCCATCCTTGCGCTCCTATCTGCCAAAACGAGCATAGTCTAATCTATTCTAACGTGCCGCACGTGCCAAGTGGCGCATGCGGCACGTTTTGGTGCTCGGTTGTTTCCGTTGTGTTACTGCCCAAAGACCTCTTCGGCGATACGAGCGCTTTCGGCGGCGTCCTTGGCGTAGTAGTCCGCGCCGATCTGCTTGGCGTATTCGGGGGTGAGTACGGCGCCGCCTACGATGATCTTGACGCCCGGCACCTCAGTATGAAGCAGCTTGATGGTCTCCTCCATGGCCACGACGGTGGTAGTCATAAGCGCCGAGAGGCCGACGAGCTTAATGTCACGCTCCTTGACGGTCTTGAGCACCTCTTGCGGATCGACGTCGCGGCCCAGGTCAAAGACGGTGTAGCCGTAGTTGTCGAGCAGCATTTTGACGATGTTCTTGCCAATATCGTGGATGTCGCCCTTGACGGTGGCCACGCAGATCTTGCCCTTGTCGGCAATCTCGCCGGCGGGCATCAGGCGCTTGATGGTGTCGAAGCCCACGCGTGCGGCCTCGGCCGAGGCCATAAGCTGCGGCAAGAAGAACTTGCCCTGGTCAAAGAGGACGCCAACCTCGTCGAGGGCGGGGATAAAGTGATTGTTGATGAGGTCCATGGCGTCGTGGTCTGCCAGCAGATGCTCGGTTTCGGCAGCGATCTCGCCTTTGCGGCCCGAGACGACCATGTGGCGGATGGGGTCGTCGTTGCCGTCGGCGCCGGCGGTGCCAGCAGCGGGCGCGGCGTCGGTCGATGCGGCCTGAGCTGCTGCCGGGTTTGCGGCGATCTTATACGGATCGGTCCAGCCGGCGTAGCGCTCGATGTATCCGGTCGAGCCCTCGTCCTCAACGCTCAACACACGATAACTGTAGACGGTATCCATAAAGCGCTTGGAACCCGGGTTCATGATGGGGGCGTCCAGGCCCGCGCCAAAAGCGGCGGCCAAAAAGACCGAGCCCAGCAGCGGGCGGGCAGGCAGGCCAAAGCTGATGTTCGACACGCCGAGTGCGCATTTAACGCCCAGGCGTTCCTTGCACAGGGACATGGCGCGTAGGATCTGCTCGGCCTGGCGTTGATTGGTCGAGGCGGTCATGACCAGGCAGTCGATGAGGATGCGGTCCGGTCCGATGCCGTAGCGGGCAGCCTCGGCCACGATGCGCTCGGCGATGGCGAAGCGAGCCTCGGCGGTATCGGGGATGCCGCCTTCGTCGAGCGTAAGGCCGACAACGTTGGTGCCGTAGTGGGCGACCAGCGGAAAGATCTCATCCATGATCTGCTGCTTGCCATTGACCGAGTTGATGATGGGCTTGCCGGCGTAGCGGCGCACGGCGGCCTCGACGGCTGCGGGGTCGGTGGAGTCGATCTGCAGCGGCAGCAGCGTGGAGCCCTGGAGCTGTTCGGTCGCCTGTTGGATGATCTTGACCTCGTCGATCTCGGGCAGGCCCACGTTGACGTCCAGAATGTCGGCGCCCTGTTCCTGCTGGCTGATGCCCTGGCTCACAACGTAGTCCAGGTCGCCGTCGCGCAGGGCCTGCTGCAGGCGCTTTTTGCCGGTGGGGTTGATGCGCTCGCCGATGACGGCGATCTTGTGGCCGTCGCAGGGAAGGTCCACGACCGTTTGGGCGCTCGTGACCGACATACTAGGCTTGCGGTGGCGCGGGCTGGGCGTGTGGTTGTCGATAAGCGTGCGCAAGACCGCCATGTGCGCCGGCGTGGTGCCGCAGCAACCGCCCACGACGCTCACGCCGTCGGCGATCATGCCGGCGACGGCCTCGGCGTATTCGGGGGCCTGGATATCAAAGACGGTGTTGCCGTCGTCGTCCACATGGGGGAGTCCCGCATTGGCCTGCACCATAACGGGCTTGTCGGTAACGGTGAGCATACGTGCTGCGAGTCCTCGGAGCTCGGCCGGTCCCTGGCTGCAGTTGATGCCCAAAACGTCGGCGCCGATGGCATCGAGCGTGATGGCGGCGACCTCGGGGCTTGTTCCCAAGAAGGTACGGCCGTCTTCCTCAAAGGTCATGGTGGCAAAGACGGGCAGGTCGGAGTTCTCGCGGCAGGCGAGGACCGCCGCCTTGATCTCGGCCAGGTCGGTCATGGTCTCGATAATAAAGAGGTCCACACCCGCGGCGACGCCGGCGCGCACTTCCTCGGTAAAGAGGTCGTAGGCCTCGTCGAAGCTGAGGGTACCCAAGGGGCGAAGCAGCGCACCGATGGGGCCGATGTCACCGGCGACGTAGCGGGCACCGGCCTCGCGGGCACAGGCGACGGCCGCGGCAAAGACATCTGCCACGGTGGCGGCACCGTCGAGCTTGTGGGCGTTGGCGCCAAAGGTGTTGGCGGTGATCACGTCGCAGCCGGCCTCGACATATTGACGTTGGATATCGGTGATAACCTGGGGCTCCTCAAAGTTGAGCAGCTCGGGCAGGGCGCCCGCCTTCATGCCGGCGGCCTGCAACATGGTGCCCATGCCGCCGTCGAACAGCAGGTGCCCCGTGCCCTCGATGGCGGCGCGCAGGCGATCGTCCTTAATGCGCAGATCGTCGATCGTGCGCGTCTTGTACGTGGCACCGTTGCGACGTGCGGCATCAACGGGTGCCGCCAATGCAGTGCCGTCAGAATCATGAGTGATAAGCGGAGTAAACATCGGGGGCTCCTAATGGCTGGAATAGCAGGTGGTGTGGGCGGCGCGGAAGCGGCAGTGTTCGCGCATGCGGCAGATATTGCAGGTGGGGCGGCTCTGGGCGTCGTGGACCTCGCCGTCAAACAGACCGATCACCGCGGTCACGCTTTTGGTGGGCATGAGTAGGCTGGTGGGGGTGACGGTCAGGCCGATGAGCCGCGTGGCGTTGAGCGCATTGACAATCGAGCGCTGGGCCGAGAGCGGGCAGTCGCCATAGCCGGGACTAAAGCGCCAGTTGCCGGCGAGCCCATGAACGGCGGCGTCCGTCTTGACCTGCTGGTCCATTTGCTCAACGGCGGCTTCCACGTAAGCGGAGCACGCGGCGTCGAGCACGGCGCCCTCCAGGGGATGTTGGGCTCCCGTGGTGCGCAGGCGACGCTCGGCGTCCATGCCGAGGGTGCATGCCATGAGCGCGGCAAAGCGGGCATCTTTGAGATGTCGATAGATATCGCGACCTCGCAGCTCAACGTTGGTGCCGACCAGGCGAATGCAAGGTTCTCCCTGTTCGTCGACGCCCGTGGCATCGATGGCAAATACGCGGCGCACGCCACGGGGCTCAATGTCCAGTTCCAGACGTTCAACGACAAGCTCAATACGTCGTGACAGTTCGGGCTCAATCTGCTGGCCGCCGTAACCCAGATACCGCAGCATCTCGGCACGGTCGACACGGGGATGGTGCGCAGCATCGACACGGTAAAGCGCCGGCGACGCAAGGTCGGCCGGCACTTCGATAGCGGTTGTATCGATGTGCGGTTTTTCCATTACCCCAGGCGCTCCATAATGGTCGCGGCGATCGCAGGACGGTTCATAGTGTACAGGTGCAGGCCGTCGGCGCCGTGCTCCTTGAGGTCGCAAAGCTGGCGGGCTGCATAATCTACACCAGCTGCCTGCAGGCTCTCGGGGTCATTCTCGTACTTGGCGAGAATCTTGATGACGGGGGAGGGCAGCGACGCGCCGCACATAAAGACCATGCGGCTGATCTGCGACTTGCCCATAAACGGCATGATGCCCGCGGTAATGGGCACGGTGATGCCGGCCTTGTCGGCAAGCTCGCGAAAACGGTAGAAGCACTCGTTATCAAAGAAGAGCTGCGTCACAAAGAAGCTCGCGCCGGCGTCCTGTTTTTGCTTGAGGTGCTCGACCGAGAGGTTGAGATCCTCACAGGCAATGTGGCCCTCGGGGTAGGCTGCGGCGCCCACGCAAAAGCCGGCGTCGACGAGCTCGGGGATGAGGTCGCGGGCGTAGGCGTAGTCGGAGGCGGGCTTGTCGTCCTCGGTTGCGCCGGCAGGGAGATCGCCACGCAGGGCCAGGATGTTTTCCACGCCGGCGGTGCGATACTCGTCGATCTTGGCGGCGATATCGGCATGCGAGCGGCCCACGCAGGTAAGGTGTGCCACCGAGGGCGTGTCGAATTCGCTCGTAATCATATGCGCGATGGGGGCGGTGGTGGCGCCGTTGCCCGAGCCGCCAGCCGAGCAGGTGACCGAGACAAAGCTCGGCGAAAGCTTGCACAGATTGCCTGCCACTTCGCGAGCCGTGTCGAGGATCAGCTCGCCCTTGGGCGGGAACATCTCAAACGAAATGGGCGCGGTGCCCTGGGATGCTGCCTGCTTAAAAACCTCGTCGACGCGCATATCGTGCTCCTCTAGATACGTAATAGTGTGATGTGTTGTAAGGATTCTACAGCACCACTGTGCCACGGTGGAGTTTCACTCGCTATTTGAGGATACCAATCAAAGATGCCTTGCTATCGGCTTTCTCTATAACAGAGCGGCTAATCTAGGCACGGACTATAAAGACTGGTATCTGATGTAAAATACCAGTTAATAGAGCTCCATTCCAAATTGACTACCCTTAAACCATGGGGAGAGGTCTGCTATTTATACAGTTGATTGGCTGTTGAGGGTGGCAACGCCGCCTCGATAGGGTAACCTCATTGATTGGTTTCGCGACAGCAACATAACGGTAATGTCGCGGAAACACGGCGAGTCTAAGCTATGACTCGTTCGTTAGTAATCAACACCGCTTCTCACGCGGTGCCGATACGAAGGGAGTTCCGTATGGCCGATCTTACTGACCGCTTCGGGACCATGGTGTTCTCTGAGGAAGTCATGAAGGACTACCTCCCCAAGGACATTTGGAAGCGCCTTGCTGCAACCCTCGAGGGCGGTGAGCCGCTCGACCTGGATGTGGCCAACGCCGTTGCCCATGCCATGAAGGTCTGGGCCATCTCCAAGGGCGCGACGCACTACGCGCACTGGTTCCAGCCGCTTTCGGGCATTACTTCCGAGAAGCACGACAGCTTCCTGGAGCCCAACCACGACGGCACCGCCATTACCAAGTTTACGGGCAAGAACCTTATCCAGGGCGAGCCCGATGCCTCGAGCTTCCCCAACGGCGGCCTGCGTGCTACCTTCGAGGCCCGTGGCTACACCGCTTGGGACCCCACTAGCCCCGCCTTTATCAAGGACGATGTCCTGTGCATCCCCACGGCTTTCTGCTCCTACACGGGCGAGGCCCTGGACAAGAAGACCCCGCTGCTGCGTTCCATGACCGCGCTCTCGCGTGAGTCCAAGCGCGTTTTGGCGCTGTTTGGCAAGACCCCCAAGAAGGTCGTTCCTTCCGTGGGTGACGAGCAGGAGTACTTCCTGATCAAGAAGGACGCTTACCGCAAGCGCAAGGACCTGGTCATCACCGGCCGCACCCTCTTTGGCGCCGCTCCCTGCAAGGGCCAGGAGCTCGAGGAGCACTACTTTGGCGCTATCCGCCCCACCGTCTCGGCCTACATGAAGGACTTGGACGATGAGCTGTGGGCGCTCGGCATTCCCGCCAAGACCAAGCACAACGAGGTCGCTCCCTGCCAGCATGAGCTCGCACCGGTCTATGGCGAGGTCAACGAGGCCATCGACCAGAATCTGGTCATGATGGAGAAGATGAAGCTCATCGCCTCCCGCCACGACTTGGTCTGCCTGCTGCACGAGAAGCCCTTTGAGGGCATCAATGGTTCGGGCAAGCACAACAACTGGTCGCTTGGCACCGAGTCCGAGAACCTGCTCGATCCGGGCGACACTCCGCTCGACAACCTGCAGTTCATCGTCTTCCTCACCGCGGTGATCGAGGCCGTCGATAACTATCAGGAGCTCCTGCGTGCCTCCGTTGCCTCGGCCGGTAACGACCATCGTCTGGGCGCCAACGAGGCTCCTCCGGCGATTATGTCCATCTTCCTGGGCGACCAGCTTACCGAGGTCGTCGAGAAGATCATCGATGGCAAGGCTTCCGTCCATGCCACGCGCGGCGTGCTCGACTTGGGCGCCGATACTCTGCCCAAGCTGATGCAGGACAACACCGACCGCAACCGCACCTCCCCGTTCGCCTTCACCGGCAACAAGTTCGAGTTCCGTGCCTGCGGCTCCGAGCAGAACGTCTCCGATTCCAACCTGGTGCTCGATGCTGCCGTGGCCAAGTCGCTCAAGTCCTTCGCCGACGCACTCGAGGGTACGCCCGAGGATGAGTTCCAGGACGCTGCGCTCGAGTACTGCAAGAAGGTCCTGACCGACCACCAGCGCATCCTGTTCTCCGGTGATGGCTACTCCGACGAGTGGCCCGTTGAGGCCGAGAAGCGCGGCCTTGCCAACAACAAGACCACGGCCGACGCCCTGCCCGCCTTTGTTTCCGAAAAGGCCATCGCGCTCTTTGAGGAGACGGGTGTCCTGACCAAGGCCGAGGCTCAGTGCCGCTACGACTGCAAGCTCGAGAAGTACAACAAGCTCATGAACATCGAGGCTACCACGATGGTTCGCGAGGCGCGTCGTACCTATCGCCCGGTCATTACCGCCTATGCCACCAAGGTCGCTAAGGGCCTTGAGACTATTCGTGCCGCCGGTGCTGAGGCCGCCATGCAGTGCGAGCAGAACACGCTCAACAAGCTCTGCAACGGCATCACCACCATCAACGACTCCATCAAGGCGCTCGACGCCGTGCATCAGAAGGCCGAGGGCCTCGATGGTCAGGAGCAGGCCAACGTGTATGCACACGAGGTCGTCCCCGCTATGGATACGCTGCGCGCCGCCGTGGATGCCATGGAGGAGCTCGTGGCCGCCGACTACTGGCCGGTCCCGACCTACGACGACATCCTGTTCTACGTGTAGAGCGTAACTGACATATCGTCACGGTATTGAGCCGGGGTCCGCATCATGCGGGCCCCGGTTTTTGTTTGCGAAGGACGCTTTGAAGCCCGTTTTGCCGCCGACTTGCCTAGGTATAAAGGGTTGTGGACAAAAAACGTCAAATATGAGTACTGTCACAAGTCCTGTAGCATTATCTATTTACAAAATATGTAGTGTTACGCAACATATGTACAAGTACATAGCCGATAAACGTCTGCAATTCTTCCGCCGTAGGACGCCTGACATCTAAATCGACTTCTAAACGCATGAAATCGCTGTTACTAAAATGGTAACAGTACTCATATTTGCTATTTTTTGCCCACTGGCTTTGCGATGATGCCGGGATTCGCATCCTGTCGGGTTCGAATCCCGGCGCATGGGTAGCAAAAAGCCCGCTACCGAATTGGTAACGGGCTTCTCAGATTCTGTGGTGCCCCCAGCGGGATTCGAACCCGCGATATCCACCTTGAAAGGGTGGCGTCCTTGGCCGCTAGACGATGGGGACAGCGGGAAAGAGTATAGCAGACTTTTTTGCCGGCGCGTATATCGTTGGCAAACTGGAAAACCACCACATAGGAGCTGGCTCTCTATCCCGATCTTCAAATATCTCAATCTGTAACATCTGGGCGGGCAAATTGGCTCTATCTGTTACAGATCGAGACAAAAGGCAGGCGTCGGGACGAACATCTCATTCTGTAACAGTAAGACGACTTTTAACGGTCTAGATGTTACAGATTGAGACAAACCGCTGGGATGGGTCAAAACCACCACAAAGGTGCCTGTCCCCTTTGTGGTGGTGGGGTGCTAGGGGAGAAGCTTCATCGCGGCGTCGTGGGCGGCGTGCTCGTAAGCGTCGTCGAGGGGTTTGAGCGGCAGCAGGGCGGTGGTCTGCGCATCGCCACGGTGCTCGAGAGCGTGGGCGATGAGCCAGTCGGCGAGCTCGGGGTTCTTGGGTAGTGCCGGTCCGTGTAGGTATGTGCCGATGACACCCTTGTAGATGAGGCCCTCAAAGCCATCGTCGCCGTTGTTGCCGGTACCCGTGACGACGGACGTTCCGAGCGGCGTGGCCTCTGCATCGAGCAGGGTGCGGCCGCCGTGGTTCTCAAATCCCACAAAGGGCTCGGGTGCCAGGTCGGTCTTGACGGCGACGTTGCCGATCAGGCGGTCGGAGCCGCGCACGGTTTCGGCGGCAATGACGCCCAGGCCCTCGATGCGATTCTCGCCCATATAGTACGAACGGCCGAGTAGCTGATAGCTGCCGCAGATAGCGAGCAGCGAGCCGCCATCCTCAACATAGGCTGCGACCTTGTCTTTTTGAGCGAGCAGCTCGTGTGCCACAGCTAGCTGATCGCGGTCGGAGCCACCGCCCATCATGACGATGTCAGCGTCGGTGAGATCGAGCGTCTCGCCCATGCGGACCTCGTCCACGCGCGCGGGAATGCCGCGCCAAGCGCAGCGGCGCTCGAGGGCGATGACGTTGCCGCCGTCGCCATAGAGGTTGAGGGCATCGGGATACAGGTAGACGATGCGTAGCGGGCGCGAAAGCTCGACCGGCGCAATATCGGTGGGGACAACGCTGCCATCGGCGCGCGTTACGGCGTGGGAGGCGACCGAGCTCGCATCGGCGCTCTTAAGCTCGTTGAGCTCCTGGACCAGCGGCGGGAAGGCCGTGTAGTTGGCGACGGCGTAGAAAGTATCGCCAGCCTCCTCGTTCGCCACGGCGCCGATCGCTTGCCCGATATTCGAGATGATGGCGGTGTCGATGCCGGCGTACTTGAGGCGCACCTGCATGTCGTGCGCACGCGTGCCTCCGGCAAAGGCGACAAGACCCGGCGTGTCGGCGATGCGCTCGAAGTCGACGTCGTAGATCCACGATACATCGTGTCCGTCGGCGTCGTTGTCGTTGAGGAAGAAAGCGCAGAGTCTGCCGCCTGCCGTCTTGATGGACTGAATCTGGCGATCGAAGCCCACGGGATTCTTAGCTAGGTTGGCCTCGACGGTGCGGCCGGCGATATCCCAGCGGCCCATGCGTCCGCCGGCGGGGACGTAGGCATCGAGCGTAGGCTGTAGAAGTGCCGTATCCACGCCCAACTCGTGCGCGGCAAAGAAGGCGACGGCAACGTTGTAGACCATGTACAGGCCGTTGTAGCGTGTGGCGATGTGTGCGGCAGCCGCGTCGGGCGCAGATCCAAAGACCAGGTCAAAGTCGTAGCCGTCGCAGCCGAGCTCCACGCCCGTCACGCGGTGGACCAGTGCGGGGCGTGCCCAACCGCACGAGGGGCAATGGTAGGCGCCAAGCTGGCCGTATTGCACGTAGTCATACTCCAGCGGCGCGTTGCACTGTGAGCAAAAACGTGAGTCGCTAATACGGTCGGACTCGGTGTCGGTGGCGCCGTCGATGCCAAAGGCGATGCTCGTGTTGGGGACGCGTGCGGCAATCGAGGCACACAGCGGATCGTCGGCGTTGTAGATGAGCGTCGTTGCCGGCGAAAGCTCCAGCGCGTGGGCGATGACGTCCTGGGTGTGGTCAATCTCGCCATAGCGATCTAGCTGGTCACGGAACAGGTTGAGCAGCACGAAGTACGTCGGCTTGAGCTTGGGCAGGACGCGCACGGTGTAGAGCTCATCGCATTCAAAAACGCCCACGCGCTTGCCGCCGCCGGCTCGCTTGAGGCCGCTGCGCGCTTCGAGCAGCGCGCCCACCACGCCCGGCTCCATGTTGTTGCCGGCGCGGTTGCATACCACGGTGGCGCCGCTGGCGGCAACGGCGTCGGCGATGAGGTTCGAAGTGGTGGTCTTACCGTTGGTGCCGGTGATCACCACGCTGCGGTCGACAAGGCCGGCGAGGTCGCTCAGCAGCTCGGGGTCGATCTTCATGGCGATGCGGCCGGGGAGTACGCCGCCCTGGCGCTTAAGGATGGAGCGCAGCCCCCAGCGGGCGATATCGCTCGAGGTGCAGGCGAGAGATGAGCGGAAGTTCATGAAGCCGTTCCTAACGTGAATGACATGGTCGTGGCGTTTGCGCCGTTAAAAGCCGTAGCGGCGCGCAAACTCCTGGGCAAGCTGCGAAACGTCTTCGCAGGCATTGGCCCAGGGGGCAAAGTCGGGGGTATCCGAGATGATGCCGTCGGCTTCCCAAACCGCCTGGTGCGAGAGATCCCAGGGGTCGCGCGGCTCGGGTCGGCAGGGAAGGTACGGCGTCTGGTACATGGGGTTCAGCAAGAAGAACGCGCCGCCCTCGCAGCGGTTGGCAAACTCACGCAGCGCGCGTGTCGCCGGGCGCATCTTGTTTGTTTTGAATAGCAGAATCGTGCGGGCGAGCAGATACCAAGGAGAGTTCTCGAGCGCGTCAGCCCCGATCTCTTCCTCGAGCTGGTGGGCCAGGGCAAAAAAGCCGTTCTGGTCTTCCAGACGAGCGAGGGCGAGCAACACGGTGCCTGCGGCTCGGGTGGGGTAGCCTTCCGCCTTAAGGACGCGGCGGGCGTAGTTGGCGGCAGCACGGTAACGAGCGCTCGCCATGCACAGCTGCGAGATGGCCTCGAGTGTGTGAAGCCACCCGATAAGAGTCGGCTCGCTCACGGTAAGGTCTGCTGCGGTGACACCGTCGGCCAAAACATTATTGGCCCAGTAGTGTGGGGCCTCCATATCGAACCCGGGCACGCTTTGCTGCAGGTAATCGGCCGTGGTCGCCTCGAGCTTCATCAGGTCGCCCAGGCAGGCGTCAACGGGCGTGTCGGCCAGGATGATGGCGAGCAGCTGCGCGTCGAGGACATACGCATCGATGCGGACGATCTTGAGCAGCTCATCGCGCATGTCGTCGAACAGGCGATTGCGCGTCTGCTCGAACTCCTCGTCGCTGCCCATGTCCTCGATGCGATGGAGCTCGTCGAGCAGGTGGCGATGAACACCGGCGTAGGACAGCAGCGCCTGGGCATGCTCGGACTGCGCATACTTTTGGGGATTCGCGCTAATGTCGTTATGGACAAGCTCGCGTGCTGCATCGGTGAGCTCGGGGTGCGACGCCAGATAGGTGCGCTCCAGGTAGGCGGGGATGTAGACGCTCGGATCCATTAGAGGTCTCCTCCCTTAAACGGCAAACCCTGCTCGGCTGCGCGCAGGATGCGCTCGTCGATTTGGGAGCGCACGATGTCGTTGGTGGCGACCCAGGCGGCAAAGCTGGCGTTGTCGGGGGCGCCCAGACCCTCCTGCAGCACCGGTGTTGCCTCGGACAGTGCAAGGACAAGCTCGTCGGTCGAGCCCACGCCTACGTTGACGCGGGCATAGACGCCATCGGGAAACTCGGTTTGGAAGTAGAGCGCCTCGGCCGCGTGCGGACACGAGCGCGCAAGGATACGCAGGTAGTGTTCGGCACCCTCGTAGTCCAGCTCGCGCCAGGCAGCGCTCATCAGCGCGATGAGCGTCCACGGGTCCAAGTCACGCTCTGCATCTTTGGGGCGGCGGCGCAGCGGGGTATTCGCGAGGTACGGCACGGAGTGAGCGGAGCGAAAGCGCTTGAGCTCCTCGGCGGGGTATTCGAGCTTTGCCATGGCGAGCATCGCGGTGTGGCGGACACCAGCGGGGTCGTTGGGCGCAAAGTCCAGGCTGCGGTTTGCGGCTTCGAGCGACATGCGGTAGCGTCCGCTAATGAGGGCGCGCGATGCCAAGGCGGCAAGCCAGCGCAGATAGGGGCGGCGCGTAAGGTCGCCTGCGGCCTCGCGCTCGTAGGGGTCCTGCGCCGAAGCGATCTTGAGCGCCAGATCGTGCTCCACCTCGTCGCACTTGGACACCAGGTACTGCACGTATTCCTCGTTGGATTCGGCGGTGAGTGCCGTCAGCATGCGCTGGGCATCCCAGTTGGCCGGATCGAGTGCGGCCGCCTCGCGGAGCATGTTCTCGGCAGCTGCCTCTTCCTGCTCTGCCTGGGCATCGTCGGGGATAAAGGGAATGCGGTAGTCGACGGCCTCGACCACCTTGGCAATCAGATGCCCGGCGCGGTCGCGGTCGTGCACGATGAGCGGTGCGGGGTTGCGGGTGAATTGTTCCATCAGACGCTCTACGGCGGCACCGTCGGTGAGCGGGATATTGTCGCGGCGCAAGGCCTCAAGAACGAGGCGATGGCAATCCTCTTGAATGGGGTCGAATGCCATGGGGCCTCCTTTGCTGCGGTTAGGGTTCAGATGTTTCTATATAAGGTTCTAGTTTACCCGCATGTGGCACACCGGGGGTGCCGCACTTGGACTTGCACCTTTGCACCACGAAGTCGGATGTCGCACAAATGTCGGCACCATGGACGGCCGAGTGGTATCACGGTGCCGCAAACGGTCGATTTTTGGCGGCGAACGGGGCGCATTTTGGAGGGGCACAGTCCTGCCCGGGATGTGTGGTCAACCTTGATAAAACGTTTGCCCAGCTTGGGAGTATGGATGTCGCACAAGGGTCTTCAGGGATAGAAAAAACGTTTCATCATTGTTGGCTTTAGGTGAATAACTGACCAACCAGAACGGTAAAATAGTGTTTGTCTGAGCGTTGAGACGTTTAGACATCGCGCATTGTCATCGCCGGCAACGCGCAAACCGGTCCTAACGGAGCCAATTGGGTGCTCCGTTATATACGCAAGTCTAAGAGGGGCTTGTTTAGGAGGCACAGTATGGGACGTTTTACCAATCCTCGCGATCTGTACTTTGGTGAGGGCGCTCGCCACGAGGTAAAGAACCTCAAGGGCAAGAAGGCCATCATCGTTTCTGGCGGCAGCTCTATGCGCCGCGGCGGGTTCCTGCAGGACGTTGAGGCCGACCTCAAAGAGGGCGGCTTCGAGGTCAAGCTGTTCGAGGGCGTCGAGTCCGACCCGTCCATCGAGACGGTCATGAAGGGCGCCGAGGCCATGCGCGAGTTCGAGCCCGACTGGATTATCGCCATCGGCGGCGGCTCGCCCATCGATGCCGCTAAGGCCATGTGGGTCTTCTACGAGTATCCCGAGGAGTCCTTCGATAACATCATCCAGCCGTTCAGCTTCCCCGAGCTGCGTCAGAAGGCTCATTTCTGCGCCATCTCCTCTACCTCCGGCACCGCTACCGAGGTCACCGCGTTCTCCGTCATTACCGACTACGCCAAGGGCATCAAGTACCCGCTGGCCGACTTCAACATCACCCCTGATGTCGCCATCGTCGACCCCGAGCTCACCTACACCATGCCCGCCAAGCTGTGCGCTCACACCGGCATGGATGCTCTGACCCACTGCATGGAGGCCTACGTTTCCACCTGCGCCTCTATGTTCACCGACGCCAACGCTCTGCACGGCATCCGCGAGATCGTCGAGTGGCTGCCCAAGTCCTATGCTGGCGACCATGAGGCCCGTCAGCATATGCACGAGGCTCAGTGCATCGCCGGTATCGCCTTCTCCTCGGGCCTGCTCGGCATCGTTCACTCCATGGCTCACAAGACCGGTGCTGCCTTCGAGAACGGCCACATCATCCACGGTGCCGCTAACGCCATGTACCTGGGCAAGGTCATCCAGTGGAACTCCAAGGATCCCCGTGCTGCCGAGCGTTACGCTTACGTGGCCAAGGAGATCCTGCACCTTCCCGGCGAGACCAACGAGGAGCTCATCGCTGCACTCGTCCAGAAGATTCGCGATCTCAACGACCAGCTCAACATTCCGCAGTCCATCAAGGATTACGCGAATGGTGGCGTGAAGGTCGACGCCGAGAACCCGCAGATGGTTTCCGAGGAGGAGTTCCTCGCCAAGCTGCCCGAGATCGCCGCGAACGCCGAGCAGGACGCCTGCACGCCCGAGAACCCGCGTGAGACCAAGGCTGCCGACTTCGAGAAGATCCTCAAGGCCTGCTACTACGACACCGACATCGATTTCTAATCGACTCTTGTTATCGTAACGAGGGGCTCCGCACGTATCTGTACGGAGCCCCTTTCTTTTTTAGAGAATGGGTTAGTTATGGCTGCAATTTTCAATAGCCCCAGCAAGTACATCCAGGGTCCGGACGAGCTCGCCAAGCTCGGCTCCTATGTCGAGCCGCTCGGCGCTAAGGCCCTCGTCATCGTGACGCCTTCGGGCAAGAAGCGCGTCGGTGCCAAGATCGAGGGCGGCTTTGCCGAGGCTAAGGCCGAGCTGCTGTTTGAGGACTTTAACGGCGAGTGCTCCAAGGGCG
The DNA here is from genome assembly GCA_900541825.1 of uncultured Collinsella sp. Lineage (GTDB taxonomy): Bacteria > Actinomycetota > Coriobacteriia > Coriobacteriales > Coriobacteriaceae > Collinsella. The sequence goes on from UQLJ01000007.1 coordinate 74,914, forward strand.
AGGTCGATCGCCTGGTTGCGCTCGCTCGCGACAACGGTTGCGACATCATCGTCGGCGTCGGTGGCGGCAAGATCCTCGACACCGCGAAGGCCGTCGCCTATTACCTGGAGTCTCCGGTTATCATTTGCCCCACCATTGCTTCGACCGATGCACCGTGCTCGGCACTTTCGGTGCTCTATACCGATGACGGCCAGTTCGACAAGTACCTCTTCCTTAAGGCGAACCCCAATATCGTCCTTATGGATACGACGGTTATCGCGGCGAGCCCGGTGCGCCTGACGGTTTCCGGTATGGGCGATGCGCTCGCAACCTATTTCGAGGCTCAGGCGACGCACGATGCCGACGGCGGCACCTGCGCCGGCGGCAAGGGCGGAATGGCCGGCCTGGCGCTCGCCAAGCTCTGCTACGAGACGCTTATGGCCGATGGCGTCAAGGCCAAGGTCGCGCTGGAGAAGGGCGCGCTGACGCCTGCCGTGGAGCACATCATCGAGGCCAATACGCTGCTCTCCGGCATTGGCTTTGAGAGTTCGGGCCTTGCTGCTGCTCATGCCATCCACAATGGTCTGACGATGCTGCCCGAGTGCCACAGCATGTATCACGGCGAGAAGGTCGCCTTCGGCACCATCGTCCAGCTGGTACTCGAGGATGCCCCGACCGAGAAGCTCGAGGAAGTCTTGGGCTTCTGCATTGAGCTGGGTCTGCCGGTCACGATGAAGGAACTTGGCGTTGCCGAGCTTACGCGCGAGAAGGCCATGATTGTTGCCGAGGCCGCGTGCGCGCCCGAGGACACCATGTGCAACATGCCGTTTGAGGTGACGCCCGAGATGGTCGCAAACGCCATTCTGGGTGCAGACGCACTGGGCCACTACTATCTCATGGATGAGTAAATCAAGCTAAGGAAGGGGCAAAGCCAACAGATGGCTTTGCTCCTTTTTGCTATGGTGCAAAGGGGCAAGGTTACTTTGCACCAATCGTTGTTTGATGAAGGGCGGATTCTCGTATGGCGCTTCCCATGGTTTATGGCGGTCCCGGCCGGTATGTTCAGGGGCCGGGCGAACTGTCGCGTCAAGGCAAGTATTTGTCATGGTTGGGCTGCGCTGCCTATGTCTTGTTTGACCAGGGCACCGAGGATCGGCTGTGCAAGCAGATCGTCGATGGATTTCTGGACGAAGATCTAAGCGAGCCGTTCTTTAAGATTTATGACGGTCCGTGTACGGAAGAGGCCGTTGTCGAAATGGCTAAGGAAGCCCAGGCCGAGTATTGCGACATGGTAGTGGGTATTGGCGGCGGCAAGATGCTCGATATCGCCAAGGCCGTTGCGTTTTATGCCGAGTTGCCGTTGTGCGTATGCCCCACGGCGGCATCGATGGACGGTCCGTGCAGCGCGATTTCGGTGCTGTATCACGAGGATGGGCCGTTCGACCACTACCTGATGCTCGAGAAGAATCCAGATCTGGTCGTGGTCGATACCAACGTGGTCGCGGCGGCCCCGCTGCGTATGACGGTCGCTGGCATGGGCGACGCACTGGCAACGTACTTCGAGGCGCGTTCGTGCGCCGCGGCGCACGGCACCAACGAACACGGTGGCGCGCCGGGGCACTTGGCTCTGGTCGCGGCTCGCGCCTGCTACGACACGCTCATGGAGTGCGGTGTCGCTGCCAAGCGCGATCTCAAAAAGGGCCGTACATCGCCGGCAGTTGAGCGCCTGATCGAGTGCAATATTCTGCTCTCGGGCGTCGGCTTTGAGGGCGGTGGCTTGGCGTTGGCGCATGCCATCGCCAACGGGTTGACGATTCTGCCCGAGTGCAGGGCTATGCACGGTGAGGCCGTGGCATTTGGCCTGGTGGTCCAGCTGCGCCTAGAGCGTGCGCCCGAGCTTGATCAGGTGCTCGAGTTTTGCCAGCGCGTTGGTCTGCCGACGACGCTCGAGGAGCTGGGTCTTGGCGAGATTTCCGATGCCGATCTGCAGGGTGTTGCAAATGCGGTCTTTAGAAACGAGCGCAATATGGCTAACGAACAGGCCAAGGTGACCAAACAAAAGCTCGTGCAGCTCATGTGCGAGGCATAGCTTGGCACTTGATTGACCTTGTGCAATCGAGGCGGCGATAGGCCATAGGCTATTTGCCCCAAAGGTGCACCGCGTGTAATTTGCCCAAGGCGTGGGCCGATAGCGTATCATTATCTCTTGCTTGTTTGCACTGCTCAGGGAGGGGCCGCGCATGGCGCAGGAACACGATCTGTTTGATGACATTATCGAGATCAGCAAGGGTTTCGACTTTCTTAAAAACCCGCTTGGCGGTGTGACCGATGCACTCGATCCGTCGGCGCCGCAGTGGAATCCTGCCGACTACAAGGAGCGCCCGCGCGGCAACACCATCCCGTGTCTGACCTGCAAAAACGAAAAGAGCGGCTGCACCGCGTGCATGGACGTGTGCCCGGTCAACGCTATCGAGGTCGAGGAAGACGCCATCGAGATCCTCGACTCCTGTCGCAAGTGCGGTCTGTGCGCCGCTGCCTGTCCGACCGAGGCGATCATCTCGCCGCGCCTGGCGCCCAAAAACCTGTATGACGATATCGTCTCTGCTGCTACGAGCCACGAGACCGCCTACGTCACCTGCACGCGCGCCCTCAAGCGCATGCCGCGCGAAAATGAGGTCGTCGTTGCCTGCGTGGGCGATATTACGGCAGAGACTTGGTTTTCGGTACTGGCCGACTATCCCAACGTGAGTGTGTACCTGCCGTTGGGCGTGTGCGATAAATGCCGCAACACCGGCGGTGAGGACATTCTGGGCGAGGCGATTGCGAAGGCCGAGGAGTGGTCTGGCACGGGTATGGGCCTGGAGGTCGACCCCAAGAGCCTCAAGTGCCATAAGCTTCGCGAGTACGAGCGCAAGGAGTACATGGAAAAAATTGCCCGCACCACGGGCCTGACGGTGACCAAGCTCAATCCGGCGACTGCGGCACTGGCCTCGGTGACGCAGAAGTTGAAGGCCCACCGTCACCAGATCACGCAGCTTGAGCGCACGCTCAACACCATGTGCGGTACCACGACGACCAAGCGCCGCCGTTCGCTCACGCATGGGCGGCAGCTGGTGCTCTCGACACTGCAGAACCATCCCGAGCTTGCCCAGAATATGCAGGTGAGCACGCCGGAGTGCGATTTTGACAAGTGCACGTCGTGCGGCGAGTGCGTCAACGTGTGCCCCACGTTTGCCTGTGATCTGGTGGGAAGCGGCCGCTTTGCGTTGGAGTCCACGTATTGCCTAGGTTGCGGAGCCTGCGTCAAGGTGTGCCCCGAGCATGCGCTCAAGTTGGTTGAGCATGACGCGTCCAATCTGGTCGTCGTCGATCCCGAAGCCGAGGAAAAGGCCGCCCAGAAGGCGAAGGCTCACGAAGAAGCTGAGAAGGTCAAGGCCGAGGCAAAGGCCAAGCTGGACAAGATGCTCGACCAGGTGGAAAAGCTCGCGGACTAGTCAGCGAGCTCTATCTCTGCTTCATTTGCGCTGCCGCGGTGTCCGGATTCGCCCGGATGCTGCGGCGGCGCTATACTTATACGGTTTGAAGTACCTGTACCAAAAGGAGCTGTCGTGTCCCTTTCCATCGGTATCGTGGGCCTGCCCAACGTGGGCAAGTCGACGCTGTTCACCGCGCTTACCAAAAAGACCGGCCTTGCCGCCAACTACCCGTTTGCCACGATCGACCCCAACGTGGGTATCGTCGACGTGCCCGATAGCCGCTTGCAAAAGCTTGCCGACATCGTTAACCCGGGTCGCATTGTGCCGGCGACGGTCGAGTTCGTCGACATCGCAGGTCTGGTGAAGGGCGCTAACGAGGGCGAGGGCCTGGGCAACCAGTTCCTGGCCAACATTCGCGAGACCGACGCCATCTGCGAGGTTGTGCGCTACTTTAAGGACCCCAACGTCATGCGTGAGGTGGGCCGCACGGGCGAGTTCGTCGATCCTGCCGGCGATGCCGACACCATCATGACCGAGCTCATCCTGGCCGACATGGGCACGATCGAGAAGCAGCTGCCTAAGCTCGAGAAGGAGGCCAAGCGCGACAAGGAGCTCATGCCCAAGTTCGAGGTTGCCAAGCGCCTGCTTGCCTGGCTCAACGAGGGCAAGCGCGCCGCATCCATGGAGATGACCGACGAGGAGCGTGCTGCCGCCAAGGGCCTGTTCCTGCTCACCATGAAGCCCATCCTGTATGTGGCCAACGTGGACGAGGATATGCTCAACGACGATCTGGCGCCCATCGATGGTGTTAAGCCACTGCCGATCTGCGCCAAGATCGAAGCCGAGCTTTCCGAGCTCGACCCCGAGGACGCCGCCGACTACCTGGAGAGCCTGGGCCTGGAGCAGCCCGGTCTGGACGTGCTCGCGCAGGCAGCTTACAAGCTGCTCGGCCTGCAGTCGTTCTTTACGGCTGGCGAGATGGAGGTCAAGGCCTGGACGGTTCGTCAGGGCGCGACCGCTCCGCAGGCTGCCGGTGTCATCCATACCGACTTTGAGCGCGGCTTTATTAAGGCCGAGGTCATTGGCTACGACGACTACATCGAGCTCGGCGGCGAGCAGGGCGCCAAGGCCGCCGGCAAGCTGCGTATTGAGGGCAAGGACTATGTCATGGCCGATGGTGACGTCGTGCACTTCCGCTTTAACGTGTAAGGACGACGTGCATGTTTAAATATGGCAAAAAAGCTGGCTACATGGGTATTGCGCTGCTCGTGCTTGCGGTGATTCCGCTGGTGGTTGCAGCGTGTGTTATCCCCAACATTGGTCCCGAGGTGGCAACAAAGTTTAATGCCGCCGGCGAGGCGACGCGCTGGGGCAAGAGCTACGAGTTGCTGGCACTGCCGGTGCTCAACCTGCTGCTGAGCGTGGCGACGTACTTTACGGCAGGACGCCAGGCTAAAAACAATGATGATTCCGCCGCCATGGCGCGCATCGTATGCGAGCGTTACCTGCGCAACGGTTGCATCACGGGTGTGTTCCTCAACGTGGTCAACGTTTACTTTATGTACTCGGCGATTACCGGAACGGGCTTTGGCTTTGGTTTCTAGCTTGTCCTTTTAGGCAACGAGCCTGCACGCATATTCAATGGTTGCTGCGAGGCCGCCGCTCGATCGTGGTTTAAAGACCATGTCGGCGGCGGCCTCGTTTTCGTATCCGGCGCCGCGGAGGGCGAGTGCGGTACCGGCTTCTAAAAGGAGCGGCAGGCCGCGCTGGCTGGTTGCGATTACGACAGCCTGATTGAGTGAGCAGCTGTGCGCCTGGCATTGGATGGCAAGTTCGCCTTGCGCCGGGCAAGGGACCAGAACGGCGGCGACGCGACTTGATAGCAATGCAAATGCTGTGCGCTCATCGGGCGAAAGGCATTCGGCTTCAACGACGACGAGCTTGGGTGGTGCGCTGTTTGTGCGAAGCGTGGTTCGGTACGTGCGGACCGAAGAACCCGACATAGAAAACTCCTGTGTATTCGGCAAAACGTAAACTATAGTTTACGTTTATGTTCGGCCCCATTTCAAACTCGTCTGCATGGACGAACGTGCGAAACAGATTCTTGGCAGGCGGGTCGAAGAGACACGCAGAGACCTTGGTATCTCCAAGGTTGATTTTTGTGTGGCGACAGGAATCAGCCGACCCTACCTCGACCGAATCGAAGATGGGACGGCAAATTTCACGCTCAAGGTTCTATTTAAGATCGCGCCCGCACTCGGCATGACGGTGTCAGAGCTTCTCGAGGGCATCGAATAGGGGATACCCGTCGAAAACTGAATTACGCCATCGGGATGCGGTCGTGGTTGACTTGGCTGTAGAACAGGCGCTGGATCTCGGCGGCATCGCGTGACTGGCCGAGCGCCCACATGGTCTTGGCCACGAGCGTCTCGGTGGTCATGTCGTCGCCGCGCAGAATGCCCGGATGATCGGCGTAAGCACGGCCGACCTCATAAACGCCCAGATCGAGGCCCTCTTCGGGGACCTGCGTGGTCATAACGACGGTGCGGCCCGAATCGACCCAGCGGAAAATTGCCTCTTGGAACGACTCGCCCGACTCACCAAACTCGGGGATACCGCCAATGCCAAAGGTCTCCAAAATCACGGCGTCGTAGCTATCGGCAAGGGCGTCGAGGATGCCCGGGTTTACGCCGGGCGTAAGCTTGAGTACAAATACGCGCGGGTCGATGCTGTCGTAGAAACGCACCGGGTTTTCGCCCTGATGCGTGCCGTGAAGCCCGTTGCGCACGATGCGGTCGTTGCGGATATAAGCGATGGGCGGATAGTTGACGCTGATGAACGCGTTAAAGCTCATGGTACGCTGCTTGCGGGCACGCGTGCCGGCAATGGCGACGCCGCCAAACACAATCGACACATCGTGCGAATGCTCGTCGAGCGCATAGAGCAGACTCTGGTACAGGTTGAGCTTGGCGTCGGTAAAGGGATTGCCCATGGGCTTTTGCGAGCCGGTGAGCACGATGGGCTTGGGACTGTCCTGAATCAGGTAAGAAAGCGCCGCCGCGGTGTAGCTCATGGTGTCGGTGCCGTGCAGAATCACGAAGCCGTCGTGGTCGGCATAACCCTCGACGATGACGTCGCGGATACGCATCCAGTCACTGGGGCGCATATTGGTGCTGTCGATGTTCATCGGCTGCACCACGTCGAGCTCGCAGAGGCCCGAGATCTCGGGGACGCTCTGGGCGAGCTCCTCACCGGTCAGGGCGGGGGAGAGGCCGTTGCCGTCCTCGGTCGATGCGATGGTGCCGCCCGTGGCGATGAGAAGGATGCGCTTCATGCTGGTATTCCTATCGTATTTGCCGCCGCAGAGGCGGAGTCGTTCGGCAGTATTGTGGCACAGGGCGTCCAATGTTCAAACGTATTACATCATCTGTAACGTTTGGTAACACTTCAATTGCCGTCAAATAGGGGCCTAGGTCGTGCGTTTGCCGTGCGCTGATGGCTGCGAGGGGCGAGAAACCCCATATAACGTGTACACTATGAAGGCTATTTTCGTTCATTCACGCGGGTGGGCACCGGCTCCCCGCCAACAAGAGGGGGAACCATGGATCAAAAGGCTTCCGCAAAGGTCCTCGTACTCGACTTTGGTGCGCAGTACGGTCAGCTCATTGCCCGTCGCGTCCGCGACCTCAACGTGTATTCCGAGATTGTCCCCTGCGACATCTCGGCCGACGAGATTCGCGAGATGAACGCCTCTGCGCTCATCCTTTCTGGCGGTCCGGCTTCCGTGTACGCCGAGGACGCTCCGTCCATCGATCCTGCCATCTTTGACCTGGGCCTTCCCGTCCTGGGCTTCTGCTACGGCCATCAGATCACGGCCGTGACGCTTGGCGGCAAGGTCGGCCACTCCGAGGTGGGCGAGTACGGCCGCGCCACCATCACGCGCACGGCCGGCGCCAAGCTCTTTAACTCCACGCCCATGGAGCAGACCGTGTGGATGAGCCACCGCGACGCCGTGTCCGAGGTGCCCGAGGGCTTTACCGTTACCGCCAGCACCGACGTGTGCCCGGTTGCCGCCATGGAGTGCGTCGAGCGCAAGATTTTCACCACGCAGTTCCACCCCGAGGTCAAGCACTCCGAGTACGGTCAGCAGCTGCTGAGCAACTTCCTGTTTGAGATCTGCGGCCTGGAGCCCAACTGGAGCATGGACAACCTGGTCGAGACCATGACGGCCGAGTTCCGCGAGAAGGTCGGCGACGACCGCGTGATTCTGGCCCTGTCCGGCGGCGTCGACTCCTCCGTCGTGGCCGCCCTGGGCGCCCGTGCCGTGGGCAAGCAGATGACCTGCGTGTTCATCAACCACGGCCTGCTGCGCAAGGGCGAGCCCGAGCAGGTGGAGGAGGTCTTCACCAAGCAGTTTGACGTCGACTTTATCCACGTTCACGCCGAGGACCGCTATGCCGAGCTTCTGGCTGGCGTGACCGAGCCCGAGGAGAAGCGCCGCATCATCGGTACGCAGTTCTGGAAAGAGTTCTTCGCCGTGGCGCAGCAGCTCGAGACCGATGGCAAGCCGGTCAAGTACCTGGCTCAGGGCACCATCTACCCCGACATCATCGAGTCCGGCGCTCGCAAGACGGGCGGCAAGACGGCCACCATCAAGAGCCACCACAACCTGATCCCGTTCCCCGAGGGCGTGCACTTCGACCTCATCGAGCCGCTCGATCATTTCTTTAAGGACGAGGTCCGTGCACTTGGTCTGGCACTGGGCCTGCCGGGTCACATCGTGTTCCGCCAGCCTTTCCCGGGTCCGGGTCTGGCCATCCGCATCATCGGCGCGGTTGACAAGGAGAAGCTCGAGATCCTCAAGAACGCCGATGCTATCGTGCGCGAGGAGCTCGACGCCTACAACCAGCGTCTGTTTGAGCAGACCGGCGAGCGCAACTCCGAGCACAGCTGCTGGCAGTATTTCGCGGTCCTGCCCGACATTAAGTCTGTGGGCGTTATGGGCGACGAGCGTACCTATCAGCGCCCGATTATCCTGCGTGCCGTCGAGTCCAGCGATGCCATGACCGCCGACTGGGCCAAGCTGCCCTACGATGTACTGGCCCGCATCTCCGGCCGCATCGTTGCCGAGGTCCCCGGCGCCAACCGCGTGTGCTACGACATCACGTCCAAGCCGCCCGCGACGATTGAGTGGGAGTAGCGGAAATACGTGCAACATACGTGCTGCGTGCATGACAACCTAGATAGCACCCATGGCGCACTGCGCCATGGGTGCTATCTTTGTGTATGAGAGCGGGTCATGTCGCATTCCGGTCGCCATGTGACGGATATCCGTCGCGCAATGACAGATTCCAGGAACATGCCGCCAAACGCATAATGTTGCGAGAATATTGACTCGCACAAGGAAAACTTTTCAGAAGAGGCGCCTGCTTCGAGCGGAATAGGCTCCTTATCCATAATTATCGAAACAACAAACTCTCAGGGGCAAAGCAATGGCAATATCAGCACCTAAATCAAATGACACGTATCTTTCAGATTTGCTGTCCAGCATACATAAGGGAGAGACGCAGCTCCCCGACTTCCAGCGCAAATGGACCTGGGATGACAACCGCATCAGGAGCTTGCTCGCAAGCCTTTCGCAGGGTTACCCCATGGGCGCCTTGATGCAACTAGAGTATGGAAGCTCAGAGGTTAAATTCAAATACCGCACCATCGAAGGTGCTCCCTCCTCCGAAGCAACTCCGCGGTATTTGGTTATGGATGGCCAGCAGCGCCTGACTTCAATGTACAGATCACTGTATGGGAAGGGTCCCGTATCTACAACGAATGACAAACGTGTTGCCATCTCGCGTTTCTATTATCTGGACATGAACGCATGTCTCGACCCCGAAACGGATAGGTACGATGCTATCGTTTCCGTCCCTGAGGACAGGAAAATCAAGGAGAACTTCGATCGAGATGTAAAGCTTGATTTGTCCACCCGCAAACTTGAGTATGAACACGAGATGTATCCCGCGAACGTCCTCTTCGACTCAAGCGCTGCAACTCAGTGGTTACTTGGCTATATGTCTTTTCATCAGTCATCTCCAGATGCCATGACAAAGTTCAACAAGTTTCAGCAGGATGTCATTGAAACAATTACTTCGTATAGGCTCCCCGTTATAACTATGGACAAAAGTACACCACGCGAGGCTGTTTGCAAGGTGTTTGAAAACGTTAATACCGGCGGCGTCTCACTCACTGTGTTCGAGCTCGTTACTGCAACTTTTGCTACTTACAAGTTTGACCTCCGAGGAGACTGGAAGGCCAACAAGCGCCGAATTCATGCTCTGGATAAGGACATTCGCACTGACGTTACAGAAAGCGTAGACGAAACCGCTTTCCTGACTACAGTGACACTATTTACGAACTACAAGCGTAAGCGTGACGGTTTAAGCGGAGCCGTTAGTTGCAAGAAGAAAGATGTACTGGACCTGCGATTCGAGGATTATCAGGCGAACAAAGAAGCTGTTATCGAGGGCTATGAACTTGCTCGTGAATTTCTGCTATCGCAGTCCGTTTTCAGGAAGCGCGATCTTCCTTACACGACTCAGATCATTCCTCTTGCTGCAATTGCTGGCTATGTGGGTCCCAGACTTTCAAGGACCCCAAGAGCCAAAAAATCATTGCTCGTTGGTTCTGGTGTGGAATCTTTGGAGAGATGTATGGCGGCTCTAACGAGACTCGCTTTTGCTATGACATAGAGGATGTTGTTGCCGAGATTGAAGGCGCAGAATCCGAGATGCGAACCGTAAACAATGCCCATTTCCAGTCAACCCGACTTCTGGGACTCCAATCGAGACAGTCGGCAGCCTATAAGGGAATCATGGCCCTCCTTTATAAGGGAAAGGGGCTCGATTTCATGCGCGGCATCTCTATCGATATCGTGAACAGCATGGAAACAGCTCCCGATATCCATCACATCTTCCCGCAAAGCTACTGCGAAAAGATGGGATACGAAAGACAGAAGTGGAACTCGGTCATCAACAAGACACCTCTGCTACCTGAATCGAACAGAGAAATTGGAGGCTCGGCCCCCAGTGCCTACTCAGCGAAAATCGTTAAGAAGACTGACATCGAACAGGGCGAGCTTCGTCATCGAATCGAATCGAATCTTATTGACTGGGATGCGTTCATTAATGATGACTTTGATGCCTATTTCAAGGCTCGTGCCATAGCTTTGCTAGACGCTATTGAGTTCGCTATGGGCAAGTCCATCTCCGATAGGGGCACCGAGGAAACAGTAAAGAGATTTGGCTGCTCATTGGAAAAGGATGCTTCTTAGCTCCGTTATTGGTTATAGAAAGAAGGTTTAATGTCTGATTTTGAAATTTTGCAGCAATTGTGCGGAACAGCAGACGAGCTTTCAAAGAAAAATATCAGCTCTAGTTCACCTGATTTCAAAGCATGGAAGACAAGAGCTGACAGGCTTTTGATTAGGCGATTTGGAGAAGACAGCTACGAATTTAAAAACTTTAACAAAATCAGCTACTCGTTGTCTTTCTTTACCACCAGCACGCCCCACTCGGCTTTCGTTGATGCCTGTGCGGAAGGCCTGCGCAGAGCAAAAGCTGTGCTGGAGATATACCTTGATGAGTTTTCAGCTGAAGGGGAAACCGGATCGGCTGCAAATGTCGGAGACTATTCGAAGGTATTTATCGTCCATGGCCACAACGGAGAGCTTCGGGAAAGGGTTGCGAGAATCATCGAAAGGCAGGGTCTGACGGCGGTTATCCTGAACGAACAGTCCAATCAGGGTAAGACAATCATCGAAAAGTTGGAAATTGAAGGCAATGCGGCAGGAGCGGTATGCCTATTTACGGCGGACGACGAAGGAAAAGCCCAGACAGAACACTCGGCAAAGCCCAGGGCTAGACAGAATGTTGTATTTGAAGCCGGATACTTTATTGGTCGGCTTGGCAGGGAAAACGTTGCAATTCTTGCTGACAAAGGTATCGAGATTCCCTCCGATTTACAGGGCGTTGTATATACCGGAACAGACAATTGGGAGTTTGGTCTCTTGAAGGAGCTCAAGTCCATGGGATATTCCATCGACTTTAATAAGATGGATCTCTAACGGTTGCAAGAAGAAAGTTTGGAGTTATATTGTCCCGCCCATCACTGGGCGAACGCAGTATAATTTGGCTCGTGTAATTCGGTTTCGTGCCGTGACTCACCGTGACTCATGAAAACGCCCCAGTTGATCTCAAATACTGTGACTCAAATTTGACGGCATGCCCAGACGTCGATTTTTGAGGCTGAGTATAAATAGGATTGACTGGAGCAAACTGCGACAAACTGGAAGCAGTTTTTAACTATAGAGTGGAAATAGTTAAATACGTGCAGCATACGTGCATGACAACCTAGATAGCACCCATGGCATAAACAAGTCAGGGGCTTTTCGTTTGGCAACCGCTGGACAACCTTTATGGTTTCGCGCCCCGTGAACAGGGGACGCAGCACTGTTCACGTCCGGGCCCATGTCGGCACCGATTAATGCCCGCGCTGCTTCTACTGCTCAAAGCACGTCGCCCGGGGTTCCTCGCCAGAGGAGAACTGACCGTTCCTTGCGAAACCGCGAGACCAGCTATATCCGCTTGCTGCGGGCTTGCTTGAGCCAGTTCCTCTTGAAAGAGCCTATACCTCCGAAGAACTTGTTGTACGTCTCACCGTTCTCCTTGGCCTCGTACTTGACCAAGGCAAGTTCGATAGTGCAGAGGTAATCCGCCACTTGCTCGAGGCGGTAGTCGGTCATCGAGGTCTTGCGGCGTCGGACGACCCCTTTTGAGAGGACCTTGCCCACCGAGCGGTCGAGCGCCTGCTTGACAATGTTCTGACCGTTGTCGTAATAGACCTTCACATCGTCGAAGGACTGGAAGAAGCCCAGGTGTTCAATCATGGCGGAGGAGATGTCGCGCCCCATGCGCTCCATTAGCCTTGCCGGGTCTTCGAACTGGCTGCGGCGGTAGACGAACGTGATATAGGAAATGGGAAGTTTGCGGACGAACGAGGAGAAGTAGGCGAGCATCAGCTTGCGCTGCTCGATGCCAAGAAACTCATAATCCTTGTGCCCGTTCATGAGAGGCTCGGAGTGAAACGGAATGTTAGGGAGATCGGCCCTGGCAAGCTTGGCCTCATAGCTCGTGACTGCCTCGGCGATGCTGTCTGCCTGGTCGTGAAAGACGAGTGTGAGCAGGTAGTAGCGAGCTTTGCCGCCGCGGTCGCCGCTCTCGTCGACGAAGATGCTGAGCTCCTTGGCCAATGGGGACTCCTAATGGAATGGATAAAAAAATAGCCGGGGGACTCCCCCGGCACTTGGAGGTAGCTTAATGAGCCACCAATAACCTTATAGCATGCTCTGACGGTAAGTGCAAGGGGGGGGCGAGCCGGTACATGGCGTTGCGGCTGATGCGCAGCATCGCGCGCCTCGTCGGCGCCGAATATCGCGTTGGTCGATGCGATGGGCCTCACCTGGCTCCTGCTAGTGCTCTTTGTCATGGTCGTCCTCGAGCTCCTTTCGTCTCGAGGCTCCCTCGCGTGCCCGGCCGCGGGCGGCTCCCGGGGCGGTCGCCGCCGTCATTTCCTGCCGCTCCTCGACTCGATGTAGGCGTCCACGGACGCCCTCGACACCAGGTGTTGATGTTCACTAAGAAGTGGTCCGAGTGGTCACTGGGAAATGAGCACCGTGAGCACGAAAAGTTGAGCAGTTTAAGCAAGAGGGCCGCGCCCCGGGGACCGGGGGCGCGGCCCTCGCCGTATGTTTTCCCCGGGCGGTTACTTTGGCGAGCCCGCCCGGGAAGGATGGAGGAGATGACCGTGCCCCTGGACACAGTGAATGATATACGGTCGATGGACGCCGCCGGGCGCTCGAGGTCCGAAATCGCCCGAGTGCTCCACGTGAGCCGGAACACCGTGGCGAAGTACGCCGACATGGAGGACATGTCGCCCGCCGCGCCGATGCCCCAGAGGAGGGGCAGGCCCGCACTCGAGGGCAACGAGGAATGGGTCATCGGCGTTCTCGAGGCCGACCTCGGGGCCCCGAGGAAGCAGCGCCACACCGCCAGGCGGATCTACGACAGGCTCGTCGCCGAGCGCGGCTACGCCGGCTCGTACTCCACCGTGCAGAGGTTCGTCCGCGAGCTCAGGCATGCCCGGACCGCGGCGGGCGGAGAGGGGTACCTCGAGCTCGAGTGGGCGCCGGGCACCTGCCAGGTCGATTTCGGGAACTTCCGCGCCGCGGTCGGCGGGAGGACCCTCGACCTCAAGCTGCTGGTCGCGACACTCCCGCACTCGAACGACCGGCAATGCGTCGCCCTCATGTCGCAGAGGTCGGAGTGCCTGTGCGCCGGGCTGCTCGAGATCTTCCGCCGCTGGGGCCGCGCCCCCGCGGCGATGGTGCTCGACAACGCCACCGAGGCGGGCAGGATGGTGCGCGGCGAGGTCACGGAATCGAGGCTGTTCTCGCAGTTCAGGGCCCACTACCGCTTCGAGAGCCGGTACTGCAACCCCTATTCGGGAAACGAGAAGGGCTCCGTCGAGAACGCCGTGGGGTTCCTCCGGCGCAACCTCCTCGTCCCCGTGCCGGCGTTCGGCGCGCTCCCCGAGCTCAACGCGTTCCTCGCCGAGGGGTGCGCGAGGGTCAACGCGGCGGCGCGCTGCCGCGACGGCAGGCCGCACGGGGAGGCCTACCGGGAGGACCTCGCCGCCATGCGCGCCCTTCCCGGCGTGGAGTTCGACGCGGTGAGGTGGGTCACCGCCCGCGCCGACAAGCGCGGCTACGTCGAGGCCGACGGGCGCGAGTACGTCGCCGGGCCCGCCTGGCACGGGCGGAGCCTGCTCGTCGGCATGCGCGCGTCGACGGTGGAGATCCTCGCCGACCGCGGCCGCCGGGTCGCCGTCCTCCCCAGGGCCTTCGGGGAGGGCCCCGCGGTCCGGAACCCCCTCTCGCTCGTGCCCGCCATCATCGCCAGGCCGAGGGCCTTCGGGGAGTCGACGATCAGGCGCGACATGCCGCCGGGGCTCGTCGAGGGGATCGACCGGATGGATTCCGCCGGCAGGAGGCGCACGCTCAGGTCGATCGGCCGGGCGAGCGAGTCCTCGGGCTTCGAGGCGGCCTGCGAGGCGGCGCTCAGGGTCGTCGAGGGCGGCCGCGTCCCCGACGACGCCACGGTCGACGTGCTGGCGAGGCGCATCGCGGGAGGCGGCGGTGAGGCCGGCGGGGCCGACCTGTCGGTCTACGACGGGTTCCTGAAGGGGGCGGTCGCCGATGGCAGCTAGCGAGGAGCTGGCCCGCAGGGTCGTGGAGGCCGGGCGGTCGTGCTCGCTCACCACCGCCGTCCTGGAGGAGTGGTCGAGGCTCGGCACCCCGAAGCAGGTGGAGTACCTGGCGGGCTACCTCGAGGCGGAGAGGTCCAGCCGCGAGGCCTCGAAGCGCGCGACGCTGCTCAGGCGCTGCGCGCTGCCGGCGCCCAAGACCTTCGACGGCTACGACTGGTCGGCCGTGTCGTGGCCGGAGGGCATGGGGCGCGAGTCGCTGCTCGCGCTCGACTTCGTCGAGCGCAGGGAGGACCTCGTGCTCATGGGCGACGTCGGCACCGGCAAGACGCACATGGCGTCGGCCCTTGTTAGCGCTAATCTAAAATTGACCACTTTCGCAAACGCATCTCGCCGAATGCGC
>UQLJ01000008.1:0-82480 GCA_900541825.1 uncultured Collinsella sp.
AAAAGATCAAGTCGTCCTCGCAGACGCTCAAGCAGGAATACCTCGATACATACGAAGGATGAATGTGGGGGAGTGTTCGGATGATAGTTGATATTCAAGGGCCAGTTCGTGCTGTGCCGAAAAGACCGTGAACCTTTTGTGGGACACGCGGCGCCGTGGTACCATAGCCGAGTTTGTTGTCTTGGTCGGAAACCAAGACGCCTTATGCGCTGATCGGTAACCAGCGCCTGACCAATAAGGAGTCCTACCATGAAGCAGGGTATCCATCCCCAGTATGTCGAGTGCACGGTGACGTGCTCCTGCGGCAACACCTTCAAGACGCACGCTACCGTGTCCGAGATGAAGGTCGAGCTTTGCAACGAGTGCCACCCGTTCTACACCGGCCAGCAGAAGTTCGTCGACACCGGTGGACGCGTCCAGCGCTTCGCCGACAAGTTCGGTGGCGCCGCTGCCGCCCAGCTCAAGAAGGCCGAGGAGGCCAAGGCTGCCAAGGCTGCCAAGGCTGCTGAGGCCGAGGCCGCTCGCAAGGCCGCCGCTGAGGCTAAGGCTGCCGAGAAGGCTAAGCGTGCCGCTAAGTTCGCCGAGGAGGCTGCTAAGCAGGCCGCCGAGGCTCCCGCAGAGGCTCCCGTCGAGGAGGCCGCTGCCGAGGCCGAGACCACCGAGGCTGCTGAGTAAATAGCTCGCCGCGGAATCACTCGCATTCATGGCATGAGGGCCGTGCATCCATTTGGGTGCGCGGCCTTTTTTCTTTTTAAATTAGTGCAAACTAACCTGTCCCCATGGCACCACATGGCAGAGAGGCAGCGTTTGCCCAGATAGACCTGCCAAAATTAACTTGTCCCATTGTGGCAGGTTGGTCGTAGTTATTACGTGGCGGTCGAGCTCGACCGTATAGGCCGCGCCTTGTTTGGCTAAAGTACAATCATCTGTGTTTAACTCGCCCGCAGCTGCACGGCGTGGGCGATGGCCAAAAAGGAAAACCACATGGGATTCATGTCAAAGCTGCTGTCCTTTGGATCCGATAAGGACCTTAAGCGCTACTACAAGATCGTCGACCAGATCAACGGTCTTGAGCCCCAGTTTGAGAAGATGACCGAGGAGGAGCTCCGCGGCCAGACCGATAAGTTCCGCGAGCGTTACGCCAACGGTGAGTCGCTCGACGACATGCTCCCCGAGGCCTTTGCCACCGTGCGTGAGGCTTCCAAGCGCACCATGGGTATGCGCCACTTTGACGTGCAGCTCATTGGCGCCATGGCACTGCACGAGGGCCACATCGCCGAGATGAAGACCGGCGAAGGTAAGACCCTCGTCTCCACGTTGGCCGGCTATCTCAACGCTATTGCCGGCAAGGGCGTGCACGTCGTTACTGTCAATGATTACCTTGCCAAGCGCGACTCCGAGTGGATGGGCCGCATCTACAAGTACCTGGGCATGACCGTCGGTCTGCTCCAGAACAACATGCCGCTCGAGCTCAAGCGTCCGGCCTACCAGGCCGACGTCACGTACGGCACCAACTCCGAGTTCGGTTTCGATTACCTGCGCGATAACATGGTCACCCGCCCCGAGCAGCGTGTGCAGCGCGGCCACAACTACGCCATCGTCGACGAGGTTGACTCCATCCTGATCGACGAGGCGCGTACCCCGCTGATCATCTCGGGCGCCGGCACCAAGTCCGCCAGCACCTACAAGGACTTCGCGCGTGCCGTGCGTGGCCTTGAGCGCGGCGAGGACGTGTCGCACGACATGCTCACCGCCACCGAGGACGTGGAGCCCACGGGCGACTACGTCATGGACGAGGCCAAGCACACCATCGCCGCCACCGAGCGCGGTCTTAAGAAGATCGAGCGCCGCCTGGGTATCGATGACATCTATGCCGATCTCTCCGGCCAGCTGGTCAACCACCTGCAGCAGGCGCTGAAGGCCCAGTACATGTTCCACCGTGATAAGCAGTACGTGGTCACCAACGGCGAGGTCAAGATCGTCGACGAGTTCACCGGCCGCATTATGGAAGGCCGCCGTTACTCCGAGGGCCTGCACCAGGCCATTGAGGCCAAAGAGGGCGTGCTCGTACGCGAGGAGAACCAGACCCTGGCCACCATCACCCTGCAGAACTACTTCCGTCTGTATGACAAGCTCTCCGGCATGACCGGCACGGCACTTACCGAGGATGCTGAGTTCCGCGAGATCTACAAGCTGCCCGTCGAGGTCATCCCCTCCAACAAGCCCGTGCAGCGCGTGGACCACGAGGACCTGGTGTACCGCACCATTCAGGCTAAATACAACGCCGTTGCCGACGACGTTGAGCGTCGTCACGCCAAGGGCCAACCGGTCCTGGTGGGCACCGTCTCCATCGAGAGCTCCGAGAAGCTGTCCGCCGCCCTTACCAAGCGCGGCATCGCACACGAGGTCCTCAACGCCAAGCACCATGAACGCGAGGCCCACATCGTTGCCCAGGCCGGACGCTACGGCGCCGTGACCATCGCCACCAACATGGCCGGTCGTGGTACCGACATCCTGCTGGGCGGCAACCCCGACGAGCTGGTGCGCGAGCGCCTTGAGTACGAGGGCCTGACCATGGAGGACGTGACGCCCGAGCAGCTCGAGCAGTTTAACGCCGAGGCAAAGGAGACCTGCAAGGCCGAGCGCGAGCGTGTGCTTGCCGCCGGCGGCCTGACCGTTATCGGCACCGAGCGCCATGAGTCCCGTCGTATCGACAACCAGCTGCGCGGCCGCTCCGGTCGTCAGGGCGATCCGGGCGAGACCCAGTTCTACCTGTCGCTCGAGGACGACCTCATGCGCCTGTTCGGCGGCGACAAGATGGACCGCGTCTCCAAGATGATGGTCACGGCCGACATGGGCGACGACATGCCCATCCAGCACAAGATCATCTCCAAGGCCGTCGAGAGCGCCCAGCACAAGGTCGAGAGCATCAACTTCTCCATGCGTAAGAGCGTCCTTGAGTACGACGACGTCATGAACAAGCAGCGCCAGGTCATCTACGCCGAGCGCAATAAGATTCTTGACGGCAAGGACCTGACCGACCACATCACCGAGGTCATGCACGATACCGTCTACCGTTGCGTGCAGGAGTTCTGCACCAAGGACAGCCACGATGGTGAGCGCGACCTGGAGGGCCTGCGCAAGTGGGTTGTGGAGCTCACCGGCCACATCGATACGCCGAAGTTCCCCGACGAGGATTATGAGGCCCTGGCTGCCGATGTCCTGGCTTACGTAGAGAAGTGCTACAACATGAAGGCCGAGCGCTTGGGCGAGGACCTGATGCGCGAGCTCAACACCCAGGTCATGCTGCGCGTCATCGATACCCGTTGGATGAACTACCTGCAGGAGATGGACTACCTCAAGACCGGCATCGGCCTGCGCGGCTTTGGCCAGCGCGACCCGCTGGTTGAGTACAAGACCGAGGCCTACGGCGCGTTCCAGATACTCGTCGATACCATGTATGAGGATTACCTGCGCACGGTTCTGCGCATCGAGATCAAGGCTGCCCCGCGTGCCGTGGAGCACAAGGAGGAGCCCGCGCTCGAGGGTGCGCGCTTCTCCGGTCCTGCCGAGGTCGATGGTGACAACGACGATTCGGTGCTGCGCAAGCAGGCGCAGGTGCAGGCCCGCACGGCTGTCCAGGGTGGTCCGGCTGCCGTCAACAACGGTGGCAAGGTGACCACCTATCGCAAGTCCGAGAGCGACGATCCGTACGTCAACGTGGGCCGCAACGACCCGTGCCCCTGCGGTAGCGGCAAGAAGTTTAAGTACTGCCACGGCAGGAATCGTTAATGGCTGAGGCTTTAGAGGTAACGCCCGCCGAGCTGGACGCGTTCGCGGACCGGCTCGGTGAGGTCGAGTCGTATCTCCACCTGGACGAAAAGCGCACGCGCGTGACCGAGCTCGAGGCCAAAAGTGTTGCCCCTGGCTTTTGGGATGACGCCGACGCCGCCCGTGCCACCATGGAGGAGATAGCGCGTACCAAGGAAGATATCGCTGCCGTGGACACCGCGCGCGGCGAGCTTTCCGATGCCCGCGCTGCGCTGGAGCTTGCCGAGGAGATGGGGGATGACCCCGACGCCGTCGCCCTTCGCGAGGAGGCTACAGCCACGGCTGAGCGCCTGGCCCGGGCCATCGATGAGCTTGAGCTTTCGAGCTGGTTTACCGGTGAGTTCGATCACGGCGATGCCATTGTGACCATCAAGCCCGGACAGGGTGGTCTGGAGGCCCAGGACTGGACCTTCATGCTCTTTAAGATGTACATGAAGTACTGCCAGCGTCGCGGCTGGAAGGTCACCATCAACGACTGTCCCGCGGCCGAGGTCATCGGCATTGACCGCGCGACCTTTACCGTCGAGGGCAAGGACGCATTTGGCATGCTGCGCGCCGAAGCTGGCGTCCACCGCTTGGTGCGCATTAGCCCCACCGACGACAAGAAGCGCCGCCAGACCACGTTTGCCGGCGTCGAGGTCATCCCCGTGCTACCCGATGATATCGACATCGAGATCAGTCCCGATGACATCCGCGTGGACGTGTACCACGCGAGCGGCCCGGGCGGTCAGGGCGTCAACACCACCGACTCCGCCGTGCGCGTGACGCATTTCCCCAGCGGCATTGTGGTCACCTGCCAAAACGAGCGCAGCCAGATCCAGAACAAGGCCGCGTGCATGCAGATCCTCAAGGCTCGCCTGTACGAGATTGAGCTCGAGAAGCGTGCCGAGGCGCTCGATGAGATTCGCGGACCCAAGACCACGATTGGTTTTGGCAACCAGATCCGCAGCTACGTGCTCTACCCGTACCAGATGGTCAAGGACCTACGCACGGGCGTGGAGACCAGCAACGTCGAGGCAGTTCTTGACGATGGCGACCTGGACCCGTTTGTTATTGGCTACCATCGCTGGGCTACCGGCAACGCCGATGCAGAAGGCTCGGACGCCTAGGCACATGGTTGGCTCCGGGTCGATGCAAACACTTCGCAGGGGTGGTATTTGCTCGGTGAATCGGTAGAATCGAATACAGCAAGAAGTTCAAAGCGCACTCGTTTGGGTGCGCTTTTTTGAGGGAGGCAGCATGGCATATCGTCTGGACATCAAGCGCATTCTTTCGATGAACTTCTTTCACGACCTGCCCCAGATCATGTTGGGGTGTGCCTTGGCCGCTATTGCGACCGACCTGTTTTTGATTCCCAACGGCCTTGCTGCCGGTGGCGTTACGGGCCTTGCCACCATTATCCAGGCGGTCGGCGCATCGCGTGGCCTATCGCTTCCCGTTGGTATTCAGACGATCGTGATGAACGCCTTGCTGTTGCTGGTCGTTATGCGCGAGGGCGGCATGTTCTACGTGGTGCAGACCGCGACGGGCTTTGTGCTGCTGGGCTTCTTTACCGATCTGTTCGCCCCGTTTGTAGCACCTCTGGCGGATGCGGACCTGATGCTCCCTGCCATGTGGGGCGGCATTATTACGGGCATCGGTTACGGCATGGTGTTGCGCGCCGGTGCCAACACCGGCGGCTCGGACACGATTGGCCAAATCATCTCGCGTAATACCTCACTGCCCGTGGGCTCGACCGTCATGGCGATCGATGTTGCCGTATGCGCGCTGTCGGCTCCGGTCTTTTCAATCGAAAACGCACTGTATGCAGGTCTTTCGATGGTCATTAGCGGCTACGTGATCGATGCCGTGGTCGATGGTGGCAACAAACGCCGTATGGTACTCATCATCTCGGACAAGTTCCCTGATATCGCTGCCGATATCATGTATGGCCTGGGTCGTGGTTGTACCAAGTTTAAGGCGACTGGCATGTATTCGGGTGCCGAGAAGCCGGTGATTATGGTCATCGTGAGCCGTCGAGAGCTCAATACCCTCAAGACGATCGTGCGAGAGCGCGATCCTCACGCCATTGTGACGGTCGCTGACGTTACGGAAGCCTTCGGCGAGGGATTCAAGGACATTAGCGCGTAGGGTCGGCCGCGTTCCATCCAAAAGACGTTCACATTGATAAACCGTTTCATCAGCGGTTCTGCCTGCTAAATTGTTCAAATAATGATAAAAACTCTGGTAAAGCCATCAGTTTCCAGCATAATGAATGACGTACGTGCATTGCGGCTGTGTTGGGATTACCTTTCCGTGCCGTGCGCATTTTGTCTAATGAGGATGAAAGGAAGGCACAATGAGCGACGAAGAGCTCAAAAAGGTTGCCAACGAGGTAAGGAAGGGCATCGTCACCGGCGTGCACGCTGCCAAGTCCGGCCATCCGGGCGGTTCGCTCGGCGCTGCCGACATCATGACCTATCTGTACTTTGAGGAAATGAACGTCGACCCGGCCGATCCCCGCAAGGCCGATCGCGACCGTTTTGTGCTCTCCAAGGGCCATTGCGCTCCGGGCCTGTACGCCGTGCTCGCCGAGCGTGGGTTCTTCCCCAAGGAGGATCTCGAGACGCTGCGCCATATCGGCAGCCACCTGCAGGGTCATCCCAACATGAACGACACCCCGGGCGTCGACATGTCCACCGGCTCGCTCGGCCAGGGTATCTCCGCCGCCGTGGGTATGGCCGTTGCCGCCAAGCACTGGGGCGATACTTACCGCACGTACGCCCTGCTGGGCGATGGCGAGAGCGAGGAGGGCCAGGTCTGGGAGGCCGCCATGTTTGCCGGCAACCAGCAGCTCGATAACCTCTGCGTGATCGTCGACCACAACGGCCTGCAGATCGACGGCCCCGTCGAGGAGGTCAACGACCCCATGCCGCTCGCCGACAAGTTCCGCGCCTTTAAGTTCCATGTGGTGGAGCTCGCCGACGGCAACGATTTCGATCAGATCCGCGCCGCCTTTGCCGAGGCCCGCGCCACCAAGGGTCAGCCGACCGCCATTATCGCCGAGACCATGAAGGGCAAGGGCGTTTCCTTTATGGAGAACCAGGTGGGCTGGCACGGTAAGGCCCCCAACGATGAACAGTTTGAGCAGGCCATGGCAGAGCTCACGGCCGCCGGAGAGGAGCTCTAGGATGGCAGACGTCAAGAAAATCGCCACGCGCGTAAGCTACGGCGAGGCCCTCGTCGAGCTCGCCAACGAGCACGATGACTTTGTGGTCCTCGACGCCGACCTGGCCGCCGCCACGCAGACCGGCAAGTTCAAGGCAGCCTGCCCCGACCGCTTCTTCGATGTAGGCATTGCCGAGAGCAACCTGATGGGTGTTGCCGCCGGTATCGCAACCACCGGCCGCGTTGCCTTCGCGAGCAGCTTTGCCATGTTCGCCGCCGGCCGCGCCTTTGAGCAGGTCCGCAACTCCATCGGCTACCCGCACCTCAACGTTAAAATCGGTGCCACGCACGCCGGTATCTCGGTGGGCGAGGATGGCGCCACGCACCAGTGCTGCGAGGATATCGCCCTCATGCGCGTCATCCCTGGCATGACCGTGATTGTTCCCGCCGACGACGTGGAGGCCCGCGCCGTGACGCGCGCCGCCTACGAGTGCGACGGTCCGGTGTACATGCGCTTCGCCCGTTTGGCCTCGCCGGTTATCAACGACCCCGAGACCTACAAGTTCGAGTTGGGTAAGGGCATTGTCATGCGCGAGGGCGCCGATGTGACCATCATCGCCTGCGGCCTGATGGTCGGCGAGGCTCTCGAGGCCGCCGAGCAGCTCGCTGCCGAGGGCATCGACGCCGAGGTCATCAACATGCACACCATCAAGCCCATCGATGCCGACCTGATCGTCAAGAGCGCCACCAAGACCGGCCACGTCGTGACCGTCGAGGAGCATTCTGTAATCGGTGGCCTGGGCAGCGCCGTTGCCGACGTCCTGTGCGAGCAGTGCCCGACGCCGCTCAAGAAGATCGGCGTCAACGACACCTTCGGTGAGTCCGGCCCGGGCGCCGAGCTCCTGCACAAGTACGGCCTGGACGCCGCCAACATCGTGGCAACCACCAAGGAGTTCTTGGCATAAGGCAAGGCGGATCTCAAGGACTGCTTCGCCAGAACTATAAAACTGTTTCGCCAGTACTATGGAAACCCGGCAGGGGCGCTCTCTTGGAGAGCGCCCCTGTTTCAGTTGCGGTGAAATAAGGACTGTTTTGCCAGCTTAAAGGCTCAACAGTTCCTATTTCACCGCAACTCATGAAGACGCCCCTCAAGCACGGTCCCATCAGGAAAAAGGGCATATATCGACAAAGCGCAATTCAGACCCTTCCAGCTTTGTATATGCAGCACCTCAAGATAAACGCGGCGACCCCTTAGTTACCGCAGGCCGGGCACAGGGTTACTCTCCAAATCTTTCCGCAGGACGGAGGAGCCCCCGCCGCGCGAA
The DNA here is from genome assembly GCA_900541825.1 of uncultured Collinsella sp. Taxonomy (GTDB): domain Bacteria; phylum Actinomycetota; class Coriobacteriia; order Coriobacteriales; family Coriobacteriaceae; genus Collinsella. The sequence goes on from UQLJ01000008.1 coordinate 8,304, forward strand.
GCGCGCAGCGGGGGCTCCGACATGTCCGAGGACGATTTGGAGAGTAACCCTGTGTCCGGCCGACGGGATCCCTAACCACGCCATGCTTCTTATGTGCAGCAAAGCTAATGCTGCTAAAATACAAAGCGCTCATGTAGTTTAAACGCACGACGATAAGGAGCACCAGTGGGTAACCACTTCCGTACCTCCGGTGCGGGCGATGATGCCCCCAAGACGCAGGCAGGCGTCCAGGGCAGTCGTTTCGCCACTCCGGATTCAGAGGGCCAGCCTGTTGCTCAGGCCCCCGCTCAGCCGGCAGATCAGGCACAGCCGGCATCCGATCCCTTTGCCTACAATCCAACCAGCGATGTCGCGCTTTCCGGCACGGCGGGTTTTGAGCCCGTTCAGGCCGTGACCGCTCGCGTGGAGCAGCCTCAGGCTGGTGCCGCCACGCCGCAGCCTACCATGGCCGGCATTCCCGACCCCTTGGCCCCTGCGACGCCGGCTCCTCAGCCTGCGCAGTCCGGTCTCTTTGCCGCTATTCCCGACCCCACGCAGCCTGCTGCCCCGGTGGTCGAGAGCGATCAGGCAGCCGAGGTCGCAAGCCTCGATAACGCGCTCAACAACCCCGATTTTACGTCGGTGTTTGCGCCCATCGATCCGCAGGCCAGCCGCAAGAAGATGGCCAAGCAGGCCGGTGTCGAGCCCGTCATCCTTATGGAGCATGTCACCAAGATCTATCCGGCACAGCCCAACAAGCCTGCACTCGACGACATCAACATCGAGATCTATCCGGGCGAGTTCGTCTTCCTGGTCGGTCACTCCGGCTCGGGTAAGACCACGCTGCTGTCGACGCTCAACCGCGACGTCAAGCCGACGAGCGGCCGCATCCTGGTTGCCGGTCAGGACCTCATGAAGATCAAGAACCGCAAGGTTCCGTTCCTGCGCCGCCAGATTGGCGCCGTGTTCCAGGACTTTAAGCTTCTGCCGCAAAAGACCGCCTACGAAAACGTGGCGTTTGCCCTGCAGTGCATCGGCAAGCCCAAGGGCGTCATTCGCAGCCAGGTGCCCGAGGTGCTGCGCCTGGTCGGTCTGGCCGATCAGATGGACTCGCTGCCCGACCAGCTTTCCGGTGGCGAGCAGCAGCGCGTTGCCGTCGCCCGTGCTATGGTCAACCGTCCGCCGCTGCTGATCTGCGACGAGCCCACGGGCAACCTCGACCCGGCGATCTCGCTGGGCATCATGAAGCTGCTTGAGCGTATTAACCGCACCGGCACCACCGTGATCGTCGCCACGCACGACCGCGAGATGGTCGATAGCATGCACCGTCGCGTGATCGCCCTCGAGGGCGGCCACGTCATCCGCGACCAGGAGAGGGGAGGTTACGGCAACTATGGCACCAACTAACGTGGGCTACTCCTTCAAAGAGGCAATCAGCCACTTCTTCCGTAACTGGACTACCTCGCTCGGCGCCGTCATCACGATCTTCCTTTCGCTGTTTATCATCGGCCTGTTCATCATGGGCTCTGCGATGCTGAACTCCGTGATCGGCACCGTCGAGGATCAGGTTGTCATCAACGCGTTCATTAGTGATGACGCCGATCAGGCCGATGTTCAGGCTTTTGAGGCCGAGCTTAAGACGTGGAATAACGTCAAGTCCGTGACCTATAAGGACAAGGACGACGCGCTGGCCGAGTATACGAGCAAGATGTCGGGCAACGCCGACGCCACCATGAGCGCGCTCGATGGCCAGAACCCGCTGCCGGCTTCCTTCGCTATTGAGATGGACGATCCGTCCAAGGTCGAGAGCACGGCAAAGAAGCTCAAGAAGGATGCCGATTTCCAGAAGATCGCGGATGACGGCGACGTCAACGCGAGCGTGCTGTACGGCCAGGAGGAAGTGAGCCGCCTGTTCCAGGTGACCAACTACATCCGCATCGCCGCCGTGGTGCTCGTTGGTCTTCTGACCTTTATCGCATTCATCTTCATCAACAACACGATTCGCCTGTCCATCACGGCGCGTCGTCGTGAGATTGCGATTATGCGTCTGGTCGGCGCCAGCAACGGCTTCATTCGTGGCCCGTTTATCACCGAGGGCGTGCTGCAGGCCATTTTGGGCTCGCTGCTTTCCATCGGCGTTCTGGAGCTGCTGCGCAATCTGATGATTCCGCGTCTGCAGGAGAGCATCGGCTGGATGTCGTTTGCCCTGCCGATGCAGTACTACCTGGTGACCTATGCTGCGCTGATTCTGGTCGGTGTGATTATCGGTCTCTTTGGTTCTGCCATCGCCATGCGCCGCTACCTGCGCGTGTAGGCATGCTTGGAATTCATCCCTTCCAACGGGTCGTCTCTTATGGGGCGGCCCGTTTTTTGATCCCTAGGGGACGGCAGGAAAGCGAATCATTTGGGTAGACTCTTTGGAGTTCGCAATCGATAGTTAGGAGGCGCCATGGGGCGCAATAACAAGCATAAGCGTGGAGCTCGCAATCAGCGCGGGCCGGTGCGCAGCGAACGCCGTCCGAGCCTGACCGGGCGCGTGCAGCTCCATGAGCATAGCGCCTACGTTGTAACCGAAAACGGCGACTACAAGGTCATGGGCCGCGGTAAGCGCGAGATCATGGATGGCGATACCGTTGCCGTGAGCATTAAGAACAGCCCGCACGGTGAGCGGCGCGCCGTGATCGAAAGCGTGGTTGAGCGTGCAGCCATAAGCGTGGTGGGCACGTACCAGACCGCCGGTCCGCTCGGTGTGATCGAGCCGCTCGATTCGCGTCTGAAGGCCGACTTCTTCATTCTGCCCGAGGATACCTCGGCGGATCGCCTGGGCGTCCACCCGGGTGATGCCGTTGTCGCGCGCATTTTGACCTACCCGACGCGCCTGGAATCGGGCACCGTGACGATCGAACGCCGCATTGGCGGAGATGACGCGCCCGATTTGGGCGTTCAATATGTGATGGCGCGTTACGGCTATACCGATAGCTATCCCGAGGCCGCGCTAGACGAGGCCGAGGGGCTTTCGCTCGATGTGTCCGCGGCGCTTAAGGACCCGCTCCGCCGCGATCTGCGCGACCGCTTTGTCATCACGATCGACCCGGTCGACGCGCGCGACTTTGACGATGCCATTTCGCTGGAGCGCACGCCCGAGGGTGGCTACAAGCTGGGTGTGCATATCGCCGACGTTTCACACTATGTGGCGTGGGACGGGCATATCGATCTTGAGGCTCGCCATCGTACGACATCGGTGTATCTGGCCGATCGCGTGCTTCCCATGCTGCCCGAACGCCTGTCCAATGACCTGTGCTCGCTTCGCCCTGACGAGGACCGTCTTGCGTTTACCGTCGATATCGAGCTCGATACGCAGGGTCGCGTGCGGCATTACGATCCGTATCCCAGCGTGATTCGCCCGCGTGTGCGTATGGACTATGACGGCGCCGAGGCGCTGCTGGTGCGTGCCGGCGCGGTTGAGTATTCGGTGCTGGAGGGTGCAGCCGAGGATGTTGCGGCTGCCGAGACCTCGCGCGAGGAAGCGCTTGAGCGCGGTCTTGCGTGCGAGGAGGCCGCCCGCGGCTACAACGTCGACCTCGGCGATTTCCTTGTCGCCGCCAACGAACTCGCCGAACTTCGCCGTCGTATTCGTCGCGCCCGCGGCTCAGTCGATTTTGACACGGCCGAGATTCGCGCTCTATTGGATGAGGACGGAGTGCCCGTGCAGATTGTGGCGCGTGAGCGTTCGTGTGCCACGTCGCTTATCGAGGAAGCCATGCTGCTCGCCAACGAGTGCGTTGCAGAGTGGCTGGCAGACCGTGATATCGAGGCCTGCTATCGCGTGCATGAGGATCCGAGCCCCGATAGCCTGCACGGTGCCGCCGTTGCGCTGGCGCAGCTAGGCATCATCGACGATCGTCGTGCTGCCGGTATTGCCCTGGGGAGCCCCGATGAGCTGCAGGCTGCAGTTGATGCTGCCGCCGGTACGGCCAACGCACCGCTCGTTAACACGCTGCTTCTGCGCAGCATGCAGCGCGCGCTGTACAAGCCGCGCAACGAGGGCCACTTTGCGCTCGCCGCGCCGTGCTACTGTCACTTTACGAGTCCTATCCGTCGCTACCCCGATCTGGTGGTGCACCGCGTGCTCAAACTGCAGTTGGCCTATGAGCAGCTCGGCGGCAAGGACGCCTTGGTCCGTACGCCGCGGCTGATCGGCAAGGGGCGCGAGTCGCTGCCGCGCATTCTGCCGCAGATCTGCCGCGCATGTAGCGATGCCGAGCGCGCGGCAGATGCCGCCAGCCATGCGACGCAAAAGATCAAGATTGCCCAGTACTATGAGGACCGTCTGGGTGAGCGCTATGCCGGAACCGTCTCGTGGGTTAGCAGCATGGGCCTCTTTGTGCGCTTGGACCTAACGCAGGCCGAGGGCCTGGTTTCAATTAAGAGCCTGGGCAACGAGTGGTTCGAGTTCGACGAGGACGCGCTTACGCTGACGGGCGCCGACACGGGGACTCGCTATGAACTGGGCCAGCGCGTGATTATCGAGGTCTCGCGCGTCAATACCACGCGTGGACACTTGGACTTTAAGCTTATCCATTAGCTAAATCCCGACTCGTGGCGAGAGAGCGGAGGGCGGTCTTTCGGGGCCGCCCTCCGCATTTGAATCGTGGCTACCTTGCCGTCTGCTCGGCCGCCCGCTTACCTGCTATTTGAGAGGTAAAACCTACCAAAATAAACCTGTCCCTTTTGGCAGGTTTACAAGAAAGCGGGGATGAGATGGCGACGGTGTACGGGTATGCGCGGGTGAGTTCGCGCGATCAGAATCTGAATCGGCAGCTGGATGCGCTGGGCGCCTATGGCGTGGGCTCAGCGAATATTTATGCCGACCATGCGAGCGGCAAGGACTTCGATCGACCGCATTATCGCGAGCTGTTGCACGTCCTGGGAGACGGGGACGTGCTGGTGGTGCTTTCTATCGACCGACTTGGTCGTAATTACTCCGAGATTCTTGAGGAATGGCGACGCATTACCAAGGAGCTCGGGGTTGCCATTGTGGTGTTGGACATGCCATTGCTTGACACGCGCGCTAGGGCCAGCGGCGCGCCGGATGTGACCAACACCCTGATTGCCGATATTGTGCTGCAACTGCTGAGCTACGTGGCGCAGGTGGAGCGCGAGAATATCCATCGGCGCCAGGCGGAGGGAATTGCAGCGGCGCGGGCGCGAGGGGTTCGTTTCGGTCGACCTCGCAAGCCGTGCCCTCCTCAGTTTGAGCTGGTGCGCGATAGCTATGAGGCAGGCGATATTACCCGCAGCCAGGCAGCAAAGTGCCTGGGCGTGTGCGTGGGGACGTTCGATCGCTGGATGCGCGAGGCGGGGTAGGGGTTTGCGTCGCTTTGTCGCTTCCTGTTGCGATTCAAATTTTGATACGGTGACGATGCCATTTGGGGCTACACTCGCTGATATTCAAAAAAGGAGGTTGGCCCTTGGCGCGCGTAAAACAAATAATCGGATGGACCGCAATTGTTCTGTTCGTTGCAACGCTGGCGGGCATCTGGGTGCTGACGGAGCAAAATGCGGTGGAGACGTCGTTGCTGAGCGAGTCCACCGCGCGTGTGGTGGAGGGTCAGGCTACGGGCGTTCAGGCTGCTGATGCCACGGGTGAAGCCCAGACAGAGAACGGAATGACCGGGGGCGCCGATTCGGCTGCCTCGAATGTCCGGTCTGGCCGACTTGCTTCCATTCGCATGTGGGTGGGCACGAACGTCCGTCGCGTTGCCCATACCGTAGAGTTTTTCTTCGTCGGATTATTCGCCTCCGTGGTCGTGGTTTGCCTTTCCAGGCGTCCGTGGAGCGTATGCTCCCGTTGCGTGCCCGTATTGCTCTTTTGCGCCGCCTGCTCCGTTGGCGATCAGGTGCATAAGATCTTTGTTCCCGGCAGGCATTTCGACGTTATCGATTTAGGATTCGATGCTGCGGGCTATGTCACCGCCATGCTATTGGTATTGCTGGCAGCGGCGTTGGTGCGCCATGCGACTCGGCCGATCGGCGCCCATGCGAGGCGCTAGCCGGTAACAAACCCGTTTCTGATAATGCAACCTCGTTGAATTATTTTGTGTCGCGCGTATTTCCGAGCGGTCGGATTTGAGGGGCGAGCGGTAGAACGCTCGCCCTTTGTGCGCCACGATGCGGCACAATGTACCGCAAAAGCTGTTTGTATCCGGTACGAATCGTTCGTTGGTCTTTAATTCTTCTCAACGGAGGTGTTTGAGATGGCAAACGGATTGCTTTTGCGGCTTCGCGAGCGTGAGCTCAGCGCGAGCCCGGCGGAACGCAATGTCATCGCATATGTAAGCGCTCATCCGCACGAGGTGGTCGGGCTGTCCGTCCGCGGTCTTGCCGATGTCACGTTCTCCTCGCCCTCGAGCATTTTGCGCTTTTGCAAGCGTTTGGGTTTTGCGGGCTACAAGGAGTTCCAGCGCGAACTGATTGCCGAGCTGGCGCTCTTAGGTGACAAGAAAGACGTAGCCCTCGAGGACATCTCCATGGATGACAGCGTCGAACGTATCGTGGGGAAGGTGATGAAAAGCAACGTGCGCACGATCGAGGCGACGGCGCGAACGCTCGATTACACCGTCTTGGAGCGATGCGCGGCCCGTCTTAAGCGGGCGCGCGCGGTCAATCTGTTCGGTATTGGTGCCTCTCGTTTGGTCGCGCACGACCTGGCGCAAAAGCTCATGCGTGTCGACAAAGAGTGCCATCTGTACGACGACTGGCATGATCAGCTCTTATGTGCCAAGAACATGCATGAGGGCGATATGGCAATCGCCTTTAGCTACTCGGGCTTGACGCAAGAGGTGCTGGATTGCACCGCCGAGGCTCAACGTCACAACTGTCCCGTTGTGGCCGTTACCAAAGTAGATGGATCATCCAAGCTTGCCACCATGGCCGATGCCGTGCTCGGCGTCGCTGCGAGTGAACCCTTGGTCCGCAGCGGTGCCATGGCTTCGCGTATGGCCCAGCTTATGGTTGTCGATGCCCTGTACGCTGCTTACGTTGCCAGCGACTACGAACGGGCGACGCATGTCATTAAGCAAAACTACATCGAGAAACAGGAAAGATGAGGTGAATGAAATGCTCGATTTAACAAAATTCACGACCGAACAGCGCAATCAAAGGTCAATGGACCTCGATACGATGACATCGCTGCAAATCGTCACGACGATGAACGATGAGGATCTTCGTGCCGTCCAGTCGGTCACGAAAGTGTTGCCCCAGGTTGCCACAGCAATCGACTGGGCTGCTGAGACACTTGAGCGCGGCGGGCGCGTCTTTTACATGGGCGCAGGCACCAGCGGTCGTCTGGGCGTACTCGACGCTTCGGAGTGTCCGCCCACGTTTGGCGTATCGCCCGATCTGATTGTCGGGCTCATTGCCGGGGGCGAGACGGCGTTTATCAAGGCTGTCGAAGGTGCCGAAGACAGCGAGGAGCTTGGCGCGAGCGACCTGCGGGAGCGTGGACTCTCGGACAAGGATCTTGTCGTTGGCCTGGCGGCAAGCGGTCGTACTCCCTATGTGGTGGGCGGCCTTGTGTACGCCAAGGCAACTGGGTGCAAGACCATTGCAATTGCCTGCAACCAAGGGTCGAAGATCGGGGAGAGCGCAGATCTTGCCATTGAGCCCGTGCCCGGTCCCGAGGTACTGACCGGCTCAACGAGGCTCAAGGCGGGAACGGTTCAAAAGCTCATTCTCAACATGATTTCGACCGGTGCCATGGTCAAGATTGGCAAGGTATACCAAAACCTGATGGTCGATGTGCAGCAGACGAACGAGAAGTTGGTGGTGCGCGGCCAGAACATCGTGATGGAGGCGACCGGCTGCACGCGCGAGCGCGCCGTTCAGGCGCTTGCAGATGCCGGCGGCCACGTAAAAACCTCTATTGTCTCGGTACTGCTGGACTGCGATGCCGAGCAAGCTGCGGTAGCTCTTGAGCGGGCGCGTGGCCATGTCCGTGCTGCGGTGAGTGGCCATGAGAAGAGCAATGCCGATGCCCAATAGGTGCGCGGCGCGAGCTGATATGACATCCAGACGAGATACCCAATACAAGGAGGAGTTATGACGAACAAAGAGCTGGCTCAAAAGCTGCTGGACCTTTTGGGCGGTAAAGACAACGTGCTCGCAAACGCGGCGTGCATGACGCGCCTGCGCGTGACCGTCAAAGACGCGGGCAACGTCGACACGGAGGGCATTAAGGCACTCGACGGCGTGATGGGCCTGGTCGAGGACGACACGATGCAGATCGTGCTGGGTCCGGGCAAGGTGAATAAGGTGCTCGAGGAGTTCTCCAAGCTCACCGGCCTTGCGAAAGGCGTTGCCGACGAGAGCGTGGTTGACGCTGCGGCCACAAACAAGGCCGCGCAGAAGGCCAAGTACGAGTCTAAGCCGGTTCAGGCCTTCCTCAAGAAGATTTCCAATGTCTTCGTCGCCCTGCTTCCCGGCATCATTGCGGCTGGCCTCATCAACGGTATCTGCAACGTCATTAACGTCTCGACTGCAGGAGCGCTTGCAGGCGAGTGGTGGTACCAGGGCATTCGTTCCATGGGCTGGGCCCTGTTTGCCTATCTGCCCATCTTGGTGGGCTATAACGCGGCACGTGAGTTTGGTGGCTCCGCTGCGCTGGGCGGCATCGCCGGCATGATGTGTATCGCCAACAGCGCCATGCCCCTGCTTGCGCCTGGCGCGGCTGATCCTGCCACTGCCATTCTGCTGCCGCTTACCAGTGCGCAGTACAACCCCGCAGCGGGCGGCATGATCGCGGCTCTCATCGCTGGCGCATTTTTTGCCTGGATGGAGCGTCAGATTCGCAAGGTTATGCCCAACGCACTCGACACGTTCTTGTCCCCGCTGCTGGTGCTCATCATCGGCGCCTTTGCTCTGATGCTCGTCATCCAGCCGGTTGGCGCATGGCTGACGACTGCCATCTTTAGCGTTTTGACCTTTATCTTCGAGAAGCTGGGCGTCCTGGGCGGCTATATCCTGTCGGCAGGCTTCTTGCCGCTGGTTTCCGTCGGCCTGCATCAGGCGCTCACGCCGATCCACGCTATGCTCAACGATCCCGACGGTGCTACCAAGGGTATCAATTACCTGCTTCCCATCCTTATGATGGCTGGCGGCGGCCAGGTCGGTGCCGGTTTGGCGCTGTACTTTAAGACCAAGAACGCCAAGCTCAAGAAGTACGTCGCAGAGTCCATTCCCGTTGGAATCCTGGGTGTGGGAGAGCCTCTGATGTATGCTGTTACGCTGCCGCTCGTTCGTCCGTTTGTGACGGCCTGCCTGGGTGCCGGATTTGGCGGCGCGCTCGCGGCGCTGCTTCACATCGGCACGGTTTCTCAGGGCGTTTCCGGTCTGTTTGGCCTGCTGATCGTCGTTCCTGGCCAGCAGCTCGGCTACGTTGCCGCTATGCTGCTTGCCTATGCCGCCGGCTTTGTCCTGACGTGGTTCTTTGGCGTCGACGAGCAGAAGATCAACGAGTTCTTTGGCGAGTAGTTTGATATCGCGAGCCGTGTTGCTCGGGGTTCGCGGCGCGCGGCAGATTTCTTGATGTTATGGTTGTGCCGGCGGGGCTAGCTGCTCCGCCGGCCTTTTTTAAAGGAGCGTTGAAGCGTGAAAACGGGTATTTCGATTTATCTTTCCAGCCCTCTGCAGGATACTGAGCGGACGATTGAACATGGTGCCGCGGCGGGTGCGCGCTATGCGTTCACCTCGCTGCATATTCCCGAGGATGGGGGAGCGGCGTATGCCGATAAGGTCCGTCATGTGCTGTCGCTGCTTTCCGCCCGCGGCATTGCGCTCATTGCCGATGTGGGGCCTCGCACGTGCGATTTGCTCGGGCTTGAGCGCATCGAGGACTTGCGCGATCTGGGGTTGGAATACCTTCGTTTGGACTATGGCTTTAGCGCCCAGCGGGTCGCGGAGCTGTCCGGTGTATTTCGCATTGTGGTCAATGCATCGACAGTGAGTTCTGATGAAATCGCATCGTGGCGTGAGGCCGGTGCCGATGTGACTCGTTTTGCCGCCTGCCACAATTTTTACCCCAAGCCTTATACCGGTTTAGCTCTGGAGGACATTGCTCGGGTGAATCTTCGTCTTGCGGCGCTTGGATTCGAAATCATGGCTTTTGTGCCGGGTGATGCTAACGTTCGCGGGCCGGTATTCGAGGGACTGCCGACGGTCGAGGCGCAGCGCGGTCGCGCGTCAAAGGTTGCTCTCAATATGCTTGAGCTTGCACATGGCGCCGATTGCGACATTGTGTTGGTCGGCGACCCCGATCTTTCCGATGCGGGCTGGGCGCAGTTTGCTCAAGTTTCCGCCGGATACGTGGACCTGCAATGCGAGCTTGAGCCCGGTTATGCCTATGTGCGCGGGCAGATTCATCACGACCGGCCCGACTCGAGCGTCCTCATCTTTAGGTCTCAGGAGTCACGTACGACGCTTAAGCCGGATTCCGTGTCGACGGATGCCGGAGCCGGCCTGCCGCTAAAGGCGGGGTCGATCGCTGTGAGCAATAGCGGATATGGGCGCTACGAAGGCGAGCTTGAGATTGCGCGGGTCGATCTTCCCGGTGACGAGCGCATGAACGTTGCGGGCCATATCACGCCCGAGGCAATGGAGCTGCTGCCGTTCATCAAACGCGGATTCGGGGTACGGTTCGTTTAGCGTGTGACCCGTGGGCTACAATTGGCCCATCATACGAAGGCGCCTCGTGTGGCGTGTGCCTGCGTTGGCCGATCTATATTCGGAGGATTCCCATGACCGTACTGTTTGTTGAATATCCCAAGTGCTCGACCTGTAAGAAGGCCAAGGCATGGCTGGATGAACATGGGGTTGAGTATATCGACCGCGATATCGTTTTGGACAATCCTACGGCTGATGAGCTTGCGACCTGGATTGCTCGTTCGGGGCTGCCGGTGCGGCGTTTCTTTAATTCGTCGGGCATGAAATATCGAGAGCTGGGCCTGAAGGCGCGTCTGGATGCGGGCATGACGGATCGGGAGTGCTACGAGCTGCTGGCGACCGACGGCATGCTGGTCAAGCGTCCGCTGCTGGTGGGCGACGACTTTGTGATTCCCGGCTTTAGGGAATCGGCTTGGGCCGAGGCGTTGCTGTAGCGGCTGCGGAAAGTGCGACCCGGAATTCGCTTCCAGAATGGGATGCACTTTCCCAAAGTGGCCGGTTGCGGAAAGCACGTCCCATTCTGAGCTTCGATTGCGGGACACGGTTTCCGGTTGAGGGCTCGACGGGAAAGTAGGGACCAGTTTGAGCTTGAAATCTGGGACGCACTTTCCGCCGGCGGGCCTGCCTCAGTCAGTCCGCCAGCTGTGCCCATTCGTGCGGATCGTAGACTTTTACGTGCTTGTTGGGCTTGCCACTCCAGTACTCCTCGTCCATAAAGGGCAGATATGCCTGAACGCCAGGGCAGATAAAGGGAATCCGCTGCTGTTGCAGTCGCTCGCGCTGACGCTGTTCCAGGTGCGCCTCGGATATGACGGTCGGCATGCCGGACAGCTCGACGAGACTTGCCTGGATTCGCTTAAGGTCGGGTAGTCCCGCGTGCCATGACATCCGCATGATCAAAAAGGATGCACGGCGGTATTTTGCCTGCACCACAGTAATGGCGGGGCGCAGTGTGGGATGGATTTTGTCCCGTTCGGGCCAAAGGTCGGCAGTGATCTCGAGGCCCAGGGTCTCCCATAGGTAATCAAGCTCTTCGTCCATGGCGCCTCGATATCTACGCGATCATTGATACTTCGATTGTGTTGCCTGGTGCTATCGTTTTCGCGGTAGAATCTGCCAACGGTTGACGGCTACCGCTCGCGGCGTTTTGCCCCTCGTGTACAGCGGTCGGCTTCACAGGTCCTTCACGGGTTGGACTAAATAAGGCCAATTTGACTGAATTTCAAAAAAGTCAAAATTGGGGCTTGCGTCACGGCGAGACTTCCCGTATATTTCTTTCTTGCGCAAAGGCACAGCCGAGCGCAGCGATGCAGTCATTGGGATGTCGTCTAATGGCAGGACAGCGGATTCTGGTTCCGTCAATGGGGGTTCGACTCCCTCCATCCCAGCCATTGCATTTGCTACATATGGCCCGTTCGTCTAGCGGTTTAGGACGCCGCCCTCTCAAGGCGGAGATCACCAGTTCGAATCTGGTACGGGCTACCAAAATTGAACGCCCGGGCCTCGTAAGAGACCCGGGTTTTGTGTATTGACCGTATATACGGCGCCTGCCGTGTTTCGCTCAGATCGAGGAGTAGCCATGGATCTGCCCATCAGCTTGCAAGACATCACGTATGCCGAGAACTATCTGGCGCAGGGCGACCTGGCTACGGCGACGCCGCTGCTGGAGCGTCTGGTGGAGCTCGCCGAGGAGTATATCGACGCTGAGTGCAAGACGGAGGAGAAGCGCCAATACTTTAGCTTCGATAGCAAGTTTGAGCGCTTGGCCTATCGTCGCGTGGAGAAGGATCCGCGCGAGCTGGTGCAGGTCGAGGTGCCGTTTGACCGCCTGTACTCTGATATGGCGTTTGCCTACATTCGCCAGCAGGATTATGTGAGCGCTCGTAATGCCCTGATGCAGGCTGTGCGTTGGGACCCCATGAACTGCAACTATCGCTTGGATTTGGCCGAGCTGTTCCGCGCACTCGAGGACAAGCAGGAATGGGCATCGCTCTCGTTCTCGGTGCTGGAGCGTGCAAGCGATGGCAAGTGCGCCGCCCGCGCTTACGCCAATCTAGGCCAGTACTTCTTGGAGCCCGAGACCGAGAACGTTTCGGCTGCCGTGGGCTGCGCGCGTCTGGCGCTGCGCCTGGCGCCCAACGATGCGCATACGACGCGCCTGCTCAACAAGATCCATACCACCTATCCGGATGCCGCCGATGAGAGCGACGACCACGTGATGGGTGAACTGGCCCTGCAAGGCGTGCCGACCTCGCCTTCGGCCGAGATTGCCATCTGCCTGATTATGTGCGCGACCGATGCTGCAAGCGACGGCGACAAGCAGGAGGCGACGCGCCTGACGGTACGTGCTCGCGACTTGGTGGGCGAGGAGGCCTGCGCGGCGATTATCAAACTGGTGCGCGAGAGCGATGCCGAGCTCAATGCCGAGCGCAAGGCAAAGCGCGAGACTGCGGGCTCAAACGCCGATGGAGCCAAGGAGGCCGGCGATGCCCAGTAAGCGCGAGCGCAAACTCATTTCCAAGAATCGCTCGGCACATCACGAGTACTTTATCGATGAGACGTTTGAGTGCGGTATTGAGCTGAGCGGCACCGAGGTCAAGTCGATTCGCGAGCGCGCCTGTCAGATCACTGACACTTTTGCGCTGATTCGTGGCGGCGAGTGCTGGCTCGTCGGACTGCATATCCACCCTTATAGCCATGGTGGCGTGTGGAATCGCGATCCCGACCGTCGGCGTCGTCTGCTGCTGCACCGCAAGGAGATCGACTTTCTTGACGGCAAACTTCGCAACCGTGGTTATGCGCTGGTTCCGTTGGAGCTCTACTTTAATATCGACGGCCGCGTAAAGCTGCTGCTGGGTCTGGGTCGCGGCAAGAAGCTCTACGACAAGCGTGAGGACATGGCCAAGCGTGATGTCCAACGCGAGATCGACCGCGCCCTTAAGGAACGCAACTGTTAGGCACTCTGCATAAGTTGCGGTGGAATACGGACTGTTTTGCCTGTTTGAGGGGCTATTCAGTCCCTATTTCACCGCAACTGCGGGCGTCTCATCTTTCTTACTGTTCTGACACATATGTCTCAAAGGCGGCGTCCGTTATGGGTGCCGCCTTTTTTTGTGGGTACATACATTCATGAGGTTCCAACCCGAGCTAGGGGAGTGATCGTTATGGACAAAACTGCGTTCTTTACCATGCCGAGCGGTCTGTACGTGGTGAGCGCTGCGGCAGACGGGCTGCGTGCCGGCTGCGTCATCAACACTGCGGTGCAGGTGACGTCCATGCCGCCGCGTATTTCGGTTGCCGTGAACAAGGACAATGTCACCTCGGGCGTCATCGCATCGGCCAAAGCGTTCGCGCTGACCGTGATCGATCAGACCGCCGACATGCTCTACATCGGTAACTTTGGGTTCCGCACCAGCAGCGATTATGACAAGTTTGCCAAATACGAGACCCGCGAGACGGCTCTGGGCATGCCCTATGTGCCTGAGCACGCGGCGGCCCTGTTTAGCTGCCGTTTGATCGACACTGTGGATGTGGGCACGCATCTGCTGTTTATTGGCGAGGTCGAGGATGCCGAGCGCCTGAGCGACGAGACGCCGCTGACGTACGACTACTATCACAAGGTGCTAAAGGGCAAGACGCCGCCCAAAGCCTCGTCGTATCAAGGCTAGAAATGTTCTAAAAATACTTGCATTATATTATTGAGAATATATACTAATAAGTAAGTACACCAGCAGTCACGTTCGAGAGGAGAACATCATGGCTGAGGAGAAGAAGACGTATAAGTTTGTGTGCACCGTTTGCGGTTACGAGGTTGAGGTCGACACGCCCGAGCTGCCCGAGGATTACGTGTGCCCGGTCTGCGGCGTCGGTCCCGATCAGTTTGAGCTCGTCGAAGAGTAACTCGCAGATACGCGATTTGCAGCAACACATAGCTCTGTCCAAGGGTCCCGGTCGGATATTCCGGCCGGGACCCTTTTACTCCGTCCCCAAGGGATCACGGCTGCTGTTAGCCGATCCAGTCTGTCGTGAGTCCGGCCGACCTTTGGTCTCAATCTGTAACATCTAGCAGTGAAACCGGGGTCTACGTGTTACAGATTGAGACAAACGGAGCTGTCCCTCGGAATGATCTCGATCTGTAACATCTAGACATCAAAAGCGGGTCTAGATGTTACAGATCGAGACGTTTGCCTAGGTAGGTGCCCCGCCCCATTACATCTCTGTCAACAACACGACATCGAGAATCGTCACGATGACGCCGATCCCTACGAGCAGCGCGTTGAGCGGGCGCGAGTTGGCGTATTTGCCCATAACGCGGGGCGAACTGGTGAGTCGTATGAGCACAAAGACCGTAATCGGCAGCTGAAGCGACAGCAGCGCCTGACTCCAGATGAGACCTTCAAAAGAATTTGGGACGACCAAGCAGGCCGCCACAGCGCCGACGAAACAGGCCGCCACCCCGATTGAGGAATGTCGGTCGTGGATGTCGTATTCCTCGTCGAACATGCCCGCGGTGATGGTTCCCGCCGCCATGCCCGCTGTCACGCTGCTCGATAGTCCCGCGAACAGCAGCGCAACCGCAAAGATGGTCGAGCTCGCCGGGCCCAAGATGGGGGAGAGCGTGGCCGCTGCGACAGCGAGGTCGTCTACGACAATGCCGTGCGCAAAGAAGGTCGTTGCGGCCAGGATGACCATGGCCGAGTTGATTGCCCAGCCCACGCCCATCGAAAAGAGCGTGTCAAAGAGCTCGTAGCGCAGACGTTCTTCGATAACCTGCTCGCCTTGGCCTTCGAAGTGCATGGATTGGATGACCTCGGAGTGCAGGAAGAGGTTGTGGGGCATAACGACCGCACCCAGGACACTCACGATAATCGCGGCTGAGCCGGTGGGCATACTGGGCGTGATCCAGCTTGCGGTGGCCTGCGGCCAGTCGACCTTGACCAGCGCAAGCTCGGCCAAAAAAGAGAGTCCTACCACGCCGACGAAGGCGATGATCCATTGCTCGACGCGCTTGTAGGAGCTCGTCATGAGCATCGCCATCGATACTGCCGCCACGATGACGCAGCCCGCGCGCACGGGCAGCCCAAAGAGCATTTGAAGGGCAATCGCACCACCCAGGACTTCGGCCATGGCGGTGGCGATGGTCGCGAGATGGGCACTGGCGAGCACCGTGCGCCCAACGAAGCGGGGGAGGTAACGTGTCGTGGCCTCGGCAAGACAGGCGCCCGTAGCGATACCCAGGTGTGCCGCGTTGTGCTGCAGCGCAATGAGCATAATCGTGGACAGCGTGACGATCCACAGCAGCGCGTAGCCAAACTGCGAGCCGGCGGCCATATTGGAGGCCCAGTTGCCCGGGTCGATAAAGCCGACGGTCACGAGTAGCCCGGGGCCGATATGCCGCGCAATGTCTAGGCCTCCGTGACCGCCGGTGCGTCGGGAGCCAAAGTGTTGTTTGAGATGGTTGAGCATGGTGCGCTCCTGCGTGCCGTTTGTTTGACGCCGCAAAGGATACCCGTTTTAGGCTGAAAAGTTAACCAAGACTAACAAGATTGTTGTATTTGAATAGGATGGTGAAAGGGGATTGCCGAAATGTCTTGATCTGTAACAACTAGGGATGGAAATTGGGCCTAGGTGTTACAGATCGAGACAGGAAGAAATGGTCCTATGGAATATCTCGATTTGTAACAGCTGACCGCCAAAACCGGCCCTTCGTGTTACAGATCGAGACAAACCAAAACTGTCCTGCAGAAAATCTCAATCTGTAACATCTAGGCGCCAAAATTGGGTCTTCCTGTTACAGATTGAGATGTTTGAAGCGGTGAGCTTACAGGTCGAACTTGGGGCCCTTGTTGCCGTCCTTGAGGTCGGCGGTGTCCACTCGTAGGGTGTGCGTTACGCGATTGTTTCGAAACGGGCGGGAAACACAACGGGTCGGCGATGCTCCTAGTATGCCTATTCAACTGACTGTCTAAATATCTAGGGGAGGATCGCGATGCAGGCAGATTCCGCTCAGCAGCAGGGCCTTTATCGCCCCGAATTCGATCACGATGCATGTGGCATTGGCGCGCTTGCCGATATCAACGGCGAGCGCCATCACCAGATTCTGGACGACGCGCTGTCCATTCTGGTCAACTTGGAGCACCGCGGCGGTACGGGACTCGAGAAGAACACCGGCGACGGCGCCGGCATCCTGTTCCAGGTTCCGCATCATTTTTTTCGCAAAGAGGCTCAAAAGTGCGGCCAGATTCTGCCGGCAGAGGGCGACTATGGCGTGGCCATGCTGTTCTTCCCGCAGGACGACAAGGGCGTAGAGGATGCCCGCCGCGTGTTTGAGGAGGGCTGCGCCGAGGCCGGCGTGCCGCTGCTCTTTTGGCGCGAGGTGCCGGTCGACCCGCACGACCTGGGCGAGACGGCCCGCGCCTGCATGCCCACTATCCTGCAGGCCTTCCTGGGCCGTCCGGACGACACGCCGGCGGGCGACGCCTTCGAGCGCCGTCTGTATGTGTGCCGCCGCACCATCGAGAAGAAGGCCGACGCTGAGTTTGCCCTGCGCGACAAGATCTTCTATGTGTGCTCCATGAGCTCGCGCACCATCGTGTACAAGGGTATGCTGGTCGCCACGCAGATGCGCCGCTTCTTCATCGACCTCAACGACGCCGCCGTCAAAACGGCCGTGGCGCTCGTTCACTCGCGCTACTCCACCAACACCACGCCCAGCTGGGAGCGTGCGCACCCCAACCGTTTTATCATCCACAACGGCGAGATCAACACCCTCAAGGGCAACGTCAACTGGATTCGCGCCCGCGAACCCAACCTGTACAGCCCCGTGCTGCAGCACGATCTTGAGCGCGTGATGCCCATCATCAACCGCGAGGGTTCCGATTCCGCGATTTTGGACAATGTGCTCGAGTTTTTGGTCATGAACGGCCGTCCGCTCACGCGCGCCGCATCCATGCTGCTGCCCGAGCCGTGGGACCACAACGACAGCCTGAGCGAGGAGCGCCGCGCCTACGACGCCTACCAGTCCATGCTCATGGAGCCGTGGGACGGTCCTGCCGCTATCGCCTTTACCGACGGTCGCACGCTGGGTGCCGCCCTCGACCGTAACGGCTTGCGTCCCGCCCGCTACTATGTGACGCGCGACGGTCGCTTTATGCTGGCAAGCGAGGTGGGCACCATCGAGGTGAGCCCCGAGAACATCCTGACGAGCGGCTGCCTGGGACCGGGCCAGATGCTCGAGGTCGATTTTGCCCGCGGCCGCGTCATCTACAACGACGAGCTGCGCGCCCGTTACGCCAAGGAAAAGCCCTATCGCGACTGGATCGCCGAGGAGACGCTGACTGTTGACGCGCTCGATGAGCCCGTTGCGGCAACGCCCGCCGAGG
Organism: uncultured Collinsella sp.; assembly: GCA_900541825.1. GTDB lineage: Bacteria > Actinomycetota > Coriobacteriia > Coriobacteriales > Coriobacteriaceae > Collinsella. The sequence continues at coordinate 26,384 of UQLJ01000008.1, forward strand.
ACGCTGAGGTGCCCGCCGCCGTGCGTATGGCAAAGCTCGGCTACCACTGGGATGACGTCGACGAGGTCGTGCGTCCCATGGCCCAGCAGGGCAAGGCCCCGCTCGCCTCGATGGGTATCGATGCGCCGCTGGCCTGCCTGTCCAAGAAGACGCGCTCGTTCTTTGACTACTTCTATCAGCTGTTCGCCCAGGTCACGAACCCGCCCATCGACGCCCTTCGCGAGCATATGGTCACCTCGACCACGCTCTACCTGGGCAACCACGGCAACCTGCTCGAGGACTCTCGTACGGCCTGCCAGCTGGTGCGCTTGGAGCGCCCACTGCTGAGCGAGGAGGAGTTCGAGCGTATCTGTGCCATCGACCGTGTGGGCTTTAAGACCCGTCGCTTCCGTGCCGTCTACCGTCGCGATGCCGGCGAGGGCGCGCTGCAGGCTGCGCTCAAGCAGCTTGCCGAGGACGTCGAGACTGCGGTCCGCGACGGCGTGAACATCGTGGTGCTGAGCGATCGCGCCGGGGCGGGCGAGGTGCCCGTGCCGTCGCTGCTCGCCGTGGGCTGCGTGCACAACCACCTGATCCGCGCCGGCGTGCGCACCTTTGCCGACATCGTGGTGGAGTGCGGCGACGCCGTGTCTCCGCACGACTTTGCGGCACTGGTGGGCTACTCCGCGAGCGGCATCTATCCGTACAACGCACATGCGTGCATCCGCGACTTGGCGGTGCACGGCGATCTGGACGTGACAGCCGAGCAGGGCATCGCCAACTACAACAAGGCTGCGACCGCCGGCATCGTCTCCATCATGTCCAAGATGGGCATCTCCACGGTGCAGAGCTACCACTCCGCGCAGATCTTCGAGGCCGTGGGTTTCACTCCGGAGTTCGTCAACGCGTACTTCGCCGGCACGGTGAGCCGTGTGGGCGGTATGGGTGTCGAGGACGTCGAGCGCGAGCAAAACGAGCGCTACGACGCCGCGCTCGCTATCCTTAAGAGCCCGGCTCCCGATCAACTGCCCACGCTGGGCCTGACCAAGTGGCGCCCGCTTGGCGGCGAGGATCACCTCATCGATCCTCAGACTGTCTACCTGCTGCAGACCGCCTGCCGCGAGGACAGCTACGACACCTTTAAGGAGTACAGCGCCCGCCTGCACCGCACCGGCCGTGCCGTGCGCCTGCGCGACCTGCTGGACTTTGATGCCAGCGGCCGCACGCCGGTTTCGCTCGACGAGGTGGAGCCCGCGCTCAACATCGTCCGCCGCTTTAACACCGGCGCCATGTCGTACGGTTCCATCAGCAAAGAGGCACACGAGTGCATGGCCATCGCCATGAACCGCCTGCACGGTCGTTCCAACTCGGGCGAGGGCGGCGAGGATCCGCGTCGCGAGACCCCGCTGGCCAACGGTGACTCCAAGAATTCCGCCATCAAGCAGGTGGCAAGCGCGCGCTTTGGCGTGACGAGCCGCTACCTGTGCAGCGCCTTCGAGATTCAGATCAAGATGGCCCAGGGCGCCAAGCCCGGCGAGGGCGGACACCTGCCCGGCAAGAAGGTCTATCCCTGGATCGCCGAGGTCCGTCAGTCCACGCCCGGCATCGGCCTGATCTCGCCTCCGCCGCACCACGACATTTACTCCATCGAGGACCTGGCGGAGCTGATCTTCGATCTTAAGAACGCCAACCCCGGTGCGCGCGTGTCGGTCAAGCTGGTCAGTGAGGCTGGCGTCGGCACCATCGCCACCGGTGTGGCCAAGGGCGCTGCCGACAAGATCTTGATCAGCGGCCACAATGGCGGCTCAGGTGCCGCGGCGCGCGATTCCATTTGGCACGCCGGCCTGCCGCTGGAGCTTGGCCTTGCCGAGGCCCAGCAGACGCTGCTGCAAAACGGCCTGCGCTCGCGCGTGGTGCTCGAGGCCGACGGCAAGCTCATGGACGGCACCGATGTTGCCGTCGCCTGCCTGTTGGGCGCCGAGGAGTTTGGCTTTGCGACCATGCCGCTCATCTCCATGGGCTGCCTCATGCAGCGCGACTGCCAGCAGGATACCTGCCCGGCCGGCATCGCCACGCAAAACTGCCGCCTGCGTCGTGGCTTTCGCGGCAAGCCCGAGCACGTCGAGCGCTTTATGCTCTTTGTTGCCGAGCAGTTGCGCGAGGTCATGGCGAGCCTGGGCTTCCGCACCATCGATGAGATGGTCGGCCATCCCGAGTGCTTGCGTCAGATCGAGGTCCCGGGCAACCGCAAGGCCAATCTGCTCGATCTGTCACCCGTGCTGGCGAGTGCGACCTGCGAGTTCGGCGCTCATATCCCGGGTGCCGACGGTCGCCACTTCCTGCCGCAGATGGCTGCGGACAGTGAGCTCGACAAGACGCTCGACTCCACGTTGTTTGTGCCCTATACGGCCGATGCCCGTGCGCACCTGCGTCCGATTCGCTTCCGCGCCGATATCGCCAACGTCAACCGCTGCGTGGGCACCATCTTGGGCAACGCGGTGACCAAGGCGCATCCCGAGGGCCTGCCCGCCGGCTCCATCACCATCGATTGCGATGGTTCGGCCGGTCAGAGCTTTGGCGCCTTTCTGCCGCGCGGCATTACGCTCAACGTGTGCGGCGACGCCAACGACTACTTTGGCAAGGGCCTTTCGGGCGGCGAGGTGTCGGTGCGCCCCAACCCGCATGCGACCTACAAGTTCGACGAGAACATCATCGTGGGCAACGTTGCGTTCTTTGGCGCTACGAGTGGCCGCGGCTTCATTAACGGCCTGGCCGGCCAGCGCTTTGGCGTACGCAACTCCGGTGCCACGGTGGTGGTCGAGGGCTGCGGCAACCATGGCTGCGAGTACATGACGGGAGGTCTGGCGCTCATCCTGGGCGAGGTCGGGCAGAACTTCGCCGCCGGCATGACGGGCGGCGTGGCTTACGTCTTTGACCAGTACGGCACGCTCGATGCCCGTGTGAACCACGAGAGCGTTGAGCTCAAGGCCCCGACGGCCGGCGAGCTGGCGCAGATTCGTGCGCTCATCCAGGAGCACGTGGACGCGACGCAGAGCCCGCGCGGCATTAAGCTGCTCTACAGCTTCGACTCGATGAGCAAGCACTTTGTGAAGGTCATTCCGACCGAGTACGAGCGCGTGCTGGCGATTGTCGCTGCGGCCGAGGCTGTGGGCAAGACGCATGCGCAAGCCGAGGAGCTGGCGTTTGACATTGTGACCGGGCGCGCGAGTGCCGCGGATGTCGCTCGCTTTGATGTCGCGGGCGGTGCTGCGGGCGCTGCGTCCACCACCGCCAGCTCTGTTGCTTCGACCAAGAAGGAGGCGTAAGTGCCATGGGTAAGCCCGGTGCTTTTCTTGATATCGATCGCGTGACCCACGAGCTGCGCCCCGTGGAGGAGCGCAGCCGCGATTTCGATCCGCTGTACGTGGAGCTCGACGACGATGCGCGCCGTGCCCAGGCGAGCCGCTGCATGATGTGCGGTGTGGCGTTTTGCCAGATGGGCGCGAGCTTTGGCAAGGCGCGTCCGAGTGGCTGCCCGCTGCACAATCTGATTCCCGAGTGGAACGAGCTAGTGTATCGCGGCCGCTGGGACGAGGCTGCCGAGCGTCTGTCACTCACCTCGCCTATGCCCGAGTTCACGAGCCGCGTGTGCCCGGCGCTGTGCGAGGCCGCGTGTAACCTGGGCTCGGTCGACGGCCAGCCCACGACGATTCACGACAACGAGCGCGCGATTAGCGACCATGAGTGGGCAAATGGCGGTCCGCGCCGCTTTGAGCCGGCAGGGGAGGGCGCGCCCACGGTTGCCGTGGTGGGTTCCGGCCCGGCTGGCCTGGTGGCAGCATGGGAGCTTGCGCGTCGCGGTGCCCGCGTGACGGTGTTTGAGCGTGACGACCGCCCGGGCGGCCTGCTCATGTACGGTATTCCCAACATGAAGCTCGAGAAGTCCGTGGTCGAGCGTCGCGTGGCACTTATGCGCGAGCTGGGTATCGTCTTTGAGCTGGGCGCTGACGTTACGAACCCTGCGGTGGCGGCCAAGCTCGATGGCTTTGACGCCGTCGTGGTGGCTGCCGGCGCCCGCGCCCCGCGTGGGCTTTCTGCTGCGAACATCGATGCGCCCGGCGTGGTGTATGCCGTGGACTACCTGACGGCTTCGACCATCTCGGTGCTCGATGGTGGTGAGCCCGCGGTGAACGCGCGTGGCCTGGACGTTGTGGTCATTGGCGGCGGCGATACCGGCAACGACTGCGTGGGCACCGCGGTGCGCCAGGGTGCGCGCAGTGTGCGCCAGTTTGAGTTCTTGCCGGCCGCGCCCGATAAGCGTGCGGCGAGCAACCCTTGGCCGCAGTGGCCCAACGTTAAGAAGACCGACTACGGTCAGCAGGAGGCTATCGCTGCCATGGGCGGCGAGATGCGTGCCTGGGGCGTGGATACGCTCGAGGTGCTGCTGGACAAGAAGGGCGCGGCAGCGGGCCTGCGCGTGGTCGACCTGGATTGGTCGGCTGGCAAGCCCGAACGCATCGCGGGCTCCGAGCACGAGGTGCCGGCCCAGCTGGTGCTCATCGCCTGTGGCTTTACGGGTCCGGAGCATGGCGTGTTCGATGCGGTAGGCGTGCCTGTTGCCACCGCTGGTCGTCCGCTGCCTGTGATGGCTGCTGAGGGCTCGCACCTCGCGGCACGTGCTGACAACGTTGCCGCGGACGCCACGCCGGTATACGTGGCCGGTGACGCTCGTAACGGCAGCTCGCTCGTGGTGAACGCTATGGCCGACGCCCTGGCCTGCGCTGCCGAAGTCGCCGACGCGCTGGAGCTGTAAGGCGGCTGTTCACAGCTGAATCGTCAAGGGCTGTTCCCAACGGCCGGCCCAAAAGGAACGTCCCCAAGTGCCGGCAACTGGGGACGTTCCTTATGTGCCGGCATTCGGGGACACTCCTTGCGGGTTTGCGAGCGATTTGTTCGTTTGCCGACGCGCGAGTGTCCATTCGGCGTCTTCTTGAGCTGTGGTGCTCTGCTGTTTCTGTGGTGACCGGGGGCGCTTGGCTCAAAAGGGCGGGTTGGCCGTCTATGTTTACCTGCGGTTTTGTTGCGGTGCGCATTTTCGGTCAAGCTTTTCGTCAAGTGTTTGGTCAGCATCTGGTTTGCAGCCGGAGGCCTATTTTGCCCGCGCTGGTCGTGGCTGCCCACCCTCCTCGTAAGCTCAAATTGAGGTCCATCAGTTTGAGGAGGATGCCGTGACTGACCAAGTTTTTGACCGAGCAGAGCTGGCTGAAGCCGTCGGCAACGATATTGCCGACATGGCTCACTTTTGGATGCTGCGGAAGTTTCAATTCCTGGAGTCGGCGCGCGAACAGTTCGAGATTATCGTCGATCCGTGGCTCAGCTATTGCGAGGAACCTTCTCAAAACGAAATCATGGCCTACAACATGGCATTTACCGATTGGCTGCTCTTCGAGCGCCCCTATCGCCATGGTAAGACGCTACTCGAGCTGTATGTTGACGAGCCGCCGGCATCACTTTCGCCTGCCTCGTTTAAGCGGCTCGAGCAGGTACGCGACACGCAGTATTTCTCACGCTTTGGCATTTTGGACAAGGATCCTGCGTCCGGCATGGTCGTGCTGAAGGACACGCACACCGATCATGGCTTTGATGTCTACGACCCGCATATCGTGCAAAAGGAGCATTGGAGCGACGGTGCGATTGCGGTGCGCCTCGCCTGCGTCGACGATGTCTGGCTGACGGCGGGGCAGCTCTACCTCTACGACATAGCGCGCCTGAGCGATACGGCGATCGACGGGCCTGGCGCCGTCCATCCGGAAGACCTGGAAGATGGCTTCGACACCTCGCGTATCAGCTTCTTTCTGAGGCTGGTCCGCGACATCATGGGCGCCCAGGGGCGCTACGTAAAGTCCCTCAACATCTACGAGCAGGAGTGGGAGCAGGGGATGTGACTGGTGTCGCCCTGCTGCCCTGACTTTGTCTCAATCTGTAACGTTTGGCGGCTGTTTGGGCCCGTAACTGTTACAGATTGAGACGGAAGGTTGGCTGCTGCCGAAAGATCTTGTTCTGTAACAACTAGAGGCTCAAAGACTGTCTTCCTGTTACAGATCAAGACATTTGTCAGCGGAGGCAACGGTGACGATGGTCCATTTGTCTGACGTGGTGGTGATGAAAGTGTCTAATACCGTTCTCAAACACAAACATGCGACTCGCAACACGTTGGCGCGGAATAGGATGCTCGCGCGGCTCACGGAGACGGCCAAGCAAGGTGCGCTGCTCGCAACGCATGACAATACCGAGCTTATGTGGCTACGGCGCCATGTTGGAACCGACGATATCGCGGAGCCCGAGCCGTACCTGTTCTGTTTTCAGCATGATTGGGATGCATTGACGCCGGCGGAGCGAGCGCTGGGGACTATCAAAGGGCTTGCGGAATTTCATCCCGATTGGGCGTTTTGGGGATATGACGCCGCGCTGATATGGGATCTGGAGGTGCCGAATGATCTACTCGGGCCGCGTTACTTGGTCAAGACGGGTTGTTCGGTGGCGTTGAGTACGGGATATAGGCTGTTGCGTCCACAGATGGCGGGCGCGCTCGAGCGTGTTGATGACGTGCGGGTGACGTCGTTTTGGCGCACGGCGGAGGATTGCTTGCTGCGTGCGCCGTTCTCCTACGGGTTGGCGATTGCCGATTCTGCACTGCGGGCGAAAGGCGTATCACGTGGGGATTTGTGCGAGCGCCTCCGCGCCGATTGCGAGGGCAGGCGAGGGTATCGCAGGGCACAGGTGATTGCGTCGTATGCGGACGGGCTGTCCGAAAACGGTGGCGAGTCTCGATTCCGAGCGTTCTTTATTGCGTACGGCTTTCCGGTTCCGGAGCTGCAGGTGGAGTTTCGCGACCCGCTTGATCTGAGCCAGGTGTTTCGCGTCGACTATTTTTGGCGGCTCGAGGACGGGACGTGTGTCATCGGCGAGCTCGACGGAAAGGTGAAGTACACCTTGCAGAACGGCGAGGGCCGGGAGTCGGTCGACCCATTCGTGGCAGAACGTCAACGGGAGTCCCATCTGACAATGCTCGGGCACAAGGTGCTTCGGTTTACGTTTGATGAGCTCAAGAATCCGGGGAAGCTGGTTGAGAAGATGAGGCTGGCGGGTATTCCGCGACGGCCCGATTTGGCTGAGGAGTGGAGACGTCAGTGGTATGGGCGCTGAGAGGTTTTGTCTCAATCTGTAACGTTTAGAGGTTATTTGAGCTCGTAATTGTTACAGATCGAGACAAGCCGGTGAAACGTCGACCGAATGTCTCGATCTGTAACATCAAGGGGCCCAATAACCCTGTACCTGTTACAGATCGAGACATTTCCCTGTTGTCGCTGGGGTGGGACTGCAACGTATTCCGTCCCCCCCACATCCCCTCTTCCCTCCGTTAGCCGATGCGTCTGCAGCAATCCAGCGGGACTAGGTAATAATGGACAAATGTTCAAGTTAATCGTGAGGGAGGAGCTCGATATGGCGTCTGCCGATCGTTCCACGTTGTTTATCAATGCGACCGTCCTGGATGGTTCGGAGCATATGGAGCCGCAGCCCAACATGGCCGTGGCCGTTGAGCGCGGTGCCATCACGTGGATGGGGCCGAGTGCTGTGGCGCAGGCGCCTGCGGGTGCCGAGGTTATCGACCTGGCAGGTGCGTATCTCATGCCAGGCCTCATCAATATGCATGTGCATCTGTGCGGCTCGGGCAAGTCGGTTTCGGCGGGCGATGCGGGCGCGCTGATGAAGAAGCTCGATAATCCCGTGGGGCGCGCCATCGTGCGCCACATTCTTAAGGGCAGCGCCCAACAACAACTGGCAAGTGGCGTGACCACGGTGCGCGGTGCAGGCGACCCGCTGTTTGCCGACATTGCCGTTCGCAACGCTATCGATGCCGGCAAGTATCAAGGCCCTCGCCTGGTGGCGCCGGGAACGGGCGTTACGGTTCCGGGCGGCCATGGTGCGGGCTTGTTCGCCCAGGTGGCAAACAGTCCCGCCGAGGCAGCCGAACAGGTGCGCGACCTGTATGCGCGTGGTGCCGACGTCATTAAGCTGTTCGTGACGGGCGGCGTGTTCGACGCTACCGAGGTGGGCGAGCCGGGCGTGTTGCGTATGCCCGTGGAGGTTGCCGCGGCGGCGTGCAAGGCGGCGCACGATATGGGCCTTCCTGTTATGGCTCATGTTGAGAGTACCGAGGGCGTGAAGGCCGCGCTTGAGGCCGGCGTTGACACGATTGAGCACGGCGCTCCGCTGACGCCCGAGATCCTGGAGCTGTACCGTGGCGCCGCGGGCACGCAGCTCGAGGGGCGTGCGCCCAGTGTTACCTGCACTATCAGCCCGGCGCTGCCGTTTGTATTGCTCGACCCGAAAAAGACCCATTCGACCGATACGCAAAAGAAGAACGGCGATATCGTGTGCTCGGGCATTATCGAGAGCGCTCGTGCCGCATTGGATGCCGGCGTTAAGGTGGGCCTGGGCACGGACTCGAGTTGCCCGTTCGTGACGCAGTACGACATGTGGCGTGAGGTGGCCTATTTTGCCAAGTATGTCGACGTGAGCAACGCCTTCGCACTGCATACGGCTACGCAGGTCAATGCCGAGCTGCTGGGGCTGGGCGGCGAGACCGGCACGATCGAGTGCGGCAAGGCAGCCGATATCCTGGTGACGCGCAAGAATCCTCTGGATGATCTGTGTGCCCTGCGTGAGCCGACGCACGTGATGTGCCGTGGTGATCTGGTGCGCAAACTCAAGGTGAAGCGTATTCCCGAGGTGGACGCCGAGCTCGACGCGATTATGGCCATGCCTGCCGAAGCGCTTGCCGAGGAGCTGGCCCGCGACGGTGTGGCGTAGACGAGACAAAGGGACAGCTCCGTTGTCGCATACAAAAAGCCGAGGTCTCAACACGGGGCCTCGGCTTTTTTCGAACAAATACTTAAGACTGGGACAAACAAACCTGATTAATTGTCCCGCGTGCGGCGGCTAGGAGCGCGTTTCCATCTTGGCGTGGCACTTGGGGCAGGTGACGCGGATCTTGCCCTTGCCCTTGGGGACGGAGAGCATCTGGCCGCAGTTGGGGCACTTGAGGTATGCCATGGTCTTGCGGCCCTTCCACATCTTCTTGGCTGTGCGCTTGGCACGTTCAAAGTCTTCCTTGCTAGTACCGGCTGCGCGCGAGGCGTTGGCCGCTGCAGCTCCGCCGCCCAAGCTAGCTACAAACTTGCCCAAGCCGGGTACGTTTGCAGTCGCGGCGACAAAGGCCTCGTTCTCCTTACGACGTGCGTCGATATTTTTGGATAGGCCGCGCAGCACGCCAATCACGATTACGGCGATGGCAATCCAGCTGAGCCACTGGATGCGGGCTATCGATCCGATCATCGCGATGACGATGCCGGCAAAACCCATCACGATGGTGAGTTCATCGGCACCATTGCGACCCTTCATAAAGTCATTCATGCAAATTGCCTTTCGTTCGATATGCTGCACGCCTTTATACCCGATTTAGAGCAAGGGGGACAGGTTAATCTGCACCAATGTGGTGCAAACGTACCTGTCCCCGATACACCAAGATGGCGCAAAGCAGTCTGTCCCCAATGTCCCCAATTACTTGGAGAGCTTGTCGACGACGCGTTCGATTTCGGCGAGCTTGGCGGCTTTGAGGTCTTCGTCGCCCGATTCGATTGCCGAAGTCACGCAGCCCTCGATATGCGCCTTGAGCACGTCGGCGTTAATGCGCGCGAGGAGCGCCTGTGTGGCCATGAGCTGCGTGGAAATATCGACGCAGTAGCGGTCCTCCTCGACCATCCGCAAGATGCCGTCGATCTGGCCGCGTGCCGTCTTGAGCATGCGGGTCACCGATTTGTGGTCTGCCATCATGGCGGGTCCTCGTTTCTGGTCGATCTTCCGGTTGCCCCCGTCAGTTGCGGTGAAATACGGACTGTTTAAAGGCCCAGGGCGGCTCAACAGTCCGTATTTCACCGCAACTTCTGAGGATTGAGTAGGCGGCGTCTGCTACGCGGCGGTCACGGACAGGGCGTGGAACTTCTCGCCGGCGCCCTCGACGGCGGCGGCGAGCTGCTCGGCGGTCACGGTGTTGGCGCACTCTACCTGGACGGTCTGGGTCTCGTGATCGGCGTCGGCGTCGGTCACGCCGGCAACGTTGAGCAGTGCCGTCTCGACAGTGGCGTCGCAGTGGCCGCACATAAGGCCGGAAGTCTTGATTGTGTAACGCATGGGTATTCCTCTCTGTTATGTCGGCTTTCCCAGGCAGCCGACCTTGACCTTCAAGCCATCGCTCGCGTACCAAAGTGCGCGTCGCTCCTCTTTCGGGTCAATCTCGGGCGTCTGGAAAACCCGTTCTAGATGGACTTAATGGTGAGCCTATTTTGCCACTTTTGGCTTAAAGGATTTCAGGCGCAGCGCGTTGCTTACGACGCATACGCTCGACAGGCTCATGGCCGCGGCGCCAAACATCGGCGAGAGCTGCCAACCGGTGAGGGGGAAGAACGCACCCGCGGCGAGCGGAATGCCGATGCCGTTGTAGAACAGCGCCCAGAACAGGTCCTGCTTGATGTTGCGGATCGTGGCGCGCGAAAGCTCGATGGCGCGGGCGACGTCCATGAGGTCGCTGCGCATGAGTACCACGTCGGCGCCCTCCTTGGCGATGTCGGCGCCGGTGCCGATCGCAAGGCCCACGTCGGCGCGCGCCAAGGCGGGGGAGTCGTTGATGCCGTCGCCCACCATGGCGACCTTGCCGCCCGCGTCTTGCAGCTCGCGCACATGGCGCTCCTTGTCGGCGGGGAGGACGTCGGCGATGACCTGCTCGCTACTCAGTCTCACGCGGCGGCCGATCGCTTCGGCGGTGACGCGGTTGTCGCCGGTGAGCATGCGCACGTCGACGCCGAGCTTGCGGAGCGCGGCGATGGCCTCGGCGCTCGTCTCCTTGACCTCGTCAGCCACGGCAATGGTGCCGGCAAGCTCGCCGTTCTTGGCAAAGAACAGCGGCGTCTTGCCTTCGGCGGCAAATTGCTCGGCAAGACCCGCGGGCACGGTAACGCCCAACTCGTTCATCAGGCGCACGTTGCCGGCGGCAATGGCGTTTTGCCCTTCGCGCGCCGTAACGCCTCGCCCGGGCACGGCAGTAAAGTCCTCGACCATGCGCGCGACGATCCCGCGTGTCTCGCACTCGGCCATAATCGCCTCGGCCAGCGGGTGCTCGCTCGAGCGCTCCAACGCGGCGGCCAGCTTGAGCAGCGCCTTTTCGCTCATGGCGGGCAATCCGTCGGCGCGCGTGGCTACCACGATATCGGTCACGGCAGGCTTGCCGCGAGTGACCGTTCCCGTCTTATCGAGCACCACGGTGCCCACGCTGCGCAGATTCTCCAGCGCCTCGGCGCTTTTGAACAGAATGCCCATCTCGGCGCCCTTGCCGGTGCCGACCATAATAGCGACGGGCGTGGCCAGGCCCAGCGCGCACGGGCAGCTGATCACCAGCACAGCGACGGCGGAGGTGAGCGCCTCATTCACGTCGCTGGTCAGTGCCATCCACACCACAAAGGTCACGGCCGAGATCACGAATACCACGGGCACGAACACGCCGGCGACCTTGTCGGCCAGTCGAGCAATGGGTGCCTTGGTGGCATTGGCGTCCTCGACGAGCTGGATAATCTTGGCGAGCGACGTGTCAGCGCCCACACGCGTAGCGCGGAAGGTAAACGATCCAGTGCGGTTGACGGTGGCGGCGTTGACGGTGGCGCCGGCGGTCTTCTCCACGGGGATGGACTCGCCGGTCAGTGCACTTTCGTCCACGGCCGAAGCGCCCTCGAGTACCACGCCGTCGACAGGGATGGACTCGCCGGGGCGCACACGCAGCACCTGGCCGGGCAGAATGGCATCGACATCGACGGTGGTCTCAGTACCGTCGACGGCCACGACGGTCGCGGTCTTGGGCGCCAGGTCAATGAGCGCCTCGATGGCGCCGCCAGTCTTGGATTTGCTGCGTGTCTCGAGGTATTTGCCTACGGTGACGAGCGACAGGATGGTGCCGGCGCTCTCAAAATACAGATTGTCCATGCCCGTCATCATGGCCTCGTGGACCTGACCCGCGGCTAGCTGGTCGGCCATGATGAACATGGCGTAGAGCGACCAGGCGATGGACGCGGTGGCGCCGACGGCGATGAGGGCGTCCATGGTGGGCGCGCCGTGCGCGAGCGATTTAAACCCGTTGATAAAGTACGCGTCGTTGACGTAGACGATGGGGATGAGCAGGACGAGCTCGGTAAGCGCGAGTGTCATGCTGTGGGTGTGGTCGGTGAAGACGCCGGGCAGCGGCCAACCGAGCATGTGTCCCATGCCTATGTAGAACAGCGGGATGAGGAAGATGATCGAGATGATGAGGCGGGTGCGCATGGCGGAGGCGGCGGCCTCCAGCTTTTTGGTCGGCGACTCCATATGGGTGACGCCAGACCTGGCCTGCGAGCTGCCGCTTTGGACAGCGTCAGTGCCCGTGCTGATGGGCGAGGCCGAGTAGCCGGCACGGTCGACGGCGGTGCAGATATCGTCGGGGGAGACCTGCGCGGGGTCGTAGTCCACCAGCATGGAGCCGGCGAGCAGGTTGACCGCGACGCTTTGGACGCCGTCGAGCTTGCTCACGGCGCGGTCCACATGCGCCTGGCAGGCGGCGCACGTCATGCCACCCACATCGAACTTATCCTGAGCCATGGCTTCTCCTTTCTGTAGTTCGGTGTTGGAATTGTTAACCCGCCGATACTATACACCCATACCCCCTGGGGGTGTCCAGTACAGAAAGAAATGTATGACATTTCGTTACAGATGAGGATAGTCGGTTGGCCGATGGACCGTCCCTGCCAAACATCTCAACCTGTAACATCTAGCGGGGAAAATGACCTCTAACTGTTACAGATCGAGACATTACATCGAGCCACAACCTAACGTCTCAATCTGTAACATCTGGGGACCGTTTTGCCTGCTAGATGTTACAAATCGAGACAGAGCGTCTGCGGTCAACTCAAATGTCTTGATTTGTAACATCTAGAGAGGTTTTTGACCCCTTACTGTTACAGATTGAGATGTTGTCTCGCAGGGTTGGGGTTTGTCTCGTTCTGTAACATCTAGACCTGTATCTGCCGAGCTAGTGTTACAAATCGAGACAACTGCCGGGGAGGGGTCCCGTCACGGCAAGACGCCCGCCGCCTAGATACAGAACCCGGGAATCACACAGGTTAGCTTGTTTGGCTTTTCCGCAGGCGTTGCGTACGTAAAGACGTCGCCGTCGCGTCCCACGCGGTTCATATAGAGTGTGCCTTCGCTCTCCGATGTGTCGGGACTTGCCGTTCGTTCCCACCAACAGGTGTCCTTGCCCTTCCACTGGCGGACCATTGTCTCGTTCGTGGAATACGGGCTCACCTTGAGCTCGCGGAAGAGCTGATACTCCTTGCCCTCGCCGTTGTAGATGTCTGCCAGGTAGTGATAGTCCTTGGCAAACGAATCGGGCGGTTGCGTACCGCACAGCTCGACCATGGCGGGCAGCCAAAGGGTTGCGGGCAACTCGCTCAGACACGATGCGCTGTTGGCGGCGCCTACATTGTTTGAGACCTTCTTGACCCCTTTAATGAGCGCGCGCAACTCGTTGGGCAGCAGCTTAAGGCCGTCGCCGTTGAGCCATTCCCGCAGCTCGCAATCTGCCCAGCCGGCGCTCGGCGGTTCAGTCGCAGCGTTGCGCTCGGCAATACCCGCGTCGAACATAAACGTCAGCCCGGCCTTGCCCGTCCCGTCCAGAAGTTCATCGTGACGGATGCCCACAAGCTGCGCGCCGACCTCCAGCCCGTTGGTGAGTTTCACGCGCTTGGTACACGGATAGGGGATATGCCCATCGGCGTCGAGCAGATGGTAGCGCTTGGCAATCTCGCGTGCCTCGCTACGGGTCTCGGCGGCCTTAATCTTGAGCGAAATCTCCTGCAGCTGATCCCAGGTGTAGTCGTCAAGCGAACCGCGGATGCCGTCCAGGTAGTCGGGGATGCCAAAGCCATGGGTTGCCGCCCCGATAACGCCAAGCCCCGCAACGGCTGCGACAACGCCACCGATAATAAAGCGGCGGCGGGTCATGGCATCGTGCCGGGCCTGCTCCAGGATCTCTCGCGCGCGCTCGCCGGCGACGTCGACCTTAAGGTGCGTACCGGAGTCGATGTCGATTACGGCGTCATTGCCCGCGCCCTCGCGGTCCTCAGATTCTGCATCGGTGAGGTATGCCGAGAGCACCTCGAGCATCTGCTGCTCGGTGGGACGATCGCACTGCTCGACTGAGAGACCCTTCATGATGATTTGGACGAGCGCTTCATCGCCCTCGCAGCGCGGCTCGAGCGGTGCCGGCTTGGTCTTGGTCTTTACGAGATAGAACGAGCCGGTTGCAGCGGCGTCCGTCGACTCAAAGTCAAACGGTTTGCGACCGCTGTAGAGCTGGTACAGAATGCTCGAAAGCTCATAGACGTCGATTGCCGGCGAACGGCGAAGGGCCGCGATGCCTTCGATATCCTGCGTGAGCATCTCGGGCGCGGCGTATGCGGGCGTGGCAAAGCGCCAGATGTCGGCGCGCCGGGTGATCGTGTCGTCGCCGAGAGCCATGGTCGCGGAGCCCATGTCGATGAGGCAGGGGTCAAAGGAACAATCAGCAATCTGCTGCTCGAGCGTTCGGCTAGTGGTGCGGAACATGATATTGGCAGGCGACAGGTCGCGATGGATGACCGGATTCACGAGGCCTTGGGTCATCAAGAGCGCACGAAGCACGGCGTTTCCGACGGCGGCGACCATCTGGGTGGTCAGCCCGCCCGAGGCGTCGTGCGGAAGCAGGGGCAGCGCCTGCTTGAGCGAGGTGCCCTCGACCCACTCCATGAGGATGAGAGGGTCATCCTCGCACGATCCGTAGCCATAGACGCGCGGAAATCCGCGCAGGTGCGAGACGGTACACAGATGACGGTACTCCTCGAACAGCGCGGCGGTGCTGGCCAGGTGCGCTGCCGATTGCTCGGCGGAGCGGTCGGGGGCTTGGCCGGAAAGGATGGCGTTGTCCTTGAGTAGCTTGACGGCAAAGACCTCGCCGCTCGTGTTGGTCGCGCGCAACACGTGTCCGATGTTGCCGTTGTTGCGGTGGGCCGTCTGGAGAATAAGCGTCATAAACCGACGCTTGGCGTCGTCCTCGGCGCTGGGGTCGACCGCCACGGCGGTATCGAACGTATCGAGACGGATGAGTTTATTGCCGTCGACGATATCCATGAGAATGCTCCTGTCAATACGAATAAAGCTGGGTCATCAAGACGAGGAGAGCAGAAGGGAAGCGATTTGACCCGTCATGATAGATATTGCCAGCGGCTATTTAGCCAAGGATACGACAAGGAAGGAAGTATCCGTTCCCAGCTGAAGAATGTCACCATTTGCAATGATTGCGGAGGGAGAGGCCTCTGAAATTCTTCGTTTGCTTCGGGGCATTTCGAGCGTCCGCTCTTTTCCGTTCGATCCGCTGATGAGAATCGTCCCGTTTGTAGAATGAAGCCCCCTTGCGTACCAGGTGCCGTTTTCGAGCCAGATATGAAGATGCCGGCGTGACACCGAGCTTCCAACATCAGTGATATCGGAGGCGTTGTAACTAATGGAGCCAATGACCGTTCCCTTGGGTTCAATAGACAGGGGGTGAATCGGGGGGACGATCGAGCTGCCGATTACGCGAATTAACCCCAGCTGGGTTTGATCGGGTTTGCGGGAAGCTCGTTTCGGATTACCCGGGCTTGTCAGTTCTGTCTTTAAAGAGACAGCAAGGCTCGCGTTGGCAAACATCTCGGTGCTCTTAACGGCAGCCGAGGCGTTTTGCAGGCAGCCGCACGCAATGAAGAGGTGCAGATATAAGATGTCGCGGTCCAGCTCTGATTTGAGCGTCCCGTTATTAATTCTGTGCAGTGCGTTGGCATAGACGCTTGCGTCCTCGCCGATGCAGGTTAGAGCTTCTTGCATGTTAAGTGCCGCCGGCCCCGCATAGTGCGCGGACACGAGACGGCGCGCATTTGCCCCGCCTAAATTCGAGATGATTTTCGAAAACAACGTCTGAGTGCTAATGCCAAAGTTAGAAAACTCGGCGGGATCGATGGAGCCCGGCGCGGCGTTTGTAATCTTTCGCGAAAGAAACGGACGATTGGAGACATGGCTGAACAGATCAGACTTGCTCGAAATGAGAATCGAGGCGGCGGCGCAGTTGGTGATGCCGCCGAAGCTTCGCAGATCTCCGTACATCTCTGAACTTGGTGTACGCATGCTCCTCCGTTCCCGTCGTTAGCCTGACGAGCCTTTAAAATGTGCGCGCCGATTGCCGGGCTTAGGCCAATTCGTAAGGAATGTGCTGGTGGGCGCATTCAACGTTCGGCGCGATGACACGGGTAGCACGAATCGAATGATGGTCACGCAAAGCAACGGACGGGGTGTCCCGACCGCCGTTCGCATAACCTTTTGCGACCATTTTAGATGTTGCGCAACACTTCTCGCAATTTCAGCGATAGAAATAATACGAAAGTTCACCAGCTGAAAGGAAAGAGTTATGGCGCTTTACGACGAAGCACGGACCATACCTTATGACACCTTTGACTATAAAGCGGAGTGCGATGCGTACGATAGGGCGTCCTCGGACTGGGACAAGTTTATGCAGGCCGCCGCTCTCGCGAAGTTCGCTAGCCGCAATGGTGACCGACGCGGCGAGGAAGACTGGCTTTTGCGCGCACTGTGCTGGGCTGATTGTGATTCGTCGTGTAGCGAGGTTGCGTATGCACTTGCCGATCATTGCGATAGGTACGGCGTCTATATTAGCTACTGCTTGGGGAACGACGATGTGCCCACCCGCATGGACGGCAGGCTTTGGAGAAAGTTTGCTAGGGGAGAAAGCCTTAGCGATGACTCTTCAACGGACTCGCAGGATGGTTCCGGTCCCTCTGCCGAGGCCGCGGCTCAGGTTGGCGCGGCGGCTTCGAAGGGCCTGATCGACGAGGTTGGCTGGGGCACCGTTATTCTGCTGCCCTTTGGCGTCTTTATGATTGGCAAGTTTATCCTCGATACCTACGGCGATATCATCTTTGGCTTCCTGAAGACTGCGGGCATCGTAGTTGCCGTCATCGCGGCGTTGTTTGTCATTACAAAGTTCATTCTTCCAAGATTTCGTGGTTAATAGCGAACGTGTAAGGAGTTCACATGCAATGCGTGGCTTGCGGAAAAACAATTCCCGATAGCATGGCTTTTTGCCCTTATTGCGGAGCCGCTCAGACGGGAGGTGCGTCTGGCTCGACGAGCTCGTCGGCGGATTCCGGAACGGGGTCGTCTTCTGATTCTGGTTCTGATTCGTCATCCGGGGCTAGCGCGACGACGTCCTCCGGTCCTGCTCCTACCCCCGCGCCCAGCCCCACGCCTGGTGCTGGAACGACTTCGGGCTCCTCTGCAGGCGGAAGCGCCGCTGCTTCTGCACCCGTCGCACCGACGCAGTACGAGTCAGACAAGCGCCTGGGACAAATAGCCTGCGTCCTTTCTGCCGTTGCTTTGGTTCTCGTAATCGCCGGCCTTCAGAAGGCATACATCGGTCTCGGCGTAATCATCGCTGCTTACTTGCTGATCAACATTTTTAGGAAGTAGGAGGAGACAAACATGGCGTTATTTGGAATTATTGCCGTCGGATTTGCTCTTATTGTCGTCTACGCGATCGTGAGGGCTTTTCAAGCCCAGATCACCTTTGTTCTTGGCGCTATTGTTTTGAGCTTCTGCGCGTATGGCGTTTTTAAGGCTTTTAAGAATTACGCGGCTGCATTTAAGAAAAATGCGATTGATTCGAACAGGAGCTAGCGATTATGGCATTGACTGACGAGCGCTATAACCAGACGGCTGCTCTTTTGCCGCCCGAGCCTTCTCGTGCTGAGTACTGGCTCGATAAGGGTTTCTCTGATCTTGGAGCGACGATTCGAGAGGCGATCGTCCTTAACAGGGTTACGCGCGGGGAATTAATTACTGAGCTCTACAACGGCGGCTTTATCCACAAGGTCCTGTGGGGCATCTGCTTCCTCTCGTTTCTTGTTGCGGGCGTTGCGGGAACGGTAATCTTTGCATTCATCCATTCGGCCGTCATCATGGTCGTAATGGTGCTCGTTTATATCCTCTTTGGTCTCTCGCGCGCATTGGATGCTTGGTATCGTAAAACGCGCAAGATGGAGTTTGTCTGCGAGCAGTGCAAGCATGTTTGGCCGACCCCTGGGTATGTTTGCCCCAAGTGCGGCAAGGTTCATTCCTACCTTCGCCCCAACACGTTTGGCTTCTATACGCATGTGTGCGAGTGCGGCCAAAAGCTCCCGTGCACCTTCTTTGCGTCTGCTAAGGGGCCTGATGGATCGACCATCCATCGCTCTGACTTGGAGCAGTGCTGTCCTAATCCCAATTGCGCCCATTCGGTCGCTTCGGGTGAGGCCAGGACGATGTCTATTCCCGTTGTTGGCGGCCGTTCGGTAGGAAAGACCTCCTACATTGCGGCACTTGCCCACGACCTTGTGCTCGACCGCGCAGCCAAAGAGGGCTATGACACCGATTTTCTCGATGATGACAAGCGAGGGCTCTTCTCCGAGCTCGAGAAGATTTATCAATCGGGCGATGCGAGCATGACGAGTGAGGACTCCGACGTCAAACGCGCCTCCGCATTCTCGCTGAGCGTCTTTGTCCGCAAGGACGGGCTCGATCCCGACCGTCTAATCCATCTCTACGACGTCGCCGGTGAGACCTTCCTTAATAACGACGAGCACGAGGACCAGCTTCAGTACGCATACGCCGAGGGTGCCGTGCTGCTGGTAGATCCCATGAGCATCCCGGATTTGGCAAGCGAGCTCGAGGAAGGGCTTTCGGCAACGGATGCCGCCGTTTCTGGCCGCTCGAACCCCGACGACGTCTTGGCTTCCTTGATTGAGAAAGTCAAAAGCGTTGCCAAGCCAGATCGTCAGGGCAGATTCACCATGCCCCTTGCCGTGGTGCTCAGCAAGGCTGATCTTCCGGGCTTGGATGAAAAAATCGGACAGGCCGCCTGCGATGCGTATCTTGCTGCAAATCCCGAGTGTCCTGCCGCCGACGCGCAGGATGCCGTACTCCGCGATTTCCTACTCGAATATGGCATGGGCAACTTCTTGACGTCGCTTAAGGCGAGCTTCCGCTCGTATCGCTTCTTTGCAGCCTCTGCCGTTGGCCACGAGCGTCTCGCCGGCGCTTACGATCCCAAGGGCGTTGTCGAGCCGTTTGCATGGATTGCGGGCCAGGCAGACCCGACGTTTGCCACGGCGATTTCCCTCCCCGTTGAGAACGCTGTTTCTTATGCCCAGCAGCTCGAGATCGATCGAAGGAAGAAGAGGTAGACGCACATGACTGACGATGTTTTTGTTCCCTCGTTTGAGGACGTCGCGCCCGAAGAACCTGTATGCGAAGAGGTGGGGTGCGCTAGCGAACCCGTTGAGACTGCCGAGCCTGCTGCGGAGTCGCCCGAGCCCGTTGAGGCTGAGACGCCTGCCACCGACGACACAGCTGTCGAGGAGGGGGAGTGCGATTGCGACGCGAACGCCACTGCTGGTGTCGAAGTTGGCGAGTCGACTCCCGTTATGCCTGCCGAGGAGCTGGCGCGTCGTCTCGATGCATTGGATGAGGGTATTACTCAGCTAACGGGGCTCTTTCGCCAGAAGATCGATCGCACCACCTTTGAGGAGGAGGTGCTCAAGAACAACAGTGCGGAAATTGAGCGCTATCGCTCCGGTGTGTACGAGAAGATCACCACGCCCCTGCTTAAGCGCGTGACGTCGGTGGTCGACGCCATGAACAAGACGCTGGCCTATCTTGGCACCGTTGAGGGGGATGCGGCTCAGCAGCAGGCGGAGGATCTTTCCGTCTATCGCGACATGCTCGTTGAGGTCCTTTGCGATTTCGGCGTCAACTCGTTTGCGCCTGAACCGGGAGATCGATTTGAGAGTGGCCGTCATATGCTGGCTATGCCACGCACCTTGACGGGCGACTCTGAAAAGCGCGGCGTCATTATCGAGGTCCTGTCGCCGGGCTATGAGCTTTCGGGGTCTGTTCTCGATCCGGCGTTTGTCCGTGCGTATACGTATAAAAAGGGCTACGTCGAGCCCGAGCAGCAATTAGACAAAGACGACGAGTAGGCAAGGAACCTAATCGTCTCATCCAAACTGGTCACCATTAAAGGAAGGAAATAATCATGAGTGACGAGAAGACAACGGTAATCGGCATCGATCTGGGTACCACCTACTCTTGCCTCTCTTACATCGACGAGACGGGTAACCCGGTGGTGGTCAAGAACTCTGAGGGCTCCAACACCACGCCTTCTGTGGTGCACTTTGATCCGGATGATCCCTCCAAGTACGACGTGGGTCAGCCCGCCAAGGACAACGCTCTGATTGACCCGGATTACACGGCGTCCTTTGTTAAGCGCATCATCGGCGACAACCCCGTTGCCATCACCGTTGACGGCGAGACCTACTCCCCCGAGCAGATTTCTGCTTATGTGCTCAAGAAGCTCACCTTCGATGCTTCTCAGAACATGCCCATGGGCTACGATGGCTGCGTCATCACCGTTCCTGCTTATTTTGGTGATGCCGAGACGCAGGCTACGCTCGCTGCGGCAAAGATTGCCGGCCTTAACGTGTACGGCACAGTGCAGGAGCCGGTTGCTGCCGCCATCAACTATGGTTGCGACAAGAGCGATAAAGACGAGGACGTAATCGTCTACGACCTGGGCGGTGGCACTTTCGATGTCTCCGCGGTTTCGTTTAGCCATAGCGAGGGCTCCAAGAACATCGAGGTCGTCTGCAACCAAGGCGACAAAAACTTGGGCGGCGGTGACTGGGATGCTGCTATTGTTGCGTACCTCAAGGATGAGTTCTGCGATAAAACGGGTGCGGACGAGGACGTGTTTGACGAGTATGCCGACCAGCAGCTTCAGGGCGAAGCCGAGAAGCTCAAGTTTGCCCTTACGTCCAAGGACAGCGCAAACGCGGTTCTGAACTTTACGGGTCGCCCCCAAAAGATCAGCCTTACCATCGATGACTTTAACGACATGACGTCCGATTTGCTCTCCCGCACCATCGACATCATGCGTACCTGCTTGGATGGTGCTAAGGCTAAGGGCCATAACCCCACCAAAATCCTGCTCGTAGGCGGCTCCACGCGTATGCGTCAGGTTGCCGATCGCCTCAAGCAGGAATTCCCCGAGCTTGAGCAGGCTATTAACGATCCCGATGAGGCCGTTGCCAAGGGCGCTGCCCGCTACGCCGCCCAGCTCGCCAGCATGCTGTACCACAAGGCCGAGCAGGAGGGCACTTCCGAGGAGACAGTTGAGGTTGTCGACCAGCAGACGCAGGAGGTTAAGCAGCAGCAGAACGTTGGCGCTAACAACCTGGCTATGACGTTCGTCAATCCCGAGGACGCGGCTTCTGCCATCAAGATCTCCGTCGTCACGTCGAAGAGCTATGGCGTTGAGGCGCTGGATGACTCGGGTACCCCCTGTATTTTCAACCTGATTCTTAAGAACCAGAAGATTGATCCCGAGAAGGGCGCTTTCGAAAACACCCAGCGCTTTGGTACGTCCGAGGCCGGGCAGACGTCCGTTCTCGTTCAGGTCTATGAGAACGATGCCGAGCAGGAGAAGGTCGAGAAGGATCGCGAAGCCCTTGCGTCTGCTTCCATCGACCTTTCGGGCACCAACCTGCCTAAGGGCTCTCCTATTGACGTGACGTTTATTTTGAGCGAGCAGGGCATCCTCGACGTTCGCGCCGTTGAGCCTACGTCTGGTCAGTCCTGCGAGGTCGAGGTCGAGGTCAAGGGCGGCCTTACCGAGGACGAGATTCGCGAGGCGCGCTCCAAGGCCACGGCCATGCAGATGGTGCTTTAAGACACTAAGAAGACAGACGAGTTGAGGGAGACGATATGGGTATCGCGGTAGGTATCGATCTGGGGACGACGTTTAGCGCCGTTGCGTGCGTGGGTGCGGATGGCGAGCCCAAGATCCTCCCCAACTCGTCCGGCGAGCATACGACTCCCTCCGTGGTCGCCGTCGCCGAGGACGGCTCGGTCGTTTGCGGCGAGGCGGCCAAGGAGGCCCAGCTCATGGGCGATGCCAACGTGGCCTCCTTTTACAAGACGAATATGGGCAATGCCGGTTACGTGGAGTACCTGCGGGGTTGCGAATTCGACGCGACCACGCTCTCGTCCACGTTTTTGCGCCATCTGATCGCGGACGTCTCCCGCGCCAACGGTGTCCAGATCGACTCCGCCGTGGTGACGGTGCCCGCGTACTTCGAGGCGCCCCAGCGCGAGGCGACGCTCGAGGCCCTGCGGCGCACGGGCGTGCGCGCCCTGGGCACGCTGAACGAGCCCTCGGCCGCCGCCTACGCCTACGGACTCATGAGCGCGGACGCCGCCGGCGATCGCACGATCCTCATCTACGACCTGGGCGGCGGCACGTTCGACGTCACGGTGGCCAGGCTCTCGGGGCGCGAGATCCGCGTCCTGTCCTCCACGGGCAATCACCAGCTGGGCGGCCGCCAGTGGGACAGCGCCCTCTCGGACTTTATCCTGGACCAGCTCTGCGATGCCAGGGGACTAGACCGCGACGATGTCGAGTCGGGCCTCACGCCCTCCGACATCAACACGCTTGCCGTCGTGTCCGAGCAGGTCAAGCGAGACCTTACGAACCGCGCACGCACGCGCGCCCGCGTTATGGCGGAATCGATTTCCGGAACCATCGAGGTGACGCGCGAGGACTTCGAGGAGGCCACGCGCCACCTGCTGACGCTCACGACGGACTGCTGCGAGGAGGCGCTGCGCGAGGCGGGGCTTACGTGGGCGCAGGTCGACGGCTACATCCTCGTGGGCGGCTCCACCAAGATGCCGCAGGTGCGCTCCTACCTCACCGAGAAGGTGGGCAGCGGCCCCATCGGCGGCAACGTCAACCCCGACGAGGCCGTGGCCCTGGGCGCCGCCGTGTACGCGGCCCAGAAGTGCGGCACCGCGTTCTCGCTCCCCGGCGCTTCTGCCGCCGCCCCGCGCTTCTCATTGGGCGCTCTCCCCAAGCTGGTGGACTGCACGGCGCACTCCATGGGCATGATCGCGGAGAGCGAGGACCGTTCGCGCTACGTCAACTCGACCATTATCGGCAAGAACACGCCCATCCCCGCCACCAATAGCCGCGAATACGCCGTGCGTGCCACGCCGAGCCGTCCGGGCTCGCTCGAGATCTACCTTCTGCAGGGAGACGACCCGGCGCCGCTCAACAACACGGTCGTGGGCAAGTACGTGGTCCCAAAGATTCCGGGCGAGCGCGGGCGCGAGACGCACGTCTTGGTCTCGTATTCCTACACCGAGAACGCCACCATCGAGGTGGGCGCAGCGCTCGCGTCCTCGGGCAGGGCGCTCGAGGTTCAGCGCGCCGAGGTCGAGTCCGACCTCTCGCGCTTCCTGAACGCGCCGACGGACAACGATGCTGAGGTCCATGGTCCCGTCGACGCCCGGGTGATGATCTGCGTCGACGTCTCGGGCTCTATGTACGGCGAGGGCTTGAGGGCGGCGGAAACAGCAGCCTATGCGTTTCTTCAGTCTGTTTCCTCTTCTGGCGCTAAAATTGGCGTGATGTATTTTGGGATCACTGCCAAAGTGGCTTGCAATCCCGCATCGGATTACAATAGGGTCCGTGAGCTCACAAAAGACAATATTTTTGGTTTTGAATCGGAGGACGCCCGATACTGCTCAAGCGGACTTGGTATGTCTGAAAACGGCGTATGCTTGAGCTGCCCCCGCCGCGGCTGCGATATTTGTGGAACTCGTAGCCCCTTGCTTGCTTATTCCAAATGGCTATCTACGGATGAGTGCGAGGATGAGGCCGACATTCTTCTCATCCTCACCGATGGGTGCTGGTGCGACGCTGACAAAGCTATTCAGGATGCAGAGTCGCTTAAAGACGATGGCGTGACCATTATCGGTATTGGCATAGCAGACGCCGACCTGGAATTCCTCAAAAAGATATCCACCTCCGATAGCTACGCGGGCCTCTTCGACTTCTCCGAACTCGGCACCGCGTTCTCGAGCATCGGCCGCTCCATCTCGAGCGGATCCGGCATCAGCATTTAGGGAGCCTATTTATGGAACAAGAACTCAACTTGCTACTCGTCGTCGGCGCGCCGCTTGACCCCGTTCCTTCACAGGAAAAGCTACGGCAGCTGCTCACGGATGCACGTGTGGTGTGGGGCCCCAAGGCCTCGCGCGGTACGGACCAGATTATCTACAAGCGCTTTTTGGGCGAGGTCCCCAACATGGAGAAAGCGTTTGCCGATGGCAACGAGGCCCAGGTCTCTGCCATCGCGGCGAATGCTCTCAAGGTTGTGAACGGCGCGCTCGATCCGGTGCTCGAGGCGGCGGCGGAAAACAATCAGATTTCTGCCGGTCAGCTGGATCTTATCTGCAACAAGACCAAGAAGCGCATTAAGAAAACCCACTTTGGCGTCGAGTATCAGGTGGATGAGGCCCTTGTGCGCAAGCGTGCCGCCGAGCTTAAGTATACGGTTGCCGAGGGCGGTGCCACCGCATCTACCAACGACGGATCAAACGATGTCTACAAACGCTACATGGAAGATAAGCTTCCTGGTTGGGCGGGCTATAAAAAGGAGACGGATCTTATTGCCCTGGGCAAAAGCGATCTGTACGACTTTGCTTGCCCCGACGGCTGTGCCGACCCCTATCGCGCCCCGAGTGCAGACCTGCTTGCGAAGGCAAAGCAGGTGGCGGGATCGTTCCGCGCCAACACTCCCGAGCAGGCGGCCGCGGCGAGTCTTGAGGCCCTATGCCGCAAGGCCTTTGGCACAGACGACGCTCGTAAAGAGTACGACGCATGCCTCAATCGCCTTAAGCTCAACCGTGTCTTTGATGAGCTCGACGAGCTCGCATCGTTCTCGGACAACAGCTTAAGGGTCGAGCAGCAACGTGCTGCCGTTGAGACCCTTGCTCCCTTTGTGGCAGACAAGACCGAGGCTCGTTCCCTGCTCGTTGGCCACTGCAAAAAGAAGGGCATTTCGCTTGAGCGAGATGCAGAGCTCGACTCGCTCGTTCAGTGCCGCTGTGGTCATATGAACGACAAGTCTGCTGCCACGTGCGGTCGCTGCGGTTTGCCGCTTATGCTCGAGTGCCCCTCGTGCCACAAGAAATACCCCAACACCAACGATCGCTGCCCCGGTTGCGGTGCGCCTTTAGGTGCGGCCATCGAGGATGCGGAGCGCCTGTGCGACGCCGCCGATAAGCTTGCGGGCTGGCTCAACTTTGAGGGTGCGAAGGCAAACCTCGCTCAGGCGCGCTCGGCGTGGCCGTCCTTGCCCCGCGTTGCCGAGGTCGACACAAAAGTCGCTCAGCTCCAGGCTGCCGCGGGCGATTTGGGCGCCAAGCTCACGTCCGCCATTGCGGAGCGTCGCTTTGCGGAGGCAGATGGACTCTTAAGGCGCGCCTTGCTCGTACCGGGCGTCGATGCTGCCTATCTAAAGGCGCGTGAGGCAGAAGTTTCTTCGGGCGTAACCGAGGCGGACGATCTTGTGCGTCAAGCTCAGGGGACGGCAGATGCGGAGGAGGCTGCCGAGCTCTGTGAGCAGGCGCTCGCCCGTTGCGCCGACCATGCCGCTGCCCGTTCGTTCCTTGCGTCGCACGCCCCGCAGTCGGTTTCCAACTTGGAGGCTCGCGGCAATGCCGAGACTTCGACCGTAAGCCTTGTTTGGCAGCCGAGCCGTTCGCGTGGTGCGCTTGTGTACGAAGTCTACGTTGTCGAGGGTGACGGTTCTTCCGGCGATCAGCTCCTTGGCACGACTGATCAGCCCTCATATACCCACGAGCATGCTCCCCAGGGGTGTGCGCTTACATACAAGGTGGTTGTCGTACGCGTCGGTGTGCGTTCCCAGCCTGCTACGAGCGAGGTTATCGCTCTTGCGCCCGACCTTACGGACGTGCGCTTTATGCCGGCGCATGAACAGATCGAGGTGTCTTGGAAGCCGCTGCCGTCGAGTGCGACCGTTCAGATCACGCCGCTCGATGGCGGGGACACCATTACCGTCCCATCTGGTGGTCACTACGTTATCGGCGGCCTTACGGACGGCGTGACGTATCACTACGAGATGAGTGCTTCCTTCGATATCGTTGGCTTGGGCCGTCGCCAGACGCATCCGCAGACATTCGAGGCGACCCCGCTCGATGCTACACGCTATGTAGACGGCCTTGTCTCGCGTGCTCATAAGGGCGCGGAAGGCGTCTTTGATCTTGAGTGGGAGGATGTTGGCGCCGAGGTGCGTTTCTTTGGCTCCGTGGACGCCAAATCCATTCCCCAGCCGGGGTCGACGTCCGATGTGGCCTCGCTCGAGCGAGACTTTGAAGTTGTGAGCGTGAACGTTGCCGGGCCGGGCAAAGGCACGCTCACCTGGAAGAGCGATGAGGTCCTTTACTTCTTTGCGGCCACGGTTTGCGGTAGCTCCGCTATCGTGGCGCCAAGGCTCGTGTGTCAAATGGCGGCAAGGTAAGTATCGACTCCATCGAGGAGGCAAACGGCAAGCTGCTTATCTATGTCTCGGTAAAAGACCGCGCGGTGACGGGGTTTAGTGTTGCCGTGAGTGAGGCAAGTTTTGTGGACGACCTTTCGGACTCCTCGTGCCAGCTGCGACCCGTTTCCAAGAAAAACTGGGAGCGCGATGGCTGTCTGACCGTGCCGGCACCTGACGGACAGAGGCTTTACGTCTCGGTCTTTTCGCGTAAGGGCAGTGTGGGCAGCTTTGAGTTCTCGGATCCT
The DNA here is from genome assembly GCA_900541825.1 of uncultured Collinsella sp. GTDB lineage: Bacteria > Actinomycetota > Coriobacteriia > Coriobacteriales > Coriobacteriaceae > Collinsella. Next base: position 53,274 of record UQLJ01000008.1, read on the forward strand.
GCGCAGCAGATTTTTGAACGTCGCCATGCACATGTATGCTACGAGCGCACGGATAGCAAGAAGCTTTTTGGTCCCAGGGAGTCTACGTTTACGTTTTCGGCCCAAGAGGGCGGCTCCTTCACGTTGCCTAAGACAAAGATCGCCTATTGCATCGGCAACCTGTCGCCCGCGTTATCGGTCGATTCCGTAACGCTTGAGGAGTTTGGTCCCGTCGAGGTCGATGGAACCTACAGCATCACGGTTACGTTGCCCAAGGCCAAGAAGATATCTATCCAGGCGTTTCCCGCTGCGGGCATTAAGTCCGTGGAGGACGCCTACATTACCTCTTCCGGTTATCTCGTTCAGTAAAGGGTTTTCATTATGGGTTTCTTTTCGTCATTATTCGGATCGGCTGCTACGCCTTCTGGCATGCCGTCCTTCTCGTCGAACGGCATTGTGTGTCCGTTTTGCTTTGAGCAGTTTGGGGCCGATGCCGTAGAGTATCGCTGCACAAATCGCCAGTGCGACGCCGGCCCTTCGGGGTCTGCTGCCGAGGTGGACGAGAAGTACTCGACGTTTCGCGGATGGCCGCGGCCCAGACCCGTGGGACACGTCTTTAAGCCCCAAAAACAGAGCCACTTTGGTGGCGGCTCCGTGTGCTGCGACGTATGCCACTCCAACACGCCCGTGCCCATCTGCCCTTCGTGTCACAGTCCGCTGCCGCAGTCTTCGATTGATGGCAACAACGAGATCATCGCTATCGTGGGCACGCGCGGCTCGGGCAAGAGCCATTACATTACCGTTCTTATCGACCAGCTCACGCGCCGCGTTGGGCATGTCATGGATGCCGGCGTAAACCCGTTCCTTACCATGGACGGTCTTTATAACTGCCGTGAGCTGTACCAAGAGACCAAGTACAAGCCGCTGTTCGAGGAGCAGCATACGCTCGAGGCAACGTCACGCGCGCTGGGCGGTGGCGACCGCAAGGACAAGATGCCGCTCATCTACACGTGGAACTATACCGAGGCGTCTCGTGGCCGCAAAAAGGCATTTACGCTTTCGTTCTTCGACGCCGCCGGCGAAGACCTGGAGGACCCGCAGGCCGTTGCCACGGTCAACCGTTACCTGCAGCATGCGCGCGGCATCATCTTCCTTGTCGACCCGCTCCAGATTGCGGGCATTCGGGAGCAGCTCGAGGCGGCGGGCGAGACGGACCTTACGAGCAGCCTCCGCGGCGTTCAGGGCACGACGGGTTTCGAAGGCGTGCTCAGCGCCATCACGACGCTTATCCGCACGGCGCGTGGCATTCGCGAGGGGGACGCCATCGATGTTCCCGTGGCCATCGCTTTTTCTAAGTTTGACCAGCTGACGCCCATTTGCGGTGCGGCGGTTACCGTTCAGCAGCCAAGCCCGCATGCTAAGCACGGTGCCTTCGTCGAGGCGGATCAGCAGGCCGTCGATGCCGAACTGCGTGCGCTGCTCGAAAACTGGGATGAGGGCGCCATCGTCTCGAGTGTTCAGAGTAATTTCCGCGATGTTGCCTTCTTTGGCGTGTCTGCCCTGGGCCTGCATAATGCTCCGGACGAGAGCGGATCGGTTAAGCGCCCTCGTCCGCTGCGCGTGGAGGACCCCCTGCTGTGGATTATGGCCAAGAATCATCTTATTACCAAGGAGTAGAACATGGCTGCTCACCAGATTATCTATACCTCGTGCCGCCGCGGCATAGAGGGGACCTCCGATGGCTTCCAGGTCTTCTCGTACGACGAGAAGCTTCCGTCTATTCCCGCAGCCGGTTCATCTCAGGGTTATAACGCTCTGTTTGTCGACCCTGTTCCGCACGATTTGGGCTTCTCTATCTTTGGCTATCATCCGCTCGACGGGGACTACTGTCTATACTGCAACAACACCCGGCTGCCCCACGACTACATGGGGCCGCAGGGGCGTTCGGGCAATATGTTGCGCCAGTCGTTTCTTGTTCCCTGGGCTGATATGTCGTTTGCACCCATTGAACTCATGGGTTCGTCTGTGCTACGTTCGCAGATGGGGCCCGAAGTTCAGAGCGCGGAGAAGCCCGACTATCTGCCGCGCGTAGATTTGGCCCCCGCTGGCAATGTTACTTTTGATGAAGTCTGCGAATGGCTCGAGGACGAGGACATGGCGGACTCCATGGGGGAGCTGCTGGCAAAGCTCTTTGCGGCAAAGATGGGCGGCAAGCAGCTTGTTGTCGTTGCCACGGCGGAGGAGGCGGCTCAGATTATCGGAGCCATTTCTTATGCCTTGCCGCTGCGTTTGTCACGCCAAATTTCCTTTGTGCTGGGTGCCGATGATGCAACCGAGGCATCGGGCGATATCATCAACGCTTCTGCCGAGGCCATCGCGGCGGCTCCGGATTACGTGACAAGTGGTTGGATTGTCTTTGATCCACATAACCCGGACAGCAATGGGTCCTACGCAGGTGTTGACGGATATCTGGGATTTGTCGAGCTTTCCTATTCGCTGAACCCCAAGCGCCTCGCGGATTTCTGCAGCTTTGTTCAGGAGCACACGACGGCCAAACTCATGTTGGGCGCACTGGACGATGCCCATGATTTGTGGGTACTGCTTGGAAAGAGCGAGCCGGATGCGGACGCGGGCAGGCTTCTGCGTGCACTCTCCTTTGCAGAGGCTTCGTCCGACGAGGCAACAAACGCGCAACTTACCAATCAGCTCGTAGATTCGCTTGATACGCTGGCGGATATGGGTCTTGGCGTGCTCATCCCTGTTTTGAGCTATCTGCTGCGGCGTGTAGGCGGAATGGATGCCGAGAGGCGCGAGGGCGTGTGCGCCGTCGCGGCCGCTACGGTATCGCGTCTGCTTTCCGATGCCTCGGTGGCGCCGCGGGACTTCCCCAAACAGCTGAGCTCGCTATGCGAATCTTGCTCGCGTGCCGGCCTCGACCTTTTGGCAATTCTTCAGCGCGGCGGCGATTCTTCGTGGCTGTTTGCGCCGGGCGAGGTATCGGACGTTCAAAAGATTATCGATTTGCTGGATCTGTTCTCTAAATCTGCTGCGGCTCGCAAGTGTACGCTGGAGGAAGCTGGTCCCGACGGCGAGCTTGGACGCTTTGCCGCTGGGGCCCTGCAAGCTGCCTTTGCTCTTGATCGCGTGAAGCTATCGACGGCTGTGATTGCCTATGTCAACGGGTTCACCCATTCACTCGACGTTTACGAATCGGCCGTCGAGGCAGCGGTGGCGGCGGTGTGCGCTGTTGCCCCGAAGGAGATTGACGGCATTTGGGGGGTCATCGCTGCTCGCGCTCCGTATGCCAAGGTTGGAGAACTTCCGCGTGGTCTTGTGTGGCTGAGCGACCATGGACGCGAACAAGACATGGGAACCATGTTCTCGTTTGGCTTGGGTCACGTCGAGGGCGTAGAGGCTGCGTCGGATCTGTATAAAATCTGCTGTAGGGAAGGATTCCCTACTCATAAGGCGCTTGCCATAGGTTATACCGATGCTACGTCCCTATATGTTGCTTACCTGTTGAGCTGTCGCAGCGAAAAAGCGACCTCAATACTTCGTGAGCTTGTTGAATCGCTTGCCAAGGCGGCTCCCAGCAACAAGTTGGTGTGTTGCCCGCCCATGGTAAAAACGATGGGCACTGCTTCGCATGGCCTTACGGATGGAATCGATCCTTTGAATCCCTCAAAAGAAGATCTTAGGACGTTGCGCGCTCTTTATGGCTATTCCCGGGCTGCGAATGCGGCGGTGCTTGGTCGCCAGGGCATGCTCGCACTGTCACTTGCGGAGTTGGGGAGGGCTTCTCAGGCGAGCGCGGATTTCAGGGCATATCAGGGAATCCCCGATATCCTAAAAAGCTACCGTGGGGCTGTCGATTTTTCTGACGTTGAGGGCCGTGATCGAGATAGGATCTGCGACGCTTTCGCTCAGGGTGTTTTAGGATGTTGCAAAGACCTTGGCGATTTTGCCTTTGCCATGGCTGCAGTGTCGGGCACCTGTTGGTTGTTTGCCTTCGAGGCCTGCGCTCAGCTTGCTTTAAAGTATTCGCGCGGCAGACAGGGATCGTTCGATCGCTTGGCACTAGTTCTTTCGTACCTAGCGGTTTACGGAGTGAATCGCGAAGACATGCATGCCGCTATGGGCAAGGTCCTTCCCAAAGTTAAGCTCGAAAACCATGGCGCCCTTAAGCACGAATGTGCCCGTTACTGCGGGTCCCGCGCGCTCGAGGCACTGGGAATTACAGCTCCTGTTGATGTTGCGCAACAGATTGACGCGATTCTCGCTGACAATGTCAAAAAGGGCGGGTTGCCGTTCTTTAGAAAGTAGATATGCCTAAGTAGACGGGTGATAACCATGGGGTTGTTTAATTAGGTTTCTGGGTTGGCAAAGGGCGCTTACGGTAAGGCGGCAGGCTATTCCGATGCCGATGAGTCGTTTATCGGTGCCGATGTCGATGGCATGATTTGCCATATGGGTCTTTATCCCAAATACATTAGGCTCCGCACTAGGGAGCCGCGCACCGAGCAGATTAAACGTGCCATGGAAGATCCTATTTCTGCCTTAGTTGGCCCGGCTCAAGAGGTCGAGCGCATCATCCGCGTGGACAGCCACGTTCGAGATTTTGAGCGTTGGACCGAATTTGGCAAGCGTTGCTATACGCTCAAGATCATGGGCACCAGAAAGCTTGTTCGCATTCGGTTGGTTCCGGCAGACGGCCAGCGCTTTGAGAACTACGTAATGAGTCATTGGATGTAACGAGGACGGCGGGTTGCTCGTTCTGATAGGAAGAAGATAAGAAGAATGGCAGGAAGCGGTTCTTGGCGTCCTCAATATGATTCGAGAAGGCAAAAGGGAGGACGTGGCACATACTCGCCGAGCAAGATGTCCTTTTCTGAGCACAGGAGGCGTGGGCCTTCTGTTTACTTTGCCGCCAACTGGGTGCTCATTGGCGTCGTGGGGGCTTTGGCAATGCTGCTCATCGGCCTTACGGCGCTCATCCGAGGCAACTGGGAAGGCTTTCTGTTTGCCCTGGTGGCTGCGCTTATTTGCTACAAGCTGTTTTTCCATAAGCGCTCGTAGGGGAGCGATGGGATTTAGTTTCCCTGTATGCAACTACTAATCAAAATAGGAGAATACCATGGGACTGTTTGGCTCTTTTGTTCAAGCATTTAAAGACGGATACAACGGCGTAGACGAAGAGCAGGACTCTGCGCCTTCCACTAAGGAAAATACTGCTCAAAAACCCGTACCCGCAAAGGAGACCGCCCCTGCTCAAAAGCAGGCTGCCTCCGAGGAGCCAAAGTTCTGCGGCGCATGCGGCGCCTCCCTTGAGCCAGGCACCAAGTTCTGTCCCAAGTGCGGAGAACCGGTGATGGGCGTTGCGCCGGAGCATCAGGCCGTTCCGGTCGAACCTCCGCATCTTATGCCGACTGATACATTGCAAGCGTTTTTGGATACGGGCTGCAACCAGATGTCCTTGCTCGAAGGAGCTGCGGCTTACCAAAAGGTTACACATGCCGATCCTGTTTTTGGAACTGAAGAGGTTAATTCTCATTTCCTACTTCATGGCAATGAGATGGCTATTCAAAAGGTTGCTGGAGTAATCAAAGGCCTATCTGAACAGTTTTTTAAGCATAAGCTCATTGTTAATGTAGACATGCTGCCCGCAGATTATCGACAGGTGGTTCGTATCTATTCTGCTGAGGTGGGGAGGCGCTTGGAAAAAAATGATGTATTTCACGCTCGTACAAGAAAACGTGAGAGATGGTGCCGTTTATTACCTGTATATGGTTGGCGATGCTTACGAGCTGCAGGCCAAGGCCGATGCCGGTGTCATCTTGTCCAACGACGAGAATGAGAGACTTGCCGGGTTTGCTGCCCTTCACGACACTTTTAGCGAGTTTATTTCAACTGCAACGAACGTGGTTATCTTTGCCTTTGCTTCTTTGAACGACCACCAAATGAATGGCTAAGCTAACTTGGAGGGTTCCAGGTCGTAAAGCGACTCGCCAATTCTTGTGTTGATCAACTGTAAGCATGCAAGCTATATCATCCGCCCTCATTTCTTGTTTAAGTAAATGAGGGCGGATTTGTTGTTAGGCCAGAGGCTCATCTTGTTATAAGAGTGGGGCGGTCAAAGCCGCCCCATTTACATATTATGCTAGGGGAGTGTCGTCGCTCCCATTGCTGTGCTTTCGGTTGCAATGTTACCGATGGCCTTCATAAGACTTTCGACTTGTTTGTTAGTTGTCGCATTGTTTCCGGAGAGATCACAGCGCCACGCCATGAGCTTTGCGTTGCTAGAGCATGCTTCTACCGTTATGTAGATGCGTGCCGGTCCTTCGGGACGAAGCAGATTTAGTTCTAAGGCTCGCAGTCGCTTTCCAAAAAAGACACCTCCCTGGATTGCCTCGAGTCCCGTACGCACGGTTATGCGCAACTCCTCTTGCTTTGCGGCCCGAAATGCAAAATCGGACCATGTCGTGTCTGCAAAGCGCTGAGCTCCGGACACCACTATGGGCCCCATGGGGTATCCGGGCGCGCATCGTTTCTGTAGTTGTTCGACAGTGATATCTGATGCGGTCATGTGGCCTCCTCTCACAATTTGCCTGCATAGGGCAGGCGTACTCTCAGTGCAAATTATCCGACAGCCCTTTTCGTGCCTGTTGCGCAACATATTCGGGCATGCCTGCGTGATACTTTTGCTCAGACGATTGCAATGGGGGAGCCATGGATAATTTGGAACAGCTCGAGGTTGTGCAGCTTGATGGTTTTACGCCCAGCATTCCTGCGGAGCCCGGGCGTGAACAGGAGCTCGCATCGCGTTTTAATATGCTCTTTCTTCAACCGGGGAGCACGCTTCATGGTGGTTTTGGTGCGGTTGCCAAGGTGGTGAACCTTTACGAAGAGGTTTTTGCCCTCAAGCGGTTAAACGCACCCGATTCCAACAGCGATTGCTCGCCTTCTGAGCTGAGGGAGATGCTGTTCGAAGAATATAAAAACCAGCTCGCAGTATCTAGGCTAAAAGGCTTTCCACAGGTCTATGGCTATGGGTCGTGGAAGGGCGAGCCGCTTATCCTTATGGAATGGATCGAGGGCACCACGCTGGCGCATGCTGTACCCGATCTACCTCATGAAGGCGACGGTGTTCAGGGTGAAGTCGTGGCGCAAGTGGGCATTTCGGTCTTGGAGATCTTGCAGGGTGTCGAGCGCCTGAACAGCCGCCTTGTGCATCGCGATATTTCCCCGAATAACATTATGTTTCGCACCAAGGATATGAGCCTGTCTCAGCAGGTTGCTGCCGGCGCCTTCGATACGTGCCTGATCGATTTTGGCAATTCGACCACAGAATGCCAAGATATTCCCATGGCCTTTACGCAGCGTGTGGGCATGATGCGTGGGGCCACGCGAGATTACGCTCCTCCCGAGATGCTGACGGCAGACGTGGAGGGCGTGGAAGAGCTTAGAAACAATCCTGCGATTGATATCTATGCACTCTGCAGCGTGCTGTATGAACTTTACGCGGGACATACGCCATTCGACCTTACCCACTCTCTTGGAGGGTCAGATTATCGCACCAAAATGAGCATGGATCCAAAACCGCTTGTTGCCCGGCGCACATACGAGGCGCCGTTGCTCAATGCGATTATGAGCGGTATCAGGCCTTCTCAGGAGGCCAGGCCAACGGTGGATGGCCTTTTGTACGAGCTTGAATGCTGGTATGAGGGTCGTCAACGAAACGGAACGGTCGCAGCTCCTAAGCCGGTTGAAATGCCCGAAAAATATGATGCGGATTCGGGCTGGGATGAAACGATGCCTGTCGGCAATGCGGTGGTCGTGCCTCTTACGGAATCCAACCCGTTCGAGAACGACTTTGTGGCTCCGGTGGCAGAATCGGCAACTGTGCCTATGCCGCATGCTGAGGAGCGTTTTGAAGCGTCCCGTAAAACTCCGGTGTCCGCGCCGGAGCCAACGGAGAACACCTGGTCTGAGCCTGATGTTCATTTTGATGCTTCCGGTGCGGAACATGTTCCGGTTCCCACGCCGGTGCCGGTGCCCGGCGCTGCACAGAGTGCGGCGGGCGCCGCGGCGGCAGGGGCTGGCGCTGCATCTGCGGCGAGGGCCGCGACGGGGTCCGGTGCTGCATCCGCCGCTGCCGCTGCTGGTGCTGCCGCAGGTTCGGCTGCCACTGGGGCCGCTGCCGCGGGGGCTACATCGCCGCGACCGAAAAGGGCTGGAGGATCAAGCGCCGCCCGCGCCCCGAAGCCACGTGCTGCCTCTTCTTCGAGCCCCGTGCCGCCGCCCCCTGCGCCGGCGACTTCTGCACCGGCGCCCCCTGTTCCCTCGGGCTTTTCGAGTTCGAGAAAAAAGAAACGAGGGGCCGTTTCGAGCAGTGGCACGTCTATTGGGTTTAGGGACGTTCGTCATTCGCGTCCCGTGCGAAAACTCGGTTGGCGATTGCTGATGATTTTGGCGATCATGTTTGCGCTTAGTGCCGTGTCATGTATTGCGCGGACTGCGTTTGGGTCGGAACTCCCCGACCCCCAGGAGATTTCTGAGGCTCAAGAAGCGAATGGCGTTAATGATGATAGCCAGGGCGTAGCCCCTGCTGAGGAGGATGCTTTATGGCAGAGATAACACCGCGCCGTATCATGTTCGAGGATTTAAGGGGGTTTGCGGGCCTCGACTATCACGATGCGTGCTGCCTATTGCTTTCTGTTCGACCTGTTGCCGGCGGGATGTCTCCTCGTGAGTCGCTCGAGGTCATGCATCGTTCGAGCATTATGCGCAACTACGTTGACATTGTCCCATCCAAGACAAATCCCTCGCATTTTGGCGATCTCCAAAACGCCTCGCTCAACGTTATGGCGCGACTGGCGGCACGACAGGGCTCCAGTGCAGCGTCGCGCGTTAAAATTGCCGATCACTACCGCGGACCGGCTGCCCACGCTATGGCCGATGCATTCGATGCATGGGGGTTGAGCGGGCAGACGTATCTTAATGCGGTCAGGTGTATCGACATGGCAGTGCTTCCTGCCGGCAAGGATAGAGCTGCTCTGTTCGTCATGCTGTTTGTAGTGGCGGGCTGCCTCCAGGATCCGACGCGTGCGGCAGAATTAGTCGAGGACTTTCTGGAGCGATGCATGGGCGGGCACTTTAGCTCAACGACGCTTAGGCTCGATAACGGTAAGAATGATTATGCCTCCGTAACGAGCCCCGTCGATAGCGCTTCTACAACGCTAGGCCTTATCTTGCGGGAAGGCAGCGTCGTGCGCCTGCCGGCATATGAGCTGTCCCAAGATCCAGAAGGCACTGTCATTGGCTATTTGCCAACTGGTACAAACGTGATCGGTGCGCCCGATGGCTGTGTAAGCGCCCGTCACCTTCGTATTTGGTGCGAGGGTGGTCGTTGGTATGCGCAGGGTCTTGGTTCAACAGCGGGAACAGTACTCAAGCGCGGCGCCGAAGGCTTGACGGTCGTTGAGCCCCCGAGCTCTGAGGCCGAGCCGGGGCGTGAGTACCCGCCGGTGGAAATCAAAGTGGGGGATGAGCTTTGCCTTGGCGGCAAAGTGACGTATATCGTTGCGCGAGGCAAAATCGGATAGCTGCAGTTTCTACATCCAACCGTTCGGTGGTGTTGCGCAACGTTTTTTGTCCTTTTGGGTTTACAAAAAGATAAAGGTATCGTTCCGACGAGAAAGGGCATGTTATGGGCCTATTCGATAATCTAAAGTCTGGGCTGTCATCTGCGGGAAGCGCTCTTAATATCAAGGCGACAGCCGATGTTGCGGACGTGGCGGCAAACACTCAGACGGAGAGCGCATTTTGCACGCAATGCGGCGCTCCGCTATTGCCGGGTGCGACGTTTTGTGGGAAATGCGGCGCTTCACAGACAGGGGCCGCCAAGGCAACTGCGACATCAAAGGTGCTGCCTGATTACGTCTTCCCGGACTTTTCGTGGAATGAGGTCGTCGATCGAATGCTTGCAGACCGTTGCTTTCCTGACGAGCTTTGGGATGTTGCGGGAAGCGTAAGTAAGCCGCATGAGATTCAGATTTCCGATGCAATTGGCTTTTGCAACGTTTCTAACTGCGATGCTTTTATTGTTAAAGACGGGGGCTCTGTCTCGCTGGATGATTTGGCGCTTGAGCTTATCGATGTTGCCGAAGCCTACGACAGGGCGATTTTGAAAATAAAAATCGATCGTGACATTACTCGCGGGGGCGGAATTGTCATCTCTGCGAATGTCGCCGATCTCGAGAATCCAATTGAGGCAAACCCCTTCAGCCTGATAGTGCAAGAGGTCTATGGGAACGATGCCATTTTTTACTATTACCGCATTCGCAAAACTGATCATCGCGTGTTTGTTGGCCCCGATGTCCTCCTTTGGGCTGATCGTGTTGTTGCGATGACGTTCGCCAGACTAAATTCAAAGGGGAACGAGCCGCTGCGCCCTGTTCCTTGGGTTGCCGATACGGAGCTGCCGTACAATCCGGTTGAGGCTTCGATGACAGAGGCGATAGACGAGAATTCGAACGACCTTCTTGCGCTGGCTGCGGGCTTCAAAAAGGTGAGGTTCCCGTCTCCTATCGACGGAACGGTCGAAGATACCGAGTCTTACACGATTCTTGACTCATCCGTTAATCCGCATCAAGCGGTCGTCGAACTTGGACATCGTATGGGTCAGGCGGGCTGGCAAATTGCCCACGGGCCGGATAATTGGTATTACACAGGTGACTTAATTTTGTTGGTCCCTTCAGGCGTTGATATGGGCAAACAGTGGTGGGACTCCTTCGCTGTGGTGGTTAAATCGACAATAAGGGGCCATGTCTTGTACCTGATTCCGCTGTATGGCCTGTTTAGTCAGGCGTGCGGTCTTCGCAAAGAGGGCAAGATGCTGCGCCCAGATATGGAAGCGGCTTTCCAAGCTGTGGCTCCGTTTGCTGATCAAATGTTCGATTTTCTTGAGGCTACAAAGCATGCCTTTATTTATGCGGTCGCGCAAATCAATCAGGAGGCGGCCAACCGGTGGGGCGTATCGTTGGATTCGAAGCGATCTTTGCCACGTGGTTCCTTCGATGAATTTCTTCAAGCCTGTCGGGCGGGTGAATATGAAAAAGCGGGCAAGTTGAGTGACGATCTTACTGCGCTTCAATTCCGCCTCTATGATGATCCGCTTGCTGACAAGCGATTCTGTGCCACATTTGTAGTCCCCTCCGCGGCGCTTGGTCTAGAGTTCCTTGCGGGGGTAATACAGAAGGGATCTTCTATTGGACCCCTGGTTGCTCGTGTGGTCAATCGTCCTGATGGACGCGAGGGCGATCAATTGATTGAGGTTTTCTTTGCCGAAGGAGAGGAAGACAAGCTGTGGCAGAAGGGTTGCCACTGGTTTGTTGCTCGCGGGGAGACGGCGGATGGATTGCCGGTGCTCAACGTATTTCTGTCCTCTTGCGAAATGGATAAGGCGATCGCCAAGAACAATAGCGGTGCTGTTCTGCCCCCGGATGTCAAAGCGCTTCTATACGATTGCGCAGCGAATTCCGATCGTATCGTAGAGATGAACGAGTCCGTTGTGCCCCCTGCGGGATTGCAGCACGTTATTCGTTTGCTCAATAGCGAATGGCTGAAGGAGAGGTCCCAATCGCAGGATTAGATGCCTTCGTATTTGAAATCGTTTTCTAAGGAAGCCCCGCCGACGTGTCGCTGCGCCAGCGGGGCCTCCTCGTGGTTACATTCCAAAGCAAAACGCCCTCCCAGAAGATTGCTCTTCTGGGAGGGCGTTAGGGATTCTATTTGCTATTTGTTAAGCAAGCTTGTTGCCGCAGCTGGGGCAGAACGCAGCGCCGGCTTCCACGGGGGCACCGCAGTTGGGGCAGAAGCCGCCTGCATTGCCAGCGGCCTGGGCAAAGCTGGACAGGTCCTTACCTGCCGCCGCGTCCTCGAAGTGCTCAAGTACGGTCTGGACGGAATTGCAGAAGTCGGCTTCTGCTGCAATGTCGGTGTCGTCGACGAGTTTCTCGGCCTTTTTGGCAAAGCCTTTTCCGATTCCGCGGTTCAGCATGTTGTTGAGGGCGGGACCGTCTTCGTCCATCATGTTTGCCTGCTCCTCGGCGGCCTTTACAGCTTGCTCTGCCGCTTCAGCGCGTGTGCTCGGGCAGCGGTAGGTCTTGAGGTCAGAACCCTGGAGGACGCAAACGTACGTTGCCCAAACCTGGGACTGCATTCCGTATGCGAAAATCTGAAGCGCGGGAATCTGCGTCTTTTTGAAGAGACCGCCATCGACTACCTTGATCTTGCCAACACTGATCTTATAGCTGTAGGGAGAATTATCCGCGAGGCTTTTGAGAGCATCGTTGACAATGGTGATGCAGTCCTCGATTGAGCGCTTTCCGACCGAGGTGACAATCGGATTCCCGAGATCGTTGCTGTACTCGAGGTTGGAGAGCTTAAGTGCCATTTTAGTTCCTTTCCAATTAATGGTTCCGTCTGTCTTTCGACAATTCGTATTCTGGAGCCGCGAAATTTGATTCTGTTGCGCAACATCAAAGATTTTTGAGAATGCGGTGTTGTTGACGAGTTGGCCGGTTGCTTGAGGCAACGCTCTTTGTTGCGCAACGGATTTCTGGAACAACGCCGTATGCTCAACTCGTCCTAAAGATATAAGAGAAAGGACAGGACAATGGCTGAAGTTGAAGTAAGGGCTTTAGGTCCCGACGACGTCGACGATATGGTCGATCTGGATGAGCAGTCGGGCTACGAGGTCTACGATGCATATGCGGATTACATTGAGGAAGAGGACGAGGACGGCGATGGAGGCGAAGAGAACAATTACCTCTGGGGCGTCTTTGCCGATGATGAGCTGGTCGGTTTTTGCGTAACGGGCGGTGCAGATGACCCCGATCTGCCGGATGCCGTTACGGAGCACCCGCTCAACGAGGAAACGTCGACGTTTTTGAGCCATGTGTATGTTGATCCTGACTACCGCGGTAACGGCTATGGCGCACGCCTGGTGCACGACGCCCTGTTGGGATACTGGGAGAGCGAGGGCGAACAGCAGCCTACATTCCTGGATCTGAGCGGATATCTCTTTGATGATCCTGATGCGGATCCGATTAAGCTCGCACAGCTGCTCATCGACTTCTTTGGTAAGAACGGGTTTGAGCCCATTCCCGATGATGAGCACGACATTACCTACACCTGCATGGTCTTGGATCCCAAGAACTTTAAGGACCCAGACGCAGGGTAGAGGCTGCGATCTGTTGGTTCAGCTTCCCTAGTTGGTGTTTGACGGGGCCGGACGTTCCAGTTGAGATGGCTGGACGTCCGGTCCTTTTTGTTGTCTGTCGGGTTTGGTGATCGGCACGTTTATCTCGATCTGTAACATCTGGCGGGGGATACGGGGTCTAGTTGTTACAGATTGAGATTGTTCCTCGACCGACAACTCAACTGTCTCAATCTGTAACATCTGGGGCTGGTTTTGCTCCGTAACTGTTACAGATTGAGATGTTGTCTTCAGACGGATTGGTTTGTCTTGATCTGTAACAGTTACGGGTCGATTTACTCGGTAACTGTTACAGATTGAGACGTTTGTGAACCGTGTCGACCGTTTGTCTCGATCTGTAACACGTAGAGGAAGATTTGCCCTGTAGATGTTACAGATTGAGACAATCAGCCGGGCCCACCTCGTCCGCCTTGTCATCTGTGGTTTACGTGGGGGCATACGGAGTGCGGGTATACTAACCGGCGGCGAATCTGCTCCATCGCTTAGAGCTGCTGCGTCTGGACGGCGCGTGATAGGGCTGCCAAAGCGATCGCCAGCGTGCTGAGCAACGTCCTCTCTGTGCGCACCTGTTTTTGTATGTATTAGCGCACTACCAAGCACGCCCGCGCGGCCGCATGCCGTGCCCATAACGCGTGCAGATAAGGAACAACGACATATGCGTAATTCTGTATCCGACGTCACCGACGCCGAGATCCTGGACGAGGCCCGCGAGGCTATGACCCAGGCTGCCTTCGATGCCGCCGATGAGGCCAATGCCGCCGAGACCGTCGAGTCCGCGACCGAGAACCTGCCCGCCTTTGACGAGCTGGGACTTTCGGACGAGATGCTTCGTGCTATCGAGAATCTGGGCTATACGGCGCCGACGCCCGTGCAGGCCGGCTCGATCCCTGTGGTGCTCGAAGGCCGCGACCTGCTTGCCGCCGCTCAGACCGGCACCGGCAAGACGGCCGCCTTTTTGCTGCCGACCATGAACAATCTGGAGCACATCGCTCCTCCCAAACCCGTGCGCGAGTGCGGTGGCCGCAACCGCCGTCGCGGTGCCAAGAAGCCCGAGGGCAACGGCCGCGGCCCCGTGATGCTCGTCATCACCCCTACGCGCGAGCTTGCCCAGCAAATCGACGAGGTCGCAAGCAAAATCGCCGACGTCACCGGCCATGTTGCCGTGACCGTCGTGGGCGGCGTGAGCTACAAGCCGCAAACCGCTGCCCTCAAGTACGGCTGCGACATCCTGGTCGCAACGCCGGGCCGTCTGGTCGATCTGATCGAGCAGGGTGCCTGCCATCTGGACGAGGTCAAGGTGCTGGTGCTCGACGAGGCCGACCGTATGCTCGACATGGGCTTTTTGCCTGCCGTCCGCCGCATTGTGCGCGAGACGCCGACCGAGCGCCAGACGCTGCTGTTCTCGGCGACGCTCGACGAGGAGGCCGTGGGCGAGATCACCGACCTGGTGAGCGACCCGGCTCGCGTGGAGATCGCACCTGCCACGTCGACCGCCGACACCGTCGACCAGTTTGTGTTCCCAGTGTCCATCGAGGCCAAGAACAACCTGCTGCCCGAGTTCCTCAAAAAGGAGGGCCCGGAGCGCACGATCGTCTTTATGCGCACCAAGCACCGCGCCGACAGCTGCTGCCGTCGTCTGGAGCGCAAGGGCATCAAGGCCGCCGCGATTCACGGCAACCGCAGCCAGGCTCAGCGCGAGCGCGCGCTTTCGGCCTTCCGCGACGGTACCGTCGACGTGTTGGTGGCAACCGATGTCCTCGCCCGCGGCATCGACATTAGCGACGTGCGCTACGTCGTGAACTTTGACGTGCCGGCCGAGCCGACCGACTACATCCACCGCATCGGCCGCACGGGCCGTGCCGGCGAGCTGGGCTGGGCCATTACGTTTGTGACCGAGCAGGACGTGGACGAGTTCTACGAGATTGAGAAGCTCATGGACAAGACCGCCGACATCTACGAGGCCGGCGACCTGCATGTGGGTCCCAACCCGCCTGCGGTTGATCCCGAGCGCGACCCTTCGGCCTTTAAGGTGAAGAAGAAGACCAAGCGCGGCAAGTCCAAGAGCAAGAAGAAGCTTGAGCAGGCACGTCGCGACGGCAAGCGCAACGGCGATGACTATGGCGATGTGGCCGGTCGCTCCAACCGCGGTCGCGACGAGCGTCGCGGCGACGGCGAGCGTCCGAGCCGTCCCAAGCGCGGCGGCAAGACCCGCGTGCGCGAGGGCGTTCAGGCTCGCGTGGACGAGGCTGTGGAGAGCGTGGCCCGCGAGGTGGCTGCCGAGGAGCGCGGCGGTGCTGGTGTCGTTGAGCAGGCGCCGCGCGGCAACCGTGCCGAGCGCCGTGCCAAGCAGTTCCAGGGCGAGGCGCATCGCCGTCGCCGCGAGGACGAGGACCGCGGCGGTCGTCGCCGTGTTGAGCGCGAGGACGAGGGCCGTGGCTCGCGTGGCGGCAAGCGTGGTGCGGGCGACCGTCGTCGTTCCGGTCGCGATGACGAGCGCGGCGGCCGTGATGAGCGTCGCGGCGGCGAGGGTCGTGGTGAGCGTGCTGCCCGTGGCGGTGAGTCCCGTGGCGGCAAGCGCTTTGAAGAGCGCGGTAGCCGCGGCGGCGAGCGTCGCGAGGGTGCTCGCGGCAATGGCGGCCGCGGCGGCGCTGGTCGTTCTAACGAGTCGCGCGATCGTCGTGACCCGCGTGCCAGCCGCGATCGTCGCGATGACTGGCGCAACTACGACGATACCCGCGAAGAGCGTCGCGGCGGCTACCGTGGTGGTCGCGGCGGCAACCAGGCCGGTTCCCGTGGCGGCCGCGCCGGCGGTCGCGATAACCGCGGCAGCTATGGCAACAGCCGTGGCGGCAAGCGTGGTAGCAGCTCCCGTCGTCCCGGTGACGGCGGCGGCAAGCGCAAATAACACACGCATCGCCCGCTAGAGCGAGGTGAACCAAGGGCCCCGAGCAACTACGTTCGGGGCCCTTTTTGTTTGCCGTATCCGATCGCTAGTTCAAATGTGATTTCCTCGGGAATGCATCTAGAGGATGCCGTGGACCTGTTTCCTGCCATGCGGCAATGGGTCCCATGAGGTGCGCCGTGCATTTTTTGGAGTATTCTGCAGTTCGAGTTGTCTGCATATGATTCGACGTCGCCAACGGTGGTCTTCGGATATCCCTAGCGAGCGTTTTGAGCCAGATCTCGCCGTTTTCCGGAGCAGGGGCGCGTTATTCTCGCCATGTCGGGACTTAGAATGATACGGCGCCCTACAGTTTTGCCCACCCGCGGCGGTGCTGGCGCGGTCACGTTGCAGAATACTCCGTTTTTTGCACGGGCCAGGATGGGGTACCTCGGGAGAACACGGCGGTATCCCGTAAATATATACAATCTGTACCGTAATTTATACAAAACGAAGAGGCAGACAGCGTAGCGTGGGTGCATCGGGGTGCTTGGCGCATCAAAACGGGGACCCCACGTGCCGTATACTCTGGCTGGATGTGAAAGCGGCTTGACGCGTTGCCAGGCGTAGGGGGAGGGTGCCTAGATGAACGTATTCGAAATTGTGTTTAGTCCGACGGGTGGAACGCGGAAGGTGTCTGGCCTTGTGGCCGGGGCACTGGGCAAGAATACCGTTACCGTCGATCTGACCGATAGCGGGCTAGATTTCAGCGCTGTCTCGATGACTGAGGACGACGTGGCCGTAATCTCTGTGCCGGCGTATGCCGGTAGAATCCCGGCTGTGGTGGCTGACCGGTTGGACATGGTGCGCGGCAACGGGGCTCGGGCTGTTTTGGTTTGTGTATACGGAAACCGCGCGTTTGAGGACACGCTCGTAGAGCTGGAGGACGTTGCGAAGCGCGCCGGATTTAGGGTGGTTGCAGCGGTTTCTGCTATTGCTGAGCATTCCGTTGCTCGTCAGTTTGCTGCTGGGCGACCGGATGCGCAGGATGCGGCGCAGCTCGCAGAGTTTGCGCAGCAAATTCAGCAAAAGCTGTTGGCTGAGGATGCGTCCGAGCCCTCTATCCCCGGCAATCGTCCTTATAAACAAGCTGGAGGTCACCGCATGGCACCCGAGGCAACAGAGGATTGCGTCTCCTGCGGTGCATGCGCCGCGGCGTGCCCCGTTTGTGCTATCGACAAGGGTGACCCCAAACGAGCAGCTGGCGAGGCGTGCATCTCCTGCATGCGCTGCATTGCCGTATGTCCGCGAGGCGCTCGCAAGCTTGATCCCAACAAGCTATCCGCTGTTTCCCAGATGCTGAGCAAGGTTTGCGTCGTGCGGAAGGAATGCGAGCTCTTTATCTAGCGCATACGAAATTGGTGCATTGGGGCCAGGTTAATCTGCACCAACCTGGTGCAAACAAACCTGTCCCCAATGCACCAAACAAGGAGTGTCCCTGGGTGCCGGCAGAAAAGGAACGTCCCTAAGTGTCGCCTAAATACCGTTTATCGAAGAAAAAATACCGTTCATCGGTCATAATGGTTGTTCCGGCTTTGGGCTTGTCTACAATAGCTCCCGTAAAAAGAAATGCGGAAGGTTACCGAGTCCCTCGGACGTGGGCCTAACCAAAGTCTTTGAACGGGTGCGTCTCTATGGATGCATTCGCTTGATTTTGGTTGGGCTTTATTTATGAAGGGACATGCCACCATGGGTTTCTTTTCTCGCCTGATGGGCGGTTCGGATGAGCAGACGACTGCGGCTTCCGAGTTCGAAATCCTCGCTCCCGTTTCCGGCGAGCTTGTTCATCTAGAAAAAACCAATGACCCCGCTTTTAGCAGCCGTGCAGTGGGCGATGGCGTTGCCGTGGTTCCCCAAGAGGGAACGGTGTGCGCTCCTGTTTCCGGCACCGTCGCGGCGCTGTTTCCGACTGAGCACGCGCTGGGCATCATGTCCGACGACAGCTCCGCTCAGGTGATGCTGCATATCGGAATCGACACTGTTAAGCTTGAGGGCAAGGGCTTCCATGCACTTGTTGCCCAGGGTGACCATGTCGACGCGGGTCAGCCCCTCGTCGAGGTCGATTTCGACGCGGTCCGCGCCGCCGGCTTCGATACTACGGTCTTCGTTATCGTGTGCGAGCGTTCGGAGAACTCGACTCTTCGTGAGCATGCTTCCGGCCCTGTTGCTGTTAAAGAGCCTGTCATCTGGCTTTTCGAGTAAATTCTTTGGTGGGTACCGTGGTTATCAAGCGAGTTTTTAACAACAACGTCGCAATGGTCACTTCGGACGATGGCTCCGAGCTCATCGTCATCGGTCGAGGCCTCTGCTTTGGCCGTCATGCCGGCGATGCCATCGACGAGGCGTCGATCGAA
The DNA here is from genome assembly GCA_900541825.1 of uncultured Collinsella sp. Taxonomy (GTDB): domain Bacteria; phylum Actinomycetota; class Coriobacteriia; order Coriobacteriales; family Coriobacteriaceae; genus Collinsella. Next base: position 71,827 of record UQLJ01000008.1, read on the forward strand.
AAGACCTACGCGTTGCAGGAGGGAACTTCTCAGGATTCGCGTACGATTGACCGCTTGGCACATCTTTTGGAGTCCATCCCCACCGTCACCTCGTGATTTCCGAGGAAATCGTTCAGATGCTTCGTCGAGAGCTCAATGCCGACATCAACGATAAGATTCTCATTGCTCTCGCAGACCATATCAGCCTTGCTTTGGAGCGCGAGCGCAAGGGCATCCCCTGTGAGAATCCGTTGCTGCTCGAGATCCAGCAGTTCTATCGCAAGGAGTATGCACTTGCGGGCCGTGCGCTGCAGATTATCAAGGAGTATATGGGCATCCAGATGAGCGAAGAAGAGCAGGGTTTCATTACCTTGCATATCGTCAACGCCACCATGCCGCAGCGCTCTGACCGCCTGATTGTTTCGGTCCAGCTTGTTCGCGACGTGCTTGCGATTGTTTCCGAGCGCTATGCCACGACCCTCGACGACACCTCGCTGCCTTACGAACGTTTCGTTCGTCACCTGCAATTTTTCGCACAGCGAGCGCTCGATCCTACGGCCGGGCAAATCAACGGAGACGCGCTGTTCCGAATCGATGAAACGGCGTATCCGTGCGCATTCTCGTGCGCGGACGCCATAGCCGCCCACTTGTCGTCTACCTATAACGTTGTCGTTACCGATGCCGAGAAGAGTTATCTCGCATATCACATTGTTAACCTGCTTGGAGAACCTGGTCTCTAGGCATAACGTGCCCACACATCGATTGGTATAGGGCAAGGCTTACGGTCTTGCCCAGGGCACATCTGTCTTAATTTGCGGAAAAGGAAGGGGAGTACCGCTATGACCGCAAAAAAGAAGTTCAATTTCAAAGCGCCGTTGGAGGTGTTCGCGAAGTCGATCGTTCAGCCGATGATGTATCTCTCGGTTGCCGGCATCCTGCTCATCGTGGGCATCATTCTGACCAACAAGACCATCTGCGCCATGATCCCTGTGCTGGGCTTCGGTCCGTTCCAGCTCGTGGGCGCCGTTGTCTATCAGTCGCTGATGTTTATCATCAACAACCTCTCGATTCTGTTCTGCGTGGGCATCGCCGGCGCCATGGCAAAGAAGAACAAGGGCCATGCTTCGCTGATCGCCCTGATGTCGTTCTTCCTGTTCCTGCAGGCTAACAACATCGTGCTCAACGCCACCGGCTCTCTTGCCGATGCGAGCGGCATGCTCGGCCTTACCGGAACCGGCCAGGCCACCGTTATGGGCATCCAGGTGCTCGATACCGGCGTGTTTGGCGGCATCATCCTTGGTTGCATCACCGGTGCCGTGTTCAACAAGTACTCGAACAAGCAGTTCCCCATTGCCCTTTCGATGTTCTCGGGCGTTCGCTTCCCGTTCCTGATTATGATCATCATTTCCTGGATCATGGGCGCTGGCTTCTGCATCGTTTGGCCTCCGGTTCAGGGTGCCATCTCCTCCGTTGCCGGCATCATTAAGGAGTCGGGCAACATCGGTCTGTTTATCTACGGCATGCTCAACAAGCTGCTCGTTCCCACCGGTCTGCACCACCTCATCTACACCCCGTTCCAGTTCTCCGATGTGGGTGGCACCCTGACACTGGGCGATCAGGTTATCGCCGGCGCCTACCCCATCCGTGTCGCCGAGATGGCAATGACGGGCCAGCCCTTCTCCGATAGCACCTACTTCAACAGCTACACCTTCAACAACCTGTGGCCCTACATCGGTATCGGTCTCGCCTTTATCGTCACCGCTTACAAGGGGAACAAGGATAAGACCAAGGCCGTTATCATCCCGCTGATCATCACCGCCGTGCTCTCCTGTGTCACCGAGCCCATGGACTTCCTCTTTGTCTTTGCCGCTCCCGTGCTCTTTGTTGTTCACTCGGTTCTTTCCGGCATCTTCCTGGTCCTGCTCAAGGTCCTCTCCGTGCCCGCTTCGACTGCAGGCGGCATCATCAACATCGTGGTTTCCAACCTGGTCCTCGGTGTCGACAAGACCAACTGGCCGGTTATGCTGGTGCTTGGAGTCGTCAACGCCGCTCTGTACTTCTTCCTCTTCACCTTCCTTATTAAGAAGCTCAACCTCCACACGCCTGGTCGCGAGGAGGAGTCCGAGCTCGCCGAGTCCGTTGCCGAGGGCGAGGCCGCCGCGTCTGTCGCGGTGAAGCAGGGCGCTGTTGCCGCAGCTCCCGCAGAGGGCGTCGATGCTGGCATTGCCGACCTGGTCGCAGGTCTTGGCGGCAAGGACAACATCGAGGAGCTCGAGAACTGCTTTACGCGTCTCCGCGTGAACGTTAAGAACCCGGACCTCATCAATGAGGACCTCATCAACCACGTGCCCAACAGCGGCATCAACCGCAACGGCAATAATATCCAGATCATCTTTGGCATGAAAGTCGCCGAGATGCGCGACAAGGTCGAAAACGCAATTGAGAAGGAGCAGTAAACAATGATCATTACTCTGTGTGGTGGCGGATCCACCTTTACCCCCGGCATCGTCAAGTCCATCGCCCTGCGCAAGGACGAGCTCGATGTTGACGAGATTCGTCTGTACGACATCAACGAGGAGCGTCAGCGCAAGATCGGCGTGCTCGTGGACTGGATTTTGCACGAGGACCTCGGCCTGGACATCAAGCTCACGGTGACCACCGACAAAAAGACGGCTTTTACCGACGCGAGCTTCGTGTTTGCCCAGATGCGCGTGGGCGGCTATGCCATGCGCGAGCAGGACGAGAAGATTCCGCTGCGTCACGGCTGCGTTGGTCAGGAGACTTGCGGCTGCGGCGGCCTTGCCTACGGCATGCGCACCATCTTCCCCATGGTCGAGCTGATCGATGACGTTGAGAAGTACGCCAAGAAGGACTACTGGATTCTCAACTACTCCAACCCTGCCGCCATCGTCTCCGAGGGCTGCCGCGTGCTGCGTCCCAACGCTCGCATCATCAACATCTGCGACATGCCGATCGCAATCATCGACGTGGTTTGCGCCGCGCTCGATATCGACAAGAAGGATGTCGAGTACGATTACTTCGGCCTCAACCACTTTGGTTGGTTCACCTCGATTCGCCACAAGGGCGAGGAGGTGCTCCCGCAGCTGCGCGAGTACATCAAGGAGCATGAGATCCTGCTGCCCGATTCCTACCTCAAGGGCATGGGCTCGCTCATGGCAAAGAAGCCCGAGGAGGCCACCGACGAGCACCCCGAGCAGAACCGCCACACTAAGGGCAGCTGGTACTACGTCTGGAAGGGCGAGTACGAGATCATGGAGTGCTTCCCGGAGTACCTGCCCAACACGTATCTGAACTACTACCTGCAGCAGAAGGAGTTCGTCGAGCACTCCAACCCCGAGCGCACCCGTGCTAACGAGGTTGAGGAGACGCGTGAGAAGAACCTCTTTGATGGTATCGACCATTACGAGAAGACGGGCGAGATCGACGAGAGCACGTTCTATGCGGGCAGCCACGGCGACTGGATTGCCGATCTGGCTATCGCTCTGAAGAACGACACCAAGCAGCGCTTCCTGGTCATTTGCGAGAACAAGGGCGCCATCCCCAACATGCCCTACGACGCTATGGTCGAGCTGCCTGCCTACATTGGCAAGAACGGCCCCGAGGTCATCAGCCGCGACAACATTCCGCTGTTCCAGCAGGGCCTCATGATGCAGCAGCTGAACTCCGAGAAGCTCATTGTCGAGGCTACGATCGAGGGTTCGTACGAGAAGGCGCTTAAGGCCTTTACGCTCAACAAGACCGTGCCGTCGATGAAGGTCGCCAAGGAGGTTCTCGACGACATGATCGAGGCCAACAAGGGTTACTGGCCCGAGCTTAAGTAAAAGCAACAGGGTCGCTGGCCGCATGCCTGAAGCAATGCCCCGCCCACGTGATTGCGTGGGCGGGGCATTGTCGTTTGGTAACGCGTTTTATCAAATATGGCATTTATCTGCGATAATGTTCATTTTCACCGCTGATGGTGGCATTTCATACCGCCTGCCGAACTGCGTGGAGACCTAACAACTTTTTAGGTCAGTGTTGTGCGTGTAGCAATTTCGCCCGGCCTCGCCTCCGGGCTGCCATGTGAGAGGGGATCTTATGGCTCGACTGCACGTAATGGAACGCAGCCACGCTCAGGCCGTCATGGACGACCTGCACGATGCACTCGGACGTCGTCTGGCGGTGAGTTCACTCGCCCCGTGCCCCGTCGAGTTTACGGCGGCGCTCGTCAACCTGTGCTCCACCCAGAGCTGCGGCAAGTGCACGCCCTGCCGCGTGGGCCTGAGCGCGCTGAGCGACCTGCTCGCCGATGTGCTCGAGGGCCGCGCCGACGAGTCCACGCTCAACTTGATTGAGCGCACGGCCCGCACCATCTACCTTTCGAGCGACTGCGCCATCGGCTACGAAGCTGGCGCCATGGCACTCACGGCCATTCGCGGCTTCCGCGACGATTTTGAGCACCACATCCGCGAGCACTCCTGCGGCTTTGACCGCGAGGCTCGCGTCCCGTGTGTCTCGGGCTGCCCGGCGCACGTCGACATTCCTGGTTACATCTCGCTCGTCGAGGCAGGCCGTTATGCCGACGCCGTCAAGGTCATCCGCAAGAACAACCCGCTACCGCTCGTCTGTGGCCTGGTGTGCGAGCATCCCTGCGAGATGCATTGCCGCCGTGGCATGGTCGACGACCCCATGAACATCCTCGCCCTCAAGCGTTTTGCCGTTGAGCATAGCGACCTCAACGACCACAAGCCACATGTAGTGGACAACACCGGTAAGCGCGTCGCCGTGATCGGCGGCGGCCCGGCCGGCCTTTCCTGTGCCTACTACCTGGCCGTGATGGGCCACAAGGTGACCATTTTTGAGCAGCGCCACCACTTGGGCGGCATGCTGCGCTACGGCATCCCCAGCTATCGTCTGCCGCGCGAGCGCCTGCAGGCCGAGATCGACTGGATCTTGAGCGCCGGCATCGACGTGGAGCTCGACCACTCCGTGAGCGGCGAGGAGCTCGCCCGTCTGCGCGACGAGTTCGATGCCGTCTACCTGGCCATCGGTGCCCACAGTGACAAGAAGCTCGGCCTTCCGGGTGAAGAGGCGCCCGGCGTGGAATCGGCCGTCAAGATGCTGCGCGCCATCGGCGATGACGAGCTGCCCGACCTGAGCGGCCAGCGCGTGTGCGTCATCGGCGGCGGCAACGTTGCCATGGACGTGGCACGCTCCGCCGTGCGCTGCGGTGCCGAAAAGGTAAGCATCGTCTACCGCCGTCGCATCTGCGATATGACGGCCCAGGACGCCGAGATTGCCGGTGCCCAGGCCGAGGGCTGTGAGGTGCTGGAGCTGACGGCCCCGCTCGCCATCGAGACGGGCGAGGACGGTCGCGTGAGCGGCCTGCGCGTGCAGCCGCAGATTATCGGCGAGCCCCGTCGCGGTCGTCCGGCTCCGCGTGCCGCCGTCACGCCCGAGCGCGTCATCCCCTGCGAGCGTGTGTTCGTCGCCATTGGCCAAGACATCGATTCCAAACCGTTTGAGGAGGTGGGCATTGCCTGCAAGTGGGGCTGCGTGGTCACCGATTCGGACGGTGCCGTGCCCAACTTCGACGGCCTCTTTAGCGGCGGCGACTGCCAGACCGGTCCCGCCACCGTCATCCGTGCCATCAACGCTGGCCGCGTGGCTTCGGCAAATATCGACCGCTACCTGGGCTTCGACCACAAGATCAAGCTCGACGTGGAGCTGCCGACCGTGCAGTTTAAGGGCAAGCACGAGTGCGGCCGCTGCGAGCTGGGTGAGCGCGAGGCCGGCGAGCGTATTCACGATTGGAATCTGGTCGAGCAGGGCCTTACCGAGGAGGAGGCGCGCCAGGAGGCAAGCCGCTGCCTGCGTTGCGACCACTTTGGCTTTGGCGCGTTCCGCGGAGGGAGGAGCCTGGAATGGTAGAGCTCAACAACCCCACTGTCAGCGACAACACCGAAAGCGGAGCACTCAATATGGTCAAGCTCACTATCGATAATTGCGAGGTCGTGGTACCCGAGCACACCACGATCCTGGACGCGGCCAAGTCCGTCGGTATCCAGATTCCCACCCTGTGCTACCTGCGCGATCTAAACGAGATCGGCGGCTGCCGCGTGTGCGTGGTCGAAGTCGAGGGCTGCGATCAGCTGGTTGCCGCCTGCAACAACTACGTGCTCGACGGCATGGTGGTCCACACCAACAGCCCCAAGGCTCGCGAGGCCCGTCGCACCAACGTGCAGCTGCTGCTGTCCCAGCACGATTCGCAGTGCACGAGCTGCGTGCGCAGCGGCAACTGCAACCTACAGACCATCGCCAACGACCTGGGTATTTTTTATCTGCCGTATCAAAGGCATTTGGCGGGCGAGGGCTGGGATTTCGATTTTCCCATCATCCGCGAAAACGACAAGTGCATTAAATGCATGCGCTGTATCAAGGTGTGCGAGAGCGTGCAGGGGCTAGGGATTTGGGACCTGACCAACCGCGCCACGCATACCGCCGTGGGTACCCGCGGGCGCGCGCCGATCGGCAAGACCGAATGCGTCGCGTGCGGCCAGTGCATAACGCATTGCCCGACGGGCGCACTGCGCGAGCGCGACGATACCGAGACCGTGTTCGATGCTCTCGCCGATCCCGACAAGATCGTGCTGGTGCAGATTGCGCCGGCCGTGCGCAGCGCCTGGGGCGAGGAGCTCGGCATATCTCGCGAGGAGGCTACCGTTGAGCGCTTGGCTTGCGCGCTGCGCCGCGTTGGCTTTGAGTACGTGTTCGATACCGATTTCTCGGCCGACCTCACCATTATGGAAGAGGGCTCCGAGCTGCTCAAGCGCCTGGGCGAGGCCGCCAAGGGCGAGGGCGACAGCCGCAGCTGGCCCATGTTCACGAGCTGCTGCCCGGGCTGGGTACGCTTTGTGAAGGCGCGTTACCCCGAGTTTGTCGACAGCCTGTCCACGTCCAAGTCGCCGCAGCAGATGTTCGGCGCCATCGCCAAGACCTACTACGCCAAGGTGCTGGGCGTGGAGCCCGAGCGCCTGTTTGTGGTGTCCGTGATGCCGTGCACGGCCAAGAAGGCCGAGTGCGCGCTGCCGAGCATGGTGGGCGAGGGCGGCACGCCCGATGTGGACGTTGCGCTGACGGTGCGCGAGATGGTGCGCATGGTCCGCGCGAGCCACGTGAGCGTGGATACGCTAGTTGAGGAGCCGCTCGATACGCCGCTGGGCTTTGGCACGGGTGCGGGTGTGATCTTTGGCGCCACGGGCGGCGTGATGGAGGCCGCCGTGCGCTCGGCCTATTACCTGGTGACGGGCAAGAACCCCGACGCCGACTTCTTTACCGATGTGCGCGGCCTGGACGGCTGGAAGGAGGCCGTGGCCGATATCGATGGCACCAAGGTGCGCGTCGCCGTGGCACACGGGCTGGGCAACGCTGCCCGTCTGCTCGACGCGATTCGCGACGGCCGCGTGAGCTATGACTTTGTCGAGGTCATGGCGTGCCCCGGCGGCTGCGTCGGTGGTGGCGGTCAGCCCATTCACGACGGTTGCGAGCTGGCTGCCGAGCGTGGCCAGGTGCTCTGGGGCCTCGATGCGAACGCCGAGATTCGCTTCTCGCACGAGAATCCCGATGTCCAGGCGTGCTACCGCGAGTTCTTAGGCGAGCCGCTCTCGCCACTGGCCGAGGAGCTGCTGCATACCGACCATCACGCATGGACGATGCCTAACGAGGGGACGTGCTAGCGATGCGCGCGTTTGATGTTGAGATGTCGCGCCGGGGGTTTGCCTCGGCGCTCGCCGCGGGCGCCCTGTCACTTGCGCTCGCGGGCTGTGGCGGCGGGGCTGCCGGTGCCGGGTCCGCCGCGGGCTCGGTTGCCACGGACGGCGCCGGTGCTGCCGCAGAGCCGGTCGAGGTGCACGTCGCCTCGCTCAAGGGTCCGACGTCGATCGGTCTGGTGCAGTTTATGGACCAGGCAGCCGATGGCGAGACAGACAATGAGTTCGACTTTGCGATCAACACTGCCGCCGACGAGATTGTGCCCAAGGTCATTCAGGGCGATATCGACATTGCCCTGGTGCCGGCCAACGTGGCGAGCGTGCTCTACAACAAGACCGAGGGCGCGGTGCAGGTCATCGACATCAACACGCTGGGCGTGCTGAACGTGGTGACGGGCGACGCGAGTGTGACCTCGTTTGGCGATCTGGCGGGTCGCACCGTCTACATGACGGGCAAGGGCACCACGCCAGAGTACGTCATGAACTACCTGCTGGAGCGCGCGGGACTGACCGGCCAGGTGGCGCTCGAGTTTAAGAGCGAGCCCACCGAGGTGCTGTCGGCCCTGCTTGCCGACCCGTCCGCCGTGGGCGTGCTGCCGGAGCCGTTCAAGACCGCTGCCATCGCCAAGAGCGAGGGCAAGCTGTCGGCACCGGTGAGCCTGACCGATGTGTGGGACGAGCTGGCGGGTGACACGGGCTCCCGTTTGCTGACGGGCGTGACCGTGGTGCGCCGTGCCTTTGCCGAGGAGCATCCCGAGGCCGTGACGGAATTCTTGAGCTGCCATGCGGCGAGCGTGAAGGCCGTGAACGCGGCGCCGGCGGACTGGGCGCAGGCCGTGGTCGATGCAGGCATCGTGGATAACGCCACGATTGCCGAAAAGGCGATTCCCGGGTGCATGCTCGTGCGCCAGACGGGGAAGGATATGAAGGCGGCGCTCGGTGGGTACCTGCAGGTGCTGGCCGATGCGGACGCGAGCGCCGTGGGTGGCAAGCTCCCGGCTGACGATTTCTACTACATGGAGTAGCCCGTGCGTGCGTTTGCTCGACAAATGACGGAGCGTATGAAGGCGGTGGCGGCAGCAGGTGCCGTCGCCGCCTTTTGGCTTGCCGCGTGGATGCTGGTGGCGGCGCTGGTGGCGCAGCCGTTGATCTTGCCTGGGCCGGGTGTTGTTGCCCTGGCGCTGCTGCGCCTGGTGCGCGATGGCGGTACCTGGGCGATTTTGGCGGGCTCGGGCGCGCGAATACTGGGCGGGCTGGCGCTTGCCGCGGCGTGTGGTGGCGTGCTTGCCGGGATTTCGTCACGTTCGCGGGCGTTTGCGCACCTGGTGGCTCCGGCACTGTCGTTTGTAAAGGCGACGCCGGTCGCCTGCGTGGTGGTCCTGCTGCTCATTTGGCTGGGGTCGGCGCGCGTGAGCATCGCGGCGGTCTTTTTGATGGCGCTGCCGGGCGTGTATTTTTCGCTGGCCGAGGGCTTGGCACAAGTGGATAAACCGCTGGAGCAGATGTTCCGTCTGCATGGCGTGCGCGGCTGGCGCCTGTTTTGCGTCCATACCTGGCGCGAGGTGCTGCCGTTTGTGCTTTCGTGCGCCCGCGCCGTGATCGGCATGAGCTGGAAGGCCGGCGTGGCAGCCGAGCTGATCGGCATGGCGGTGGGCACCGTGGGTGAGCGCATCTATCAGGCGAAACTGCTCATCGAGACGGCTGACCTGCTGGCGTGGACCGTGTTGGTCGTGGCGGCATCGTGGGCATGCGAGCGCGTGCTGGTGTGGCTGCTGCGGGCTTCGGGGCCCGCAGCATGGCGTGCTGCTGTGCGGGCGCATGGGCGTTGTCCTCGCGGACGTGCAGGCGGCTCTGCTGGCGGCAGGGCTGCTGCGGAGCTTGCGCTCGCCGTGGGCGATCGCGCTCCCTGGGCTCCGGCGCTCGACGGACTGGTGCTTCGTGTGCCCGCCGGTGGGCGCGCCTGCGTGATGGGCACCTCGGGCGTGGGCAAGTCGACGCTGCTTGCGCTGGCGGCGGGGGAGTGCGCGCCGTGCTCCATGGTGTTTCAGGATGTGCGCCTGGTAGAGGGCGCCTCGGCTTTGGATAACGTGCTGGTGTGCGCCGACGCGCGCGTGGACGCCTCGAGTGCCGCGGCCCTGTTGCGCCTGCTGGTGCCGGGGGTCGATGTGCATGCTCGTGTGGCCGAGCTTTCGGGCGGGCAGCGCCGTCGCGTCGAGATTGCCCGAGCCCTGCTGTGTCCGGGCGGCGCAGTGATTCTGGACGAGCCCTTTACCGGCCTAGATACCGCTGCGCGCGACGCATGCGCCGAGGTTGTGCTCGACTTGCTCGACGGCCGCATGCTGTTGCTTGCTACGCACGATGCCGTCGACGCTCAGGCCCTCAATATCTCGGACATCATCACGCTCTAAATACTTACTCAGCAACAAAATGATCCGTTTTTTCTCCGTCCCCATAGGGTTGGGTATGGTATTCTATCTGCGGGGTAATACTTAGGATTACCAAGTAATACCAACGCAGTAGAAACAAACTCCAGATGCGGGCCAATCGGGTTGCCTTCACAGCCCGTCGCCCAGCCGCGTGGCCCGCATCTATCCGCACTACCGTCGTTTCAAAAAGGAAGCGCCATGGCAGAACACATGACCCCCGTAGTCGCGAAGGTCTTGCCCGAGGAGAAGGCAGCCTTCGCGGCGGCAACCCAGCTCGTGGGCACCACGCCGTCCAACGCCATCCGCATGTTTATCGCCGCGTTCAATCGCTGCGGCACCTTCCCGTTCGACATCTCGCCGAGCGGGGCTTTTGGCGCTGCGCCCGATTCTCATCAACAATGACTGTTCCAAACTGCCGGCACTTGGGGACGTTCCTTTTAATATGAGCAGGACATTGTCAAGAGGCAAAATCGGGCCTGG
>UQLJ01000009.1:0-77963 GCA_900541825.1 uncultured Collinsella sp.
ATCTACACTCGACTAGTCGTCGGCAGCGTCAGATGTGTATAAGAGACAGCCGCAGCGCGAAGCGCGATGCGGAGCCTCTTTGCATGTCCGAGGACGTTCCGGAGAGAAACCCCCATCCCGCCCCCGGATTCCCGGTGGGAGTTCTAGACCTTGTCGGCCTTAGTACATACCGCCGCCCTGCTGACCAGCGGTGGCAGCAGCGATAGCGTCCTCAAGCTGAGTGTTCTTGGGCACATCGGAGACGGTGGCCTCGGTGATGAGGATCAGGCTGGCGACAGAAGCAGCGTTCTGCAGGGTGACGCGGCTGACCTTGACGGGGTCGAGGACGCCCATCTCGATCATGTCGCCCCACTCGCCGTTGGCAGAGTTGAGACCCTGGCCAGCAGGCAGCTCGGCAACCTTGTCGACCACGACAGCGCCCTCAAAGCCAGCGTTCTTGGCGATGGTAGCGACCGGAGCGGTCAGAGCCTTCTTGACGATATCGACGCCAATCTTCTCCTCGGGGTCGTCGATCTCAACAGCGTCGAGCGCAGGAGCAGCGTCCATGAAGGCGACGCCGCCGCCAGCGACAATGCCCTCCTCGACAGCAGCGCGGGTAGCCTGCAGGGCGTCCTCGACGCGATGCTTGATCTCCTTGAGCTCAGACTCGGTAGCAGCGCCGACCTTGATGACGGCAACGCCACCGGAGAGCTTGGCCAGGCGCTCCTGGAGCTTCTCGCGATCGAAGTCAGAGGTGGTGTTCTCCATCTCACCCTTGATCTGAGCGATACGGGCGTCGATGGCCTCCTTGGAGCCAGCGCCGCCGACGACGACGGTGTTGTCCTTGGAGATGGTGACGGACTTAGCGGTACCGAGCATATCGGCGGTGATGTCAGCGACCTTCACGCCCAGCTCGTCCAGGGCAGCCTGGCCACCGGTGAGGACGGCGATGTCCTCGAGGATGCGCTTGCGGCGATCGCCGTAGCCCGGGGCCTTGACGGCGCAGACGTTGAGGGCGCCGCGGATCTTGTTGAGGACGAGGGTGGGCAGGGCCTCGCCGTCGATGTCCTCAGCGATGATGAGCAGGCCACGGCCGGCGCGCTGGACAGCCTCGAGAACGGGCATGATGTCCTGGACGCTGGAGATCTTCTGGTCGGTGATGAGGATGTACGGATCCTTCATCACGGCCTCCATGCGGTCGTTGTCCGTGACGAAGTAAGCGGAGACATAGCCCTTGTCGAACTGCATGCCCTCGACGGTGTCGATGGTGATATCGAACGTCTGGGAATCCTCGACGGTGATGACGCCGTCCTTGCCCACGACCTCCATGGCCTCGGCGATCTTCTCGCCGACCTCGGGGTCACCGGCGGAGATGGTACCGACGGAAGCGATCTGCTCCTTGGTCTCGACCGGCTTGGCCTGCTTCTTCATCTCAGCGACGGCGGCGTTGACGGCCTTGTCGATGCCGCGACGGATGGCCAGCGGGTTGGCGCCAGCGGCGACGTTGCGCAGACCGTCGTTGACGATGGCCTGAGCGAGCAGGGTTGCGGTGGTGGTGCCGTCACCCACAGTGTCGTTGGTCTTGGTGGCGACCTCCTTCACCAGCTGGGCACCCATGTTCTCGATGTTGTCCTCGAGCTCGATCTCCTTGGCGACGGAAACGCCGTCGTTGGTGATGGTCGGAGCACCGAACGTGCGCTGCAGAGCGACATAGCGGCCCTTGGGGCCCATGGTGACGGTAACGGCGTCGGCCAGAGTGTTGACACCCTTGGCGAGCTTAGCGCGGGCATCGGTGTTGAACGTAATGTTCTTTGCCATAGTGGGTAATCCTCCAAAAGAAATGTGACTCGCGTCGCCGCTTCCGAGTCCTATGCGGCGGGCGCGCTCAAAGACGAATCAGAGATTCTGACGAGACTAGGCCTCGACGACAGCGTAGATGTCGTCGGCGCGCATCAGCAGATACTTCTCGCCCTCGACCTTGACCTCGTTGCCACCGAACTTACCGTAGATGACAACGTCGCCAACCTTGACGTCCATGGGGATGCGCTCACCCTTGTCGTTGACCTTGCCGGCGCCCACGGCAACGATGGTGCCGCGCTGCGGCTTCTCCTGAGCGTTGCTGGCGATGTACAGACCAGAGGCGGTCTTCTGCTCGGCCTCGTCGGGCTTGACCAGGACGCGATCTGCAAGCGGCTTCAAAGACGACATGCTTGTTTCCTCCTTTGTGGGCCGCGCGGTCATGCCGCGCGGGTTAACCCTTTTTGTTTGCGTACGCGTTGAATGGTACCCACGAATGGCGGGTTATACAACACGGAGTCAAAAAATCTTATTTTTTGGCACTTAGATTTTCTGAATGCCGGGGGATAACTTGTGCGCGGCTCCCGTGTGGCGCCGGAGGGGCGGGGCATAAGGTTTCCTGCTCGGGCAGTCCTGCTCGCACGAAGGCCACATTAAGTGGCCTTCGGCTCGTGCGGAACTCGCGATAAACCTTATGCCCCGCCCCTCCGGAGCCACACGGGAGCTGAGTCAACGTTATCGGGCCCGGTATTCAGAAAAGTCAGTGCAGCAAAATGGCGATGCGGATAGCGACATGGGCATGGTTTTCGCCGCGCGCACGGGTCCCCCGGGGAGCACCGTGCATTTTTGGGAGTATTCAGCAGGCCAGAACGGCTGCATACGCACCGGACATACCTTATTGGTCCCAAAGACGCCTTCGACAGGCGACTTGGGTCGGCAGGCAGGCCCCGTCAGGACAAAAAGGCATGCCTCGCGTCGCACCGGAGCCCGAAATGACGTCAATCTCCACAACGTTACCCGACTGCAGCGGCGCCGACGGGGCTTGCGTTGCTGAATACTCCGTTTTTTGCACGGCCCAGGCGGGGGTACATCAGGACCAGAAAGAACATCCCAGCCTATTTATGCAATCTGTAATGGAAAGTATACAAAACACCAAGAGACCGCATTGCTGATGTCCAAATTGAGCGCGTGGGGGCAGCGGCGCCCCACCCCACGCTCAAATCAAGCAGAGCAGGGACGCTCATAACGGGTCCCCACCGATATACAAACGCGGCTCGAGCGCCATCCCAAAATAGGCTGCCCGAGCCGCGTTTAACGGTACGGCATGATTATTAGCGCTCGTAAATCAAGTTACCTGCCAGGTAGGTGGCCTGAACCTTGGTGGCTTGCAGCTCTTGGGGGTCGATGGTGAGCGGGTTTTGGTCCAGGACTACCAGGTCGGCGTATTTGCCGGGCTCTAGGCAGCCGAGGTTTTGCTCGTCACCTGCTGCGTAGGCGCTGCCCAGGGTGTAGTTGCGCAGAGCTGTAGCCGCGTCGATGCGCTCGCTGGGGAGCCAGCCGCCCTCGGGCCAGTGGCTGCGGGGGTCTTGGCGCGTGATGGCCGTGTAGAGCACGTTCATGCTGGTAACGGCTGTGATGGGGCTATCGGTACCGAAAGCTTGGCGGATGCCGCGCTGCTTATAGGTCGCAAACGGCCACATGATGCGGCTGCGTTCCAGGCCCAGGTCGCGCTCCGGGCCACCCGGGTCGAGCGTGATGTGGCAAGGCTGGCTCGAGGCAATGACGTTGAGCTTGCGCAGACGATCGATGTCCTGAGGCAGCAAATTCTCCAGATGCTCGAGCGTGTTATGACCGTGCGGGGGCAGACCGTAGAGCTCTGCCGCCTCCTCAAAGATATCGAGCGCAGCATGAATGGCACCGTCGCCGATAACGTGGATGCGCACGGTGTGGCCGCGCTCGGCTGCCGCCAGAACCAACTTGCGCATGCGCTCGACAGGAACCGTCAGGCGACCCTGGTCGCCCGGGAAGCGCGGGTTGGTATAGGGCTCAGTGAGGTATGCGGTATGCTCGCTCGACACGCCGTCGAAGAACTGTTTAAAGCCTGGCGCCGAGAGCAGCGCATTGTTCGCGTAGCGGGTCTGGAGTTCTTCCAAGCGCGATTGGTCATCCAGCAGCGTGGGAAACAGATGGGCGCGGATGCCCAGCTTGCCGGCGGCCTGCAGCTTGTCGTAAACATCGTCGCGAATAAAGTCACAGCCCGGCATGGGCATGAGCGACATATCGCAAATTGAGGTGATGCCTTGCTCGGCCATACGCTTCATCTGGTCGGCGTAAGCGCTCGCGATGCGGTCCTCGCCCAGCCACTCAAGACAGCGCGGCAGCAGCTGCATGGCCGCAGCCTCGTGAGCGATACCCGTGAGTTCGCCATTTGCATCTTTGTCGTAGCTGCCACCCGCCGGAGGCTCGCTGTCGCGCGTCACGCCGAGGGCTTCGAGTGCGCGGCTGTTGAGCCACAGGGTATGCCCGTCGCCCGAATACATAACACAGGGGCGATCGGGGAAGGCGGCGTCGAGGGAAGCCTTGGTAGGGTGCTCGGGCGGATCCCAGCGGTAATCGCGCCAGCCCTGGGTCACGACCCAGGCGTCATTGGGCAGGCCCTGGGAAAACTCGAGCGCATGCTGCACCAGTGCCGCCTCTGACGTGCCCATATCCATGAGCATGTACGGCGAAGAACCGACCGAGGTATGGAAGAAGTGCAGATGAGCGTCATGGAAACCGGGGCAGATGAATTGCTCGCCGTAGTCGACAACTGGCGTGGCGGCAGGGGCGGCGGCAATCACGTCATCGGGCGTGCCGACCGCGACGATGCGATCGCCCGCGATGGCGATCGCCAGCTCGCGGGCGGCATCGATGCCGTCTTGGGCGGTAAAGACGTTCTTGGAGCAGATAATCCGATCGATATGTTGCATGGGCATCCCCATCTCTGGCAGGAAATTCAACACCCCCGAGTGTACTCCCCCACTCTTGTCACAAAACCCCAAGCGGCAAACGGCAACTTTACCAGCCCTAGCGGCAGGTGGCATACTGGAGAGAGCCTGTACGATTTTGCGATCGAGCCAACAAGGAGCAAATCGACCATGACGAAGACCAAGGCACAGCAAATTATGGCGGCAACCGAGGTTCGCGCGGCAGACGACGTCACCGCGGCCATCCAGGATATCGCCGCCGAGTTTGAACCCTACATCATCAAGCAGCGCCGGCACTTCCATAAGCACCCGGAGCTGAGCCTTGCCGAGGAGCGCACGACTTCCGACATCGCCAACCAGCTCGACGCCATGAATATCCCCTACGAGCGTCCGCTCAAGACGGGCCTGGTGGCGACGCTCCGCGGCACCGCGCCCGATGCCTACCGCGAGGACGGCACGCCGCGCCGCCGTATCCTGCTGCGCGCCGATATCGACGCCCTGCCTGTCACCGAGCAGACCGGCGAGGAGTTCGCCAGCGTCAACGAGGGCTGCATGCACGCCTGCGGTCACGACTGCCATATCGCCATGATGCTCGGCACGCTGCAGATTCTGCGCCACATGACCGATGACATCCACGGCGAGATTCGCATCGTTTTCCAGCCCAGCGAGGAAAACGGCCAGGGCGCCAAACTCATGATCGGCACGGGTGTGCTCGACGGCGTCGACGGCGCCTACGCCGCGCACATCTGGAGCGAGGTCGACGCCGGCACCGTAAGCTGCGAGCCCGGCCCGCGCATGGCAAACACCGACTGGTTCCGCATCGATGTCCGCGGCACCTCGTGCCATGGCGCCATGCCCCAGCGCGGCCACGACGCCGTTATGGTTGCCGCCGAAATCGTCAACGCCCTGCAGACCATCGTCTCGCGCGAGATTAGCCCCTACGAACCTGCCGTCATCACCGTCGGCGAGCTGCATGGCGGCACCGCGCGCAACGTTATCGCCGGCACGGCGTACCTCGCCGGCACGGTGCGCACCTATGGCGACAAGACGCATGAGGAGATGCCCGAGCTTATGCGCCGCATCGTGGAGCACACCGCGGCTGCTCTGGGCGCCGAGGCCGAACTCACCGACTACACCATTGCCAACTACAAGGTCGAAAACGATGCCGCCTCGAGCGAGCGCTGCCGCCAAGCTGTGCTCAAGTGCTTGGGCCCCGCGGGCGAGGGCCATTACCGCGGCACGCTTTCGGGCGAGGACTTCTCGGAGTATCTGCGCCGCGTACCGGGCGTGCTCGCCTTTGTTGGCACGCGCAACCCCCAGATTGGCGCCACCTATGCCCAGCACTCCTGCTTCTATAAGATCGACGAGAGCGTGCTCGCCAAGGGCTCCATGGTAGCCGCTCAGTATGCCATCGACTTTTTGGCCGAGCCCACGCAAGAAGAGCTCGACGGCCCCACGATCGCCGCGGTTGCCGAGACCAATCCCGACCTGGCAGCCAAGCTGCGCTCTGCCAAGGCAACGGCCGCCGAGGCCCGCGACGCCATGCACGATGCCCGTACCGCCCGCCATGCCGCAATCAAGGGCATCCACGATGCGCGGGCTGCCGCTCGCCACGAGGAGAAGCATGGCGAGTAGCCGTCACGCCCACCCATAACAACCTGGCTAGAGCAAAGCGGGGGCGAACGTTATCTCAACGTTCGCCCCCGCTTATGTGTCGACCGCTTTTCTAGCGCGTCCTCCGTCACGACAAGTAAGAGCGAAGGATGGTGAGCCAGCGTGGGGTTTCGAGGTGAATGATATCGGTGGGGACTCCGGCGGGCGCATGGCCGCCAAAGAGCAGGCCCGCGTCTGCCGGGCTGATAAGGCGCACGATCCATACGGCAACGACCAGCACGCACAGAACAATAACCGCAATGTCGATGCCGCGCTTTAGCTTGCTCGACGTCACCTCCTCGCGCACGAACGCGAGCACAAACGCAATCGGCACCACCCAAAACAGCGGATGGTAGGCAAAGGCCGCCGCAAAATCGAGGCGCAGTGCTGCCAGCCAGGCCCTCGTCATGCCACATCCCGGACAGGGAATGCCCGTCATCAGGCGAAACACGCAGCCGATATCGAGCAGGTAGAGTGCGAGCCAGGCGACAAAGAGCGCGCCGATGCAAGAAAGGGCGCGGCGAATGAGTTCCGCCGCGCCCTTATGTCCCTGGGAGCTGTTCACGCCGCTCTTATCGTTAGGCACGAGCGCCAAGACGGACGTTATAAGCCGTTGCCATGGCATTGGTATTCTTGATGATGATGTTCATGGCAAAGATGGAGCCAAGGCCGCACAGCAGCGCGCCGACGATCTGCCACATAAGAACGGTGGTACCGTTCTCCTGGAACATCAGGCCATAACGAGGAGCATTAGCCTGCAGGCGGTTGCCGATCTTGTAGTACCAGTAGAGTGCGTAGAAGCCGCAGGTCACGAACGACAGCAGGATAAATGCTGCCAGACCCGGCGTGGAATCGCCGTCGTCCTGGCACATGACATTGATGTCGCGGGCGAGGCAATAGAGGAAGTAATATGAATAGATGCCGCAGGTCACGATGGAAAGCAGGAGCCAGCCGATCACGCCACGGTCGGTTTTAATCGGAGTATAGCCCATCGGGGCAGGTGCAGGCTGCTGAGCATACTGCTGCTGACCGGTGTACTGTTGCTGGGGCTGAGGCGCAGGCTGAACTGCCTGAACCGGAGCGGGCTGAATCTGCGTGGGCTGCGGAGCAGGTTGGGGCTGAGGTGCAGGCTGCGGCGCGGGCTGCGGAGCAGGAGCAGCGGGAGCGGCACCGACGGCAGAACCGCAGACGGGGCAGAATTTGGCATCATCCGAAATGGGAGAACCACAAGTGGGACAGAACATAAGCTTCTCCTTTTCCTAAGGCGTTGCACGCCTTCAAACCTTACACGTCTATGTTCTCAACAATAGCCGCGACGTTGTTGCGCAACATTGGCCAATTTCCGAGAAATTTTGCTGCAACCGTTTTCACGGGCATTTTCTTGCTTTCGCAGTAGAAAAAGGCACCCCGGGCTCAGTTGCCCAGGGCGCCTCGACCGACTATTCGGTTTGATTGTTTTCGGCAGCAGGATTATCGCCCGGCTCATCCGCCGGCGTGGCAACGGCATCCCAATCGGGCTCCGCAGGCGTCGCCTCGGGCGTCGGTGCGGGTGCAGGGGCAGGTGCCGGAGCAGGTGCAGGGGCAGGTGCCGGAGCAGGTGCAGCACCAGTGGCGGCCGTGGGATTGAATCCCGCAGGAGCAGGCTTCTTCTCACCCGGGAGCACAAACGTCAGGACGTCGTCGGTATCCTCGTCGGACCACTCGCTGGCATGGCGTGCCGCCCAATAGCCAACGGCGCGATACTTGAGCATCTTGCCAAACACAGTCAGGAACACCGTGACAAAGGCAACAATCATCAAGAACAGAATGAGCGTGATGCCGCCGCCCGTGATGATTGCCTCGAGACCCGAAGGACGAGAATAGTAGCCGTAGTAGCCATAGCTGCTAATGCCCAGCGCGGCAACAAAACCAAAGATGGCGGTGAAAATCCAAGTGATGATATTGGAAACAATGCCCGTCAAAAACTCGGGGAGAATCGATGCGCAGAACAACTTGCCCAGGTTGGCCTTATAGGACTTCCAAACCTTCTCGAGCGAAAACGCGCTCTCCACGCGGCCGACGACTGCAAAGTGCATCACAGCGGCATCGCCAAACATCTTAAAGAAGATGCCCAGTACCACCGACACGATCATGGCAAAGACAAGCAGACCCATCGACCCGATGAGTGCACCCTCGAGGCCGCTCGAACCGTAGTAATAGTACGAGCCAACGGCACCGATCACAGCGCTCTCAAGCACCGAGAACACCACACCGATCACCGGAATAATGGCTATGAGCCGGAGTACGTTCGTAATGACAGACGAGAAGATACCCAATCCAAACGAGGTCGAGCGCAACAGCGGACGCTCCATGCCGTTATCATCCTTGAGCGACAGGTCACGACCCCACTCGATAGCAAAGCCGGCACCGCACACGCTTGCCACGTACGCAAGCAAAAAGCCAATGGCCGCCGCAATGCCACCGATAACGGGGATAAACAGCACAAGCACCGACACGACGCAGATCAGCGCCGGCAAAAAGGCGATTTGGCATACGCGAACCAAGGCGCCGGGAACCTTGAGCATGTCGTTGAAGGCCTGAGCCATGCAACCCTTGGGCGCGTTCATAGCCGGCTGGGGCGCAACGAACGGCTGCGGCTGCGGCTGGGCAAACGGCTGACCCTGCGGCTGAGGTTGAGCTTGCGGAGCGGGGCCGGCGGCCTTGACCTCGGTATTAGGGGCACCACACACGCCGCAGAACTTGTCGTTATCGCCCATGGGGGCGCCACACTGCGAACAGAACATCGAAATCATCCCTTCGTATCTAGAGCGAATCACCTGGATCGCAAACGATGTCTTTGGCATCATTATCGCCCAATGTGGGGACAAATACCCCAAGATGACCGATTTGCAACGTAGCCGGTTGATTCAATGATTCGAAGGGTACGCCCGGGCTAGTTCGTGCCGCGGAAGCCCTTGCCGACGATTTCGGAGCTATCGACGATGGTGATGAAGGCGCCAGGGTCAATCTCGCGGGTATAGCGGCGCAGTTGCACTGCCTCGCGACGGCTCAGCACGCTCATGATCACCGTGACGCACTTGCCCGAGAAGGCGCCGTAGCCACGGCTGATCGTTGCCGTGCGGTTGAGATGCTTGACGATAAACTCCTCGACCTTAAGGGGCTCGGAGCAAATGATCGTGCAGACCTTACGAAGGTGAATGCTCTCGATGGCCTTGTCGACCACGAGCGTCTTGGCAAACAGACCGAGCACGCAGTACAGGCCGACGCGCGGGCCATACAGGAAAGCCGCGATGGTCACGATGCCGATATCGACCAGCAACAGGGCACGGCCGATCTCAAGTGTCGTACGGCGTTTGAGAATCATGGCAAGGATGTCGGTGCCGCCCGTCGAGGCGCCAATGTCAAAGACAATGGCACTGCCCAGCGCCGGCAAGATGACGGCAAAACACAGGTCGAGCCACATATCGCCCGTCATCGAAACATCCGACGGAATGAAGAGCTCAAACAGCGAGACGTAGGCCGAAAGCGCAAACGAGGCAAAGACACTCCAAAGGATTGCCTTGCGCTCCAAAAAGATAAAACCCAGGATGACCAAGACCGCGTTGATAATCCACATAAAGACGCCGACGGGCAGGGTCGGGAACAGCGTGGAAAGAATGACCGACACGCCCGAGGTGCCGCCGAAGGCAAAGTGATTGGGGGTTTTAAAGGCCACGATGGCGAACGCCGTGAGGATTAGGCCCAGATTGAGCTCGGCAAAAAAGCGCGGAAAGCCGGGCTCCTGGCTGCGCTTGCGGCCGGCGCGCTCGCCACGTTCGATATCCTCGCGACCGACAACGCGCTCCATCGGCACCACCGGAGGACGATGCATCTCCTCGGCAGCACGCGATGCCGCCTCTGCCGCAGCGGCCTCAATCGCCCATGCCTTGCTTTCGGTCTCGTGTTCGTCGGCCATTACGGCAACCCCTCGTTAACAATTTGGAAACAATGCGCCCATTAGGGTAACGCGGAACGCGAAGATTGCAACCCTTAGTTAGACGAGCGGTATGCCTGCATCGGGGGCATATAGAAAACGGTCGACCGCACTTTTGCTTGCGCGGTCGACCGTTTAGCGTTTTCGCAGGTAAAACCTATCGAAACAAACCTGTCCCTATTTGGTAGGTTACTCGTGCTGGCTGGTGCGGTGCTCGTACTCCTCGGGGGTGATGACATCCTCGATGCGCAGGTTGACGCCTGCCACCTCAAGGCCGGTCATCGCGGCCAGACGCTCGGTGACGCG
Organism: uncultured Collinsella sp.; assembly: GCA_900541825.1. GTDB lineage: Bacteria > Actinomycetota > Coriobacteriia > Coriobacteriales > Coriobacteriaceae > Collinsella. The sequence goes on from UQLJ01000009.1 coordinate 10,675, forward strand.
CGCCTTAACGTCGTCAAAGATCGCAGGCGCATAGGCGCCGTACTCGATGATGACCGAGATGTTGACGACCACGCGGTTGTCGTCGGCGACCTCGACCGTCACGCCCTTGGTCAGGTTCTCGGCACCAAACTGTTCCTGCACAAAGTGCATAAGGTTACCCTTCATGCCCAGAACATGCGGCACCTCGCGGGTGGCCATGGCAACGATCTTCTCGATCACACCGTTGGAATAGGTCAGCGAGTCCTCGGACTCGTCCGCCTCCTCGTCCATCTCCTCGTTGTCCTCGTCCGTATCGGACTCGGCCTCGACGAGTGCCTCGTCCTCGAGCGTCACGTCCCCGGCATCGGCGACGGCCTCATCCGCCTCGAGCTCGGTATCGGCTACATCGACCTTCGTGTTAAAAGCCATGGTTCCTCCTTATGCCTGCCGCAGATGCGACAGTCGAATACATATTAGCGGCCGCTAAACAGACGGCCGAAGAAGTTGACGATACCGTTCTCGCCGTCGCGAATCTGGCCGATCACGGCGCCGATCAGCACAAAGAATGCGATGACGAGCGTGTCCCACAGGCCCAACGTAAGTACCAGCACGGCGAGAATAAAGCCTGCCACGGCGCCGAGCGTAGTGTTGGGGTGGCGCACAGCGTAGCTCCAGATAGCAGTGCCCGTACCTTTGATGAGACCCATGGCCTCGTCAAAGTCGTTGGCGGCGCTGTCGTGCTGCTCGCCGGCCTCGGGCTTGGCGTCGGCAGACTCGCCTGCCGGCGTAGCGTTCCGGTCGATCGTCAGGCGCGGCGTGCGGGCGGTCTTGTCTTGGTTGGTATCACTCACCGGAAACCTCCACGGTCTGGACGGTAGTCTTGGACGGCAAAAAACGGACGCGCGCGGTCGTGCCCGGCGTGCCGAGCATGGTGTCGCAGGCCTTCTCGATGCGCTGCTGCATCGCGGCTGCAAGGGAGGCCACGTCCCGGTCGTCGAGCGCGATGGCTTCGACCTTAAAACGAACGCGCGATTCGTCGGAGCCTTGAACGCGCGCCTCGATATGCTCAACCATCACGCGATCATCGCACTCTGCCGCGGCACGGGCGCACGAGGAAAGCGCTGCGAGCGTGACCTCGATATTGCGCTCCCCCGCCGGATGCACGCAGGACGGCTCGCGACGCGCGAACATCAGGCGGAAAAAACCGATGAGCACGCCAAGCGCCACGATAGCGGCGCACACCGTAACGACGACGCGAGGCATGGTGTCACGCAACAGCAGCATAAAGCGATACGTATACGGTCCCCAGAACTGGCAGACAAGCGTACCCAGCGCCACGATGGCGGCGGCAAGATACACGATCGCTAGGGCTCGTTTGAGTACGCGCACGCGCGCTCCCTTCAGGTTTCGGTCCACAGAATGCAAAACGGTTCGCATCATTATAAAAGAGCCGGGTCCGGTGCCATACGCACGCGGATCCGGCTCATCTATTCCACGAGGCTTGCATGCTCGCTTCATTATGCCCAGATATGCACGGCTTAACCCGTGCGGGCGCTACTCCTCCTCGAGGGCAGCGATGACCTCGTCGGTCATGTCCATGGTGCTGTAGACGTCCTGGACGTCGTCGAGCTCCTCGAGACGGTCGATGAGGCGCTGGACCTTCTTGGCGTCGGCGCCGGAGACCTCGGTCGGGGTGGTCGGGACCATGGTGGTCTCGGAGCCCTTGACCTGGACGCCCTGCTCCTCGAGCGCCTTGGAAACAGCCATGACGTCGTTAGCAGCGGTCCAGACGATCCACTCCTCGCCGGCGTCCTCGTAGTCCTCGCCACCGGCCTCGGCGATGGCCATCATGAACTCATCCTCGTCACCGGCAGGACCGTTGGCGATCATGGTCTCCTTCTTGGCGTTCTCGTCCAGGATCTCCTTGGCAACGACGATCTGGCCCTTGCGCTCAAACTGGAAGGCGACGGAGCCGGAGGTGCCCAGGTTGCCGCCAGCGTGGGAGAAGGCGGAACGGACATCGGCGGCAGTACGGTTGCGGTTATCGGTCAGGCAGTCGACGTAAACGGCGACACCGGCGGGACCATAGCCCTCGTACACGATGTTCTCGTAGACGGCGGCGTCGGCACCCGAACCAAATGCCTTGTCGATAGCGGACTTGATCTTGTCCTTAGGCATGGACTGAGCCTTGGCCTTAGCAACGGCAGCGGCGAGGCTGGCGTTGTTCTCGGGCAGCGGGTCGCCGCCGAGACGGGCAGCAACGGTGATGTTGCGGCTCAGCTTGGAGAAGAGGGCGGAACGCTTGGCATCCTGCGCGCCCTTACGATGCTTGGTTGTGGCCCACTTAGAGTGTCCGGACATACGTGTCTCCTATCGGTTTCGACCTAAAGCCCAGCGCAGATGCTCGGGCAATATAAACAAACGCTATAAATGATATACCTACTGGCCTGTGAGATAAACAAAAAAATGAAGCCACCATGATGATGCAACCCTTTGGTGCATTGGGGTCAGGTTTGCTTGCACCAACATGGTTCAGATTAACCTGTCCCCTTTGCACCAAATTAGGACCAGAGGAGGTCGCTGCGGGTGATGGTGGCGCCGATGGCAAAGGGCATGCAGGCGATGACCGGATACAGGTAGCGCATGTAGGTCGAGCCGTTGCAGGGACCGATCAGGCACACGGCGAGCACGCCCAGCAGCGGCACCCAAATGGCCAGCCCGCGCCACGAATGACGACGTAGCAGATAGACCACCACGGCGATCATGATCCACACATAGGTGGCCGAGCTCATGGTGAGCGAGATAAACGGGATGCGCTGCACCGCCACGCGGTACAGGTTGATCAGGTGGTCGCACCAGCGCACAACCTTGCTATCGACCGGATGGAAGTCAAAGTACTTGAGGTTATCGGGCTTTGCCATAATCTCGGCACTGCGCGCCGTGCTGTAAACCCACGCATCGCGGGCACTCGGATAAAAGTAGCCGTAGTAGTTATTGATGAGCGCCGAGATATAGCACTCGGGATCCTTTTTGAACATCTGGGCCCACACCTCAAAATAGGCCTTGATGTCCTCCTGCGAGGCGTACTCGTTAAAGCAATTTTTGACGGCGTCCGACTTATCCGGGTTGTAACGGCGGCCCAGGTTCTCGTACTTGAGCACACGGTCGATCACGGCACGCTCTTCGTCGGTCACCAAGCCGTCGCAAGGAGCCTCCACGATGGTGCCGTCCTCCTTAACCGTGGGGTTGACACCCGAGTTGAGGCCGTCGTGCTTTTGGACGAAACGAGCCGTCTGCTGGAACGGAATCGAGAGGATTTCGCGCTTGGAACCAGGCGTGATATCGTGCGCCGGCATAAAGACCTTGGTGAAGTACATATTAGAGGCAAGACAGAGCGCGAGCACCGCGAGGACGCCGACCCAGCGGAAGCGCGGCGTGGCGCCCGAAGGTGCAGCACCAGTCTGCCTGGCTGCACGATGAGCCACATGCGCGTCCCATGCGCAAAACGCCGCCGCGATTACGCATGCCGCCAGGGGAAACACCAGGCCGCCGTTGCGCAGAAACGTGGAACCCATGGCGCCCAGAGCGAGCAGCAGCCAATCATGGCGCGCAAAGAGCACAGGCCTCTGTTCGCCTGCACGCTCGGCATTGGCATCGCGACGGGGCAGGCCGCAGGCCACGAGCTTCACGGTCTGCACCAACAGCATCAAAAACGCGTCGGCAAACAGCACGTCTTTGGTAAGCAGGGCCGCGTAGTTGGAGAACATGGGCATAAACACAAAGAACAGCAGGATTACGCCGCGGACCGGCAGGCTCACGCCCAGCTTGCGCAGCGACGAGATGGAATAGGCCATACAGGCGGCCGTAATGACGAACTGAGCGCAGGTGTAGATGGCAAGACCTGCGTTGGCGCTGTTGAACAGTGAAAGCCCCAGCTGGACGCACGAACCAATGATAGCCGTGTGCACCACGGGGTGATGTCCGTTGAGCAACACATTGGGATTGAGCAGACGCAGGTAGTCACTCGTGCCGTTGGGATAGTTGAACCACTGGCGAATCTGCGCACCCGTGTCTCCCATAAAAAGGCCGGGCAGCGAAGCGATGAGCGTGGGCGCCCAGGCGATCATAAGCACCAGGAAGGGCCCGGCAAAGGGATGGACCGAGAGCACGGCGTGAGCCACACGCCATACGCGGCCAAAGTGCGCTTCGGAAAACGGGATGCGTCGGGAGCTCAGCCAATCTAGACACTCAAAGGCAAGGTAGAAGGCAACGACCGCCAAGAGCATCCAGCCCGCGCCGCCAATCCAGGCGCAGATGATGCGGGCTTTGTCGCCAAGGACAATCTCGGCCGAGTCGGTGAGATCGTAGCTGCGGCCGAACACCATGCAGACGGCAAAGAACAGCGACGGCAGAATGATCGATGGACGCCAGGTGTCGCCACGGCCAAAGAACACGTAGCGAAACGGCAGAGTGAGCAGGCAGGCAAGTGCAAGCAGCATGACCGCGTCGGTATGGCCGGCAAACGAGAGGAGCACCTCGTAGCACACGTACAGCATGCCCGAGGCTTTGGGGTCAATCGCCAAGACTGCGTTGCTCGACACCGGGGCGGGATCGATGGAAAACGCCGTGGTCGCCAACAGCGCGAGCAAAAATGCGATGAGCGTCTGCTTGGCGGGGTAGCGCTTAAACCAGACGATGCGGGCAGCGTCGCGCGCAGCCGTTGTGGAGAGGTCGGAATCCTTCACAGTCCGAAAGCCTTTCTAGAAACCTGCCAAAAAGGGACAGGTTTATTTTGGCAGGTTTTATCTGGGGAAACGTTACGGTTCTGTCATCGTTGCCCAGCGAACCACCACAAAGGTGCCTGTTCACTTTTTGGTGGTTAAGCGTCGAGGTAGATGCGCTGGGGTTGGTTGCGGCGACGAGCAAAGATGATGAGCGCCAGGCCCGCGATTACGAGCGGCAGACTCAGCAGCTGACCCATGGTGATGACGCCACCCAGCAGATAGCCCAGCTGCGCATCGGGCACGCGCACAAACTCAATCAAAAAGCGAACGATACCGTAGCCCATCACAAAGACGCCCATAAACGTGCCTTGGGGCAGTAGCGGCTTTTTGCGGCTGAGCACCTGCAGAATGCAAAAGAGCACGATGCCCTCAAGAAATGCCTCGTAGAGCTGGGAGGGGTGACGCGGCATATCGCCCGCGGTGCCACCGAAGACCACGCCCCAGGGCAGATCGGTCGGCTTGCCCCACAGCTCACCGTTGACAAAGTTGGCACAACGGCCCAAGCACAAGGCCAGCGGCGCGCCTATGACGGCAAGGTCTGCCAAAGTCCAGGCATCGAGCTTATACATGCGGCACACGATGATGCCGCCCAAGATGCCACCGACCAGGCCGCCGTGGAAGCTCATGCCCCCCTCGTTGGTGGCAAAGATTTCGAGCGGGTGAGTCCAATAGTAGCCATCGCCGTAAAAGACGACGTAGAACAGGCGCGCGCCGATGATGAGGCCAAAGACCGCGCCGACCACGACGCTCGTCAGGTCGTCAATCGTGATGTTAAAGCCCCAACGACGCTGCGTGCGGTACATAACGACCGCCGTGAGCAGAGCGCCGACCACATAGGCCAGACCGTACCAGTAGATCGTGATGGGGCCCGCCGAGATCGCAACGGGGTCAAGCATATGGTAGAGGTCGTTGAGCATATCGATCCCCTGCTCCCTACATACAAATGCGGCCGCGGGCCTTGCGCTCGCAGCCGCATATTTGGGCGTAACGTCTATGCGGAGCGTACCGTCCGCAGCTTTCGCATCTTAGAACGGTGCGTACTCGTCGTACAGGTCCTCGGCCTCGCCGGAAGCATTGACCTGCTCAACGCGGGTAACGCCGGGCACGTGCTCCTTCAGGATGCGCTCGATACCCATGGAAAGGGTCAGCGAGCTCATGGGGCAACCGGCGCAGGCGCCCTGCAGTTCCAGCTTGACGACGCCCTCGTCGTCGACGCCCACATACTCCATATCGCCGCCGTCGGCCTGCAGGTTGGGGCGAATCTCTTCAAGAACCTTCTTAAGCAGCTCTTCGTTAACAGCCACAGGGGCTCCTTTCTCACAATAACGCGGGCACGCCCGCGGACAGGGGCTATGTTACTACAGCCATGTACCCGCTTAGACGCCAGCCATGCGTGCGGACACGACTTTCACGAGCAGTCAATTTGGGACGGGTCTCTTGTTGGCTGTTTTGCCGCCAGCCAGCGTTGGCACGCGCTACCGCTGAGCCTGTCCCCCGGTACCAATCTGGACATCGACGATGACCTGGCGGTAGCTGATGCCACAGGAGTCGAGGATGCGACGGCTGATACGGCCGTCGTCGGTATCGGCATACTTGTTGTCCAGGTAGACGACCTCGCCCACGCCCACCTGCGCCAGGATCTTGGCGCAGTCGTGGCACGGGAACAGCGTGACGTAGACCGTGGAACCCTCGAGATCCTTGAGCGAGCCACGGTAATTGAGCACGGCGTTTGCCTCGGCATGCACCACGTAGTTGTGCTTATCCTGCAACGGGTCATCGCTCGTTCCCCACGGGAAAAAGTCATCGTTGAGCGCCGAGGGCGTACCGTTGTAACCCACCGAAAGGATGCGGTGGTTGGTGTTGGCGATGCACGCGCCCACCTGCGTGTTGGGGTCCTTACTGCGGCGCTGCGCGGCGATGGCCACGCTCATAAAGAACTCGTCCCAGCTAATGACGTCGCGGCGCTTGCCCGACGCGGTTTGATGAAGATCGTCCGACATGGCAGACACCTCCGAAATCGCAATAGTTTGACCCATTGTATCAGGTGGAAGGTGGAGACGTTTTTGTCCCACCGCCCCCATCGCTACGCGCGACGGGGCTTTTGATTGATGTGGTAGAGCTCGGCGAGACCCCGCAACGTCAGCGCGTCATCGACCGTCAGGCTATGACCGACCAACGCCGCAAGTGCCTCGGCATCGTCGCCGGTAATGACGATGGGCACATCGCCCTCCCCCGCGGCCTTGGTCGCACGCATCTCGGCAAGCACCATGTCGAGCATGCCATCGATGCGCGCCACCTCGCCCAAAACCACGCCCGAGCGCATGGCCTCGCGCGTGTTGCGGCCGATGACGTGTGTCGGCGCCGAGGGCTCGACCTGAGGCAGGCGCGCTGCTGCCGCCGAAAGCGAGCGGGCGCCGAGCGCCAGCCCCGGCGCGATAACGCCGCCGACAAAGGTACCGTGCGCGTCGATGACCTCGATATTGGTCGTCGTGCCCAGGTCAATCACGATGCACGGCGAGCCGTAGACGGCGCGGGCCGCCACGGCATCGGCGATGCGGTCGGGACCGATCTCGGCCGGATCGTCGTAGTGCACGGGCATGCCAGTCTTGAGGCCCGGCCCCACGGTAAGAACGCGCCCCGTGCAGGTGCGGGAAAGTGCCGCCTTCCACGGGCGCTCGAGCGCCGGGACCACGCAGCTCAGCACAGCAGCCGCGGGCACAAGCGCACCCGGCATGCCCGCATCGGCCGCCAGTGCGGCCATGACCTGCACGAGACGCATGCGCGCCTCGTCTGCTGTGATGCTCGACGGCGTGGTGATCTCGCACGTCGCAAGCGGACATTCCTGCGCCGCGGCCGAATCCTCTGCAAACAGGCCAAAGCGAATGAACGTATTGCCCACGTCGACCGTCAATATATATGCGCACCCATTAAGCATCGTCGGCGCTCCTTTCGTCTGCCCAGCAGTATATCGCCTACCCGAACCAGCCATCCCAGGTAGTCATTTTGGGACGGGGCTATTTTAGCTACCCCAATATGTCGGTTGATATTTGCCCCAATCCCAGATAATTCGTCGACTGTCAAAGGGTAGCTAAAATAGCCCCGTCCCAAAATGACTACCTTGCCGCTATACTGGTGCGCGGTCGTTTGCGAGCTCACGCGGCGGCCCTTGGTAACCCGACTTCCCGCGCCGTATCCGTAGCGGCGCTCCCGGGGGAAGCGGATATACGCAAAGGAGTTCTATATGAGCAATCCCTCGAACCGCACCTCGATGCGCGGTCAACTCACGCTGCGCGGCGTCATCATCGGCGTCCTTGGCTGCGTGATCATCACGGCAAGCTCGGCCTACACGGCCCTCAAGATGGGCGCACTCCCCTGGCCGATCATTTTCGCTGCCGTCATTTCGCTGTTCTTCCTGAAGCTCATGGGTAACGCCAGCCTCAACGAGGCCAACGTTACCCACACCATCATGTCCGCGGGCGCCATGGTCGCCGGCGGCCTGGCGTTTACCATCCCGGGCGCCTGGATGCTGGGCTATGCCGACCAGATCAGCTGGCTCGACATGTTTATCGTGGCGCTCGCCGGCACCATTTTGGGCCTTCTGGCGACGGCGCTCATCCACCGCCACTTTATCGTGGACGCCGCGCTGGAGTTCCCTACCGGCAATGCCGCAGCTCAGACCCTGCGTGCTACCGAGGCCGGCGGCAAGACCGGCAAGCAGCTCTTTGGCTCCATGGCCATCGCAGGCATCTACAGCGTGCTTCGCGACGCTCTGGGCGTGGTGCCCAGCATGCTGTGCACGCTCAATATCCCCGGCGTGACCTTTGCCATCTACAACTCGCCCATGTTGCTGTCCATCGGCTTTTTGGTGGGCTTCGCCCCCGTGGCGTTCTGGTTTGCCGGCGCGCTGCTGGGCAACTTTGGCATCATCGTCGGCGGCACCGCTGCCGGTCTGTTTGACGTTATGACGGCACAGGGCATTGTTAAGTCCCTGGGTATGGGCCTCATGATGGGCTTTGGCGTCGCCGTCGTCCTCAAGGACATCCTGCCGCAGGTCGCCGGCATCGTCCGCGGTCTTGCCGCCGACAGCTCCACCGACACCGACGAGCAGTCGCTCATCTCGGGCTCCCTTAAGCTCGACGCCGGCATCATCGGCCTGGGCACCGCAGCCATCGCCGTGATCGTTGCCATCGCGCTCGACCTTGGTCCCGTCCCGGCCGTCATCGTCACGCTGTTCACCTTTATCACCACCATCATGAGCGCTCAGAGCTGCGGTCAGACGGGTATCGACCCCATGGAGATCTTTGGCCTCATTGTTATGCTCATCGTGGCCGCCTTCGCACAGATCGCTCAGGTCAAGCTGTTCTTTATCGCCGGCATCGTTGCCGTGGCGTGCGGCCTTGCGGGCGACGTCATGAACGACTTTAAGGCCGGCGCCGTGCTGGGCACCAACCCGCGTGCGCAGTGGATCGGCCAGGCCATCGGCGGCATCGTGGGCGCCCTGGTCGCCGCAGCCGTCATGGTCGCGCTCGTCACCGCCTATGGCCCGGACGCCTTTGGCCCCGACAAGAGCTTTGTTGCCGCGCAGGCAAGCGTCGTCGCCACCATGGTCTCGGGCATCCCGAGCGTGCCGTGGTTCGTTGGCGGCTTTATCGCCGGCATCGTCATGTACTGGCTCGGCATTCCGGCCATGATGATCGGCCTGGGCGTGTACCTGCCGTTCTATATGTCGCTCACGGCTTTCCTGGGCTCCTGCGTTAAGCTCGCCTACGACAAGTGGGCCGCTCACCGCGACGCCGAGGCCGGTCTTTCGGACGAGGAGAGGGCTGCCAAGGACGCCGCCTTCCAGGAACAGGGCCTGGTTGTCGCCAGCGGCCTGCTCGGTGGCGAGTCCATCGTCGGCGTTATCCTGGCATTTGTCTCCGTGGGCTTAAGCCTGCTGGGCTAAGTCGAGCAGCTGCTCGACAGCAACCATATTGCCTACGATTTGCCCGGTCGGTAGCTTTCGCGGCTACCGACCGGGCTTTTTGATATCGAAACAAAGAAAGGCCGGCGCGCTGCATTTAACAGCGCGCCGGCCTTATCGTTTGGCTAACGAGACGGTCCCGTTATGAATTGAAGTTCGTTGCAGAAACTACGCTCGAAACGCTACATCTGCTTGCGACGACGATCGCTCAGCGTCACACCAGCGGCCACGAGGGTGATACCGCCGATGACGAACACCTCGCCCGCAAGAGCGGAATTGTCGCCAGTCTGGGCGAGCGCGGCCGACGTGGCCTTCTTCTTGGCGACAGGAGCCTTTGCAGCAGCCTGTGCAACCTGAGGCTTGGCCTGCGGCTCAGCCTTGGGATGATACTTGTCGTACTCGGCCTGCGCGGCAGCCAGGGCATCCTTGGCATCGCCAAGCTCAGCCAGCACGGCGGCATAGGCGTCGTTGGCATCGGACAGCTTGGCATCGGCATCGCTCAGGGCAGCCTTGAGACCAGCGGCGGCATCGACGGCAGCCTTGTAGCGAGCGTAGGCAGCGTTCAGCTTGACCAGCTTCTCGTTGCCCGTCGTGCCCGCGGCAAGGGAGGCCTTGTGGTCGACAGCCTCAAGATCGGCCTTGAGTGCCTCATCGTTGGCAAGCTCGGCCTTGGCCTTGACGATATCGAGGTTCGCATCGACGACGGCTTCGTTGGCGGCCTCGAGCTGCTTCTGGGCATCGGCGACACCGGCGACGGCAGCGTCATAGGCAACCTTGGCGTCGTCGACCGCCTTCTGAGCGCCGGCGAAGCGCTCGAAGGCCTTGTTTGCGCCGGTCAGCTCGCCCTCGGCAGCCTTGGCCTTAGCCTGTGCGTCGGACACAGCCTGCGCCTTGGCGGCAACCGCCTGCTTGGCGTCCGAAAGAGCGGTCGCGGCGTGTGCGCCTGCGGCTTGAGCCTTATCTACGCCAGCCTGAGCGGCGTCGTCGGCCTTCTTGGCCCCGTCAAGCGCGCCCTGCTTGCTCGCAAGGTTCGCATTAGCGGCATCGCGCTTGGCAGTAAGGTCCTTGACCGAAGCGGTGGCGTTGTCATAAGCCTCGTTGGCCTTGTCGGATTTTGCCTTGGCAGCATCGCAGGCGCTGCGAGCCTTCGCCTTGTGAGCAGCGGCATCGGCTGCCTTCTTCTTGCTGTCAGCAAGCGTGGCGTTTGCCTTGTCGAGGGCCGCCTGGGCAGTAGCGGCCTTGCTCTTGGCGGCATCGAGCTTGGCCTGAGGCGTCTTGACGTCGATGCCCTTCAACTTGGCTTCGGCAGCGTCGTAGGCCGATTTGGCCGCGGCGGTAGCAGACTTAGCCTGCTCGTATTCGCCCTTCGCGGCGTTCATGTCCGTGTTGGCAGCGGCGAGGGCATTCTGCGCAGCGGCTTGCTTGCTTGCAGCGTCTTGATACGAGGCATTGGCAGTGGTGAGAGTCTGCTTTGCCTTGGAAAGCTTATCCTGCAACTGCTTGAGCTGTGCCTTCTGCTCCTGCGTGCCGCCGGCGTTGTAAGCGGAGTCGATGTAGTCGTTCATGAGCTTTTTAAACTCGGAAACCGTGAAATCGGCCTGATCGCTATAGCAACTGTAATCGAAGGCAGTTACCTCGGAATCGGCGCCCTTGCCGCTACCGGTTGCGATACCGATAGCCGTCATGCCGGAGTAGATGATGCTGAGATAGTGCCCGCACTCAGCGTCGACGTCTTCGTAGTTATCGGAGATATAAAAGAGATCATACCGATGACTGTCGAGATCATCGCCGTACTGCTCAACATACTTATCGAATGTCTGCTTCTCTTGGGTGTAGAGACCGGTGTATGGCCATCCAAGCGTGTCCTCGGTCTCGCCTCCGGTGTACGCGCCACCCCCACCTGCAAGGTTCTCGGCGTTATCAAAGTAGCAATGGGAATGCAGCAACCTGTAGTTGTGCTTCTGATATTGGGAGGAATACGATGCGTTGAGGGCCGCTGCTGCCGTCATACGGAGGCTGACGCAAAGCTCTGACTGCCCATTTGCCTTGCGGAGGTTATTCTGGGTATCAAGATAGGTCAAAGCATTGCGCAGCTGCTCAAGAGAGAGTGGGTTGGTATTGCGGGACATGTCCTGATCGACGTAGCTGTCATACCACGGCTCCTTATCGGAAGCGCCCGTGAGCATGGACTGGGCATCCCTTGCATTCGCCTGTTGCTGAGCGCTAAATCCGCTGCCGGTGCTGATATGGGCCATAAAGCCAACGATACCCTGATTGATGACGTTTTGGTCGACGGTCATATTGGCCTTGAGGTCGATAATCTGTTTGTTGAGCTTCTCGACCTCAGCGTTGGCTGCATCATATGCTTTCTCGGCACTCTTAGTTTCGGCCGATGCCGCATCCCACTCGCTACGCTTCTGCTGGCAGACCTCAACGAGTCGGTCGTACTCGGCCTTTTTGTTCGCCTCGGTCTTCTGGGCCTGTTCATATGCGGCCTTGGCGGCATCGCGCTTGCTGGCGGCGTCGTTGTACTCCTTGTTTGCCGCATCGTATGCAGACTGGGCAGATGCCACGGCAGCGTTGGCGGCGTTGGCCTTCTCCTGCGCGGCGCTGGCATCAGTCTGTGCGGCCTGGAGGTTCGTTTGTGCGGTGGCGTCGGCAGCCTTCGCGGCATCAAGCTCGGTCTGCGCGTCCTTGAGCTCACCGGCAGCAGCGTTCTTGGCAGCCTCAAGCGCTTTTAGATCGATACCCGTGCCCGAGATGGCGGCATCGAGCGCTTTCTGGGCGTCGTTCAGCTTATCCTGGGCGTTGCCGCACGCGGTGGTCGCAGCGGCAAGGGCATTGGCAGTCTCCTGCTTCTTGGCCTGGGCGGTCGTCAGAGCAGACTCGGCATCACTCTTTGCCTGCTCAGCATTGTCGGCGGCGGTCTTAGCGGCATCGAGCTCACCCTCGGCCGTCTTCACATCGGCATTCGCCGCATTGAGCTTGGCCTGTGCGTCCTCAACGGCCTTCTTGGCGGCCTCGTACTCGTCCATACCCATGGCCTTGAGCTTGGCCTTGGCATCATCGAAGGCCTTCTTGGCCTCATCCTGCTTTGCCTTGGCGTCCTTGAGCGCCTGGGTCTTATCCTCGACACTCTTGTTGGCCTGATCGAGCTGATCGTTCAGGTCGCCCAGCTTCTTCTGCTGCTGCTCTGCCTTGTCGACGGCCGCTTTAAGCTCGTCAATCTTCTCCTGAAGCGCGGCTGCCTCGGCCTCGTTCTGCTCGGCGGCGTTATCGGCCACGGCCTGCGAGGCATGATTCTTTTGCTGCTGCGCCTGCTTTTGAGACTGGCCCGCCGCGTCAGCCTTCTTCTGGGCGGCATCGTAGGCGGTCTGAGCGTCCTTGAGCTGCTTTGCCGACTCCTCGGCCAACTGGGCAGCCGTCTTTGCGGTTGCCTGGCTACCGGCGGCGACGACGTTCTCGATAGTGTTGTCGCCCTTCGTGGCGTCACCGTTATCTGCCGTCGGTGCGGCGATTGCCGCCAGCGGCGACATGAGCGGCTGAGCGATGAGGCCCGCCGTCAAAACGGTTGCGACGGCGCGGTTGGCAACGCCCTTGACGTTGACGGCCTTGGCCCGAGGCTCAAAGTGCTGTGGGCTATAGTTTGCCATGGCTTTCTCCCTTTGACACGGATGCATCCATACACCTCATAATGTAGGAGCTGATTTTTGAATTCTGTTGCGCAACATTGGTCACCAGCGGATTTTTTGAAATTCACGCTCTCGCGCTTCACAATTTCGTCACATATGTAGGAGCTGATGCATCATATTCTTGCGGGATCGAATTGAGCCTGTGACTTGCATTTGCTCCCGCGTCATCCTCCCTATCGGATTCCGCATCGAGCAGGCACCCCGCCCGCCGCGGTGTAGAGTATGGGCGACGGGCGAGATATGCGGCCCGTGCCAGAACGAGGTGAACATGGAACTCGATAGACAACAGCTCAAGCGACTGCGTGAACGCCATCACCGGCGCCATGGCATCCGCCCTGCCCATAGTGAGGCTGCCGAACAGGCTGGTCGCTTTTTAAAGCGCGCGTTCAACATTCGCGAGGGACGCGCGCCCTATCACGTGATCCGCAAGCGTTTTGTAAACGGGGCACGCCTGACCGGCTCTCACCTGTGCATCCTCATCATTGCCATGTTAATCGCGAGCATCGGCCTCGATATCGACTCGGATATCGCCATTGTAGGCGCCATGCTCATCTGCCCGCTCATGGGCTCGGTCCTTGCCATGGCATACGGCATCGCCACGCTCGACCGCGAGATTACCGTCGAAGCCGTCGCCAGCCTTGCGCTGCAAATGGCCTTTTGCCTGGTCACATCCACGTTGTACTTTAAGCTCTCGCCCCTCGGCACCACCACGGCCGCCATTATCGACAACTCGACGCCCACCGTGTGGGACCTTGCCGTCGCGCTCGCGGGCGGCTTTGCGGGTGGCCTGGGCAACTCGCGCGACCAGGAACCCGCCACGCTCATCGCCGGCGTGGCAGTGGCAACCGCGCTCATGCCGCCCCTGTGCGCGGCGGGTTATGGCATTGCCATCGCGAGCGGGTCGCTGTTCCTCTCAGCCCTCTACGAGTTTGGCATCAACGTCGTCTTTATCGCGCTGGCGGCCGAAGCCGTATTGCTTCTTTTACGTGTACCGCTCAAGCGCGACCTCAACGGCGACGGCATTGTAACCGCCGAAGAAGATGCCGAGGTCGATGAGCTGTCACGCAAGGTGCGCCGCCGCATTATTGTGGGCACGGTAGTCTTTGCCATCCCCTGCATCGTTATGACCGCAGGCTCCATTGGCTCGGCGCAGGCCGGCGTGCAGGACGGCTACGGTGTCACCGAAACCACGCGCGAGCTTGCCGCGGTGCTGCCGGGCTTTAAGGATTACACCGTCGCCGTCGAGACCTCGGCCACCGAAGGTGAGGAGGAAGGCATCGTCGAGCGCGAGATTGTCGCCCATGTGACGACAAGCGAGGCGCTTGGGGCGCACGACCGCCGTGTCGCCCGCAAGCTCATCGACCTCAACGTGCCCGAACTCGATCGCGTGGAGTTTGATGTGGAGTGATGCCGGCGCGGGATGAATGCTCGCACAGACACAAGTTACGACGAGGCGCAGACGCGATACGGACACGGGCAAATAACGGGGTGCAGCTCACACTCGCGCCCCGCTCGCTGCTTTGTTGCCGTGAATCAGACGTCCGCATCGACATCGCCAGACTCCACCGTAAACGCCGGATCGGTGCTCACAAGATAAAATCGGGTCACCTCAGTATTTCTAATTAGGTAAATCTGCCCCTGATTGCGTCGGCGCGATATATACGCAACGTGAACCGTGCCGAATTCTTCGCCGTTTTCCTTCTTTAATACCAGGATATTGGGATCGTCCGTACGCTTAAACTGCCCGTCAACGCAGCTGCCGTCTTTGTCGACCAGTTGCCACCGATGGTTATCCTCTTCAAGAAAGGCCAGGGTTTCCAGACTCGTCTTGTCGTCCCGATAGTAACCGTCAATGGCAAACCCTTCGGAAGCGCATTCCTGCATATAGGACGTTTCTCGGCTTATAGCAAACAGCCCTGTAGCGCCCAGGAGCACAGCCAGGCAGACCACTGCAAGGGCTATCGAAATAGCACGGCGACCCATGTTAGCCCAGCCGATAGTTGCTTAACGGAGCGTGAAACATACCTGGAACCTCCGATATCAGGGGGAACGTCGCCAGCAGGCTGGTGACAACTATATGTTTCTGATATCAAACCATATGGCTGCCACTCGCGGAGGGGACATCGGCGAACGGCGTATTGGACTCCCCCGCCGTAACGGCGAGCCGCTCTTCTTCCTCGCCCCTGAGAGCCGGGGTCTCAGCCGTGAACGTCGAGGTTCGACTGGCGCCGTCTTGTACGATACAGGTGAGGGTTACCGTGTTTTTGTGGTTGGGAATGAGACCGATGACCTTGAGCTCGTGATCCGTCGCCGGCGTATCGCCACCGTGGGGCGTGCGGAAAAGGCGGCGACTTTGGACGTATCGTCGGTTTTTCCACGACTGCGTCGGCATCATAATGGCACCGGTCTCGCCCACCGCCTGAAGCAGGGCCTCGATCACCGACTGCGAGCCGCCGCACACATACCCAAGCGCGCTGAGCGAGCAATGGACCATAACAGTCTGTCCCACGCGCATACCGACGGCAGAAAGCGCGTCGAGGATATTCTGCTTCAGCACGATTTTCCGGTCCATTGCCGCCCCTTTCTATTTCTAAGCTCGTCTTCTCACTATTGACAGCCGAAAATGATCCGTTTTCCTCCGTCCCCGAGGGATCATTTTTTAGTACTTGAAGAAGCCCTCGCCCGAGCTTTCGCCCAGCTTGCCTTCGTCGAGCATTTTCTTGAGGACGGATGCCATGGCCTTAAAGTTGTAAGGCATCATCATCTTTTTGAGCAGCGGGCTCACCAAGCCCGGTACCTTCTGATACTGCATGACGATGTTGTAGGCCGTCTGGATACCAACCGTGTCGAATACGCGGAACGGGCCTTTGGGGGCACCGGTGCCACGCGTCCATGCGAGGTCGATGCTCTTGGGGTCGCTCACGCCCGAGACGTACAGGTCAAGGCCCGAAAGCAGCCATGGCACCAGCATGGAATTGAGCAGGTAACCGTTCTTTTCCTTGTTGACGG
The DNA here is from genome assembly GCA_900541825.1 of uncultured Collinsella sp. Taxonomy (GTDB): domain Bacteria; phylum Actinomycetota; class Coriobacteriia; order Coriobacteriales; family Coriobacteriaceae; genus Collinsella. The sequence continues at coordinate 27,102 of UQLJ01000009.1, forward strand.
GCAGGGCAAGCATACGGATATCGCTAGCAAAGTCGACGAGCTCATCGAAATAGCGCTTGTCGGTCTGGTCCTGAGCCATGACCTCGGTCATGTTGTTCTTCCAGATGGAATTGGCAAAGTGCAGCGACAAGTACTTCTCGGGGCGGCCGGTGTACTTGGCAAAGGTACTCGGCAGCAGCGTGGAGGAGTTGGTCACGACGACGGTCTTTTGCGGGAGGACCGGGGCGAGCTTCTTGTAGAAGTCGATCTTTGCCTGGGTGTCCTCGGCCATAGATTCGATGACCAGGTCGGCGTCGGCCACTGCCTTGGCAAGATCGAGCTCCAGCTTGAGTGTGGTGTAGGCACGCTCGACGGCGGCGAGCGCCGCCTCCTTGTCGAAGGGCTGACCGCTATCGGCAATACCGGCGCACCACTCGCCCGTGCCGTCCGCCATGCCCTCGATCGCCGCGATGTACTCCTCGCGCACATGATCGATCTTGGGCTGGGTGCGGCCGATACTGCCCTCGCTGCGCAGCCAGATCGTTACATCAAAGCCGCAGTAGGCAGCCTGAAAAGCAATCTGGCTTCCCAGCACGCCGCCACCGGCAACGCAAACGGTCTTGTAGCTCATGGAACGGTCCTCTCTTACGTAATTCCATAGATGTGTATTTATTCAACCGTAAGGAGGACGCGCGCTGGGGGTGGGTTCTATAAACGGACGGTAATTTGCGGCGAACGGCAACATCTGTTCATTATCTCAGGGTTCCGAGGGCGATTTTTTGTGCCACCGAGACGTGGTTTGCGGAAGTATGCGGCAAATTCCGGAACCCTTGAGCACACCCCGGTTTTCCGCCAATAAAACCGCAGATACAGGGCTTGGACATATTCGGTGTGCTCGGCCTATTCAGATTTTGCCGCATACTTCCGAAATCTAAGTTCGCAAGGGGTGATAGCTGGGTCATTTGCGCAACATATGTCCAGCAAAAACGGGTGGTAGCCGGTACGGCTACCACCCGTTTGTCTTATATCCGGCTCGAAGTAGGCCAACTACTTCTTAATGCCGCGTCCCAGGCGCTCAGCGACCGACGCCACGGCACTCTCGTCGACCGAGCCGCAGCTCACGCAGCCATCGTGGGCGCGCATCTGGCCGGTGACCTCGTCCATCGCGAGCGGCGCCACCTTCTCGAGCTTAAAGCCCTTGCCGGCGCGCATGTTTTCCTTGGCAACGCTGATCATGAGCTTAATACGGTTGAGCTGGTTGACCTCGGATGCACCGGGGTCGTAGTCCACCGCAACGATGTTGCTCTCGGGATGCTGGCGGCGCAGCTCCTTGATCACGGCCTTGCCCACCACGTGGTTGGGCAGGCACGCGAAGGGCTGCGTGCAGATGATGTTGGGCGCACCGTGATCAATTAGGTCGAGCATCTCGGCCGTGAGCAGCCAGCCCTCGCCCATGTTGTTGCACACCGAAAGCACCGTGCGGGCCTTGTCCGCCATGGTGCCGATGCGCTCGGGCGCCTCAAAGCGGCGGGACTTCTCGAGCATCTCTTCCACCGGCGTGCGCATCCAGTCCACGAGCTTGATGAGCGCCTGCATACCAGTGCGCGTGGTAGCAGAGCTACCCAGCTCATCCTTCTGCAGCTCGGCGTTGCTCATGGAGTACAGGAAGAAGTCGAGCAGGCCCGGTACTACGGCCTCGCAGCCCTCGCGCTCGATAACGTCGACCACGTGGTTGTTGGCCGTGGGATGGAACTTGACCAGGATCTCGCCGACCACGCCCACGCGCGGCTTGGTGCCCTCGCCCACGAGCGGCATGGTGTCGAACGCGCGGATGGCCTCGCGGCACAGCTTGGTGTAGTTGTGCCTGTTGAACTTAGGCGCCAGCTTGCGGGCTCGTGCCATGTACTCCTCGTAGAGCGCGTTGGCGGCACCGGGCGTGGCCTCGTACGGGCGACAGCGATAGAGCATCTGCATCATCACGTCGCCAAAGAGCACCGCGTAGACTGCCTGCTTAAGCAGCGCCGGCGTAATCTTAAAGCCGGGGTTGTCCTCGCCGAGCGCCACAGCCGAAAGCGAGATTACCGGAATCTCGGGGTGGCCGCTCTCGCGCAGGGCCTTGCGGATGAGTGCGATGTAGTTGGTGGCACGGCAGCCGCCGCCGGTCTGGCTGATAACCACGGCCGTCTTGGAGAGGTCGTACCGGCCGCTCTCGATGGCCTCCATGATCTGGCCCGTCACCAGGATCGACGGATAGCAGATGTCGTTGTTCACGTAGCGCAGACCGGCCTCGACGGCATCGTGGTCAGTCGAGGGCAGCAGCTCCAAGTTGTAGCCGGCGCCGCGGAACACCTCTTTGACCAGGTCAAAGTGGATCGGCGCCATCTGCGGGCACAGGATGGTGTAGCCCTCGTCGCGCATCTGCTCGGTAAAGGGCACCTTGGGCCATGCGGTCGAGGCGCTCTCGCGCTGCGCCTCGAACGTGTACTTGCGGCTCGCGAACGCGGGGGCATCCGTGGAGGGTGCCACCGGCGCGGCGTCGCCCTGCTCGTAGGCCTCGCCTGCGGCCCCGGCCTCGGCCAAGCGCTCGGCCTCCTGGTCCTTGAGCGCCGCCATGAGTGAGCGGATGCGGATGCGCGCGGCGCCCAGGTTGGACACCTCGTCGATCTTGAGCACGGTGTAGATCTTGCCGCTGGCCTCAAGGATTTCCTGCACCTGATCGGTGGTCAGAGCGTCCAGGCCGCAGCCGAAGGAGTTGAGCTGGATCAGGTCCAGGTCGTTGCGCATCGTCACAAAACGGGCGACGGCGTACAGGCGGCTGTGGTACATCCACTGGTCGACGACGCGAATCGGACGCTCGGGCTTCACCAGGTGCGCAAGCGAATCCTCGGTAAAGACCGCAAAGCCAAAGCTCGAGATAAGCTCGGGCAGAGCGTGGTTGATCTCGGGGTCGTTGTGGTAGGGACGGCCGGCGAGTACGATGCCGTGGCCGCCGTGGTCCTCGACCCACTTAAGGGCCTCCTCGCCCATGGTCTGGATGTCCTCGTGAAAACGCGCGTCGGCCTCGTAGGCGGCGTTGACGGCGGCATCGACCTCAGAGCGCGTGATCTTGGGACCGCGCACGCGACCGCGACCGGCCTCAGCATCGGCCACACGGTCGACGGCGAGCACCTGGTATAGACGGCGCTTGAGCTCGGTCTTGTCGTGATAGGGCACAAACGGGTACAGGAACTCGATGTTCTGCTCACGGATCTCGTCGATGTTGAGCGCCAGCGCCGTGGGGTAGCTCATGACGATGGGGCAGTTATAGCAGTTGCCGGCGGTCGGATCCTCCTTGCGCTCCCAGCGCACGCACGGCATCCAGATAAAGTCGACGTCACGGTCAATGAGGTTCATCACGTGGCCGTGGCTCATCTTGGCCGGATAGCACACGCTCTCGGACGGCATGGACTCGATGCCCGCCTGGTAGGTCTTTTTGCTCGACTGGTCGGACAGCTGCACGCTAAAGCCCAGGCGCGTAAAGAACGCATGCCAGAAGGGGTAGTTCTCGTACATGTTGAGTGCGCGCGGGATACCCACGGTGCCGCGCGGGGCCTCGTCGGGGCTCAGGACCTCGCGGTCAAAGAGCAGCTCGTTTTTCTTTTTGAAGAGGTTGGGGGCCTCAGTCTTCTGCTTTTTGTGGCCGGCGCCCTTCTCGCAGCGGTTGCCGGTAATGAAGCGCCTACCGCCGCCAAAGTCGTTGACGGTAAGCTGGCAGTTGTTGGAGCAACGGCCGCAGCGGACATGCTTTTGCGTCACGGTGAGGTGCGCGATGTCCTCAGCCGAAAGAATGGTCGAGGTGCCGTCGGCGCCGGCGCGATCGCGGGCGAGCAGGGCCGCACCGTAGGCGCCCATGCAGCCGGCGATGTCGGGACGCACGGCATGAACGCCGGTGAGCTGCTCAAACGCGCGCAGCGTGGCATCGGACATAAAGGTGCCGCCCTGGACGATTACCTGGCTGCCGATCTCCTTGGGATCGCGCAGCTTAATGACCTTGAACAGGGCATTCTTGATGACGGAATAGGACAGGCCGGCGGCGATGTCGCCCACCGTGGCGCCTTCCTTTTGCGCCTGCTTGACGCGCGAGTTCATAAAGACCGTGCAGCGACTTCCCAGGTCGACCGGGGCTTTGGCATGGATGGCGGCGTTGGCGAACGCGCGCACGTCCATGTTCATAGAGACGGCGAAGCTCTCGATAAAGCTACCGCAACCCGACGAGCAGGCCTCGTTGAGCATGATGTGCTCGATGACGCCGTCCTTGACGCGCAGGCACTTCATGTCCTGGCCGCCAATGTCCAGAATGAACTCGACGCCGGGCAGGAACGCCTTGGCGCCGCGCAGGTGCGCGACGGTCTCGATCTCGCCGGAATCGGCCTTGAGGGCCTCGATGAGCAGCGCCTCACCGTAGCCCGTGGTGGTCACGTGGCCGATGGTGCAGCCCGCGGGGATGTGGTTGTAGAAATCGGCCATGATGACCTTGGCCGTGCCTAGGATGTCGCCGTTGTTGTTGCCGTACCAGGTGTGCAGCAGCTGACCGTCCTCGCCCACGAGCGCGGCCTTCATGGTGGTGGAGCCGGCGTCGATGCCGATGAACACGCGTCCGGTGTAGCCTTCGAGCTTGCCCTTGGGGACGACCTCGGTGTCGTGGCGGGTCTTGAACTCGGCAAAGTCCTCGTCGGTGGCAAAGAGCGGATCCAGACGCTCGACCTCGGCACCCTGCGTGTCACCCAGGGCATCGATGGCCCCGATGAGCTGCGGGAACGTGCTGAGCTTGTTGGACTCGTGCGCCATGGCGGCGCCGCTCGCCACAAACAGGTGAGCGTTTTGGGGCACGATACGGTGCTCCTCGTCCAGATTGAGCGTGAGGTAGAAGCGGTGGCGCAGCTCGGAGAGATACTGCAGCGGGCCGCCCAGGAAGGCGACGTTGCCGCGGATGGGACGGCCGCACGCCAGGCCCGAGATGGTCTGGGTCACGACAGCCTGGAAGATGGAGGCGGCCACGTCCTCGGGGCGGGCGCCCTCGTTGAGCAGCGGCTGCACGTCGGTCTTGGCAAAAACGCCGCAGCGGCTGGCGATGGGATAGATGGTGGTGGCGTTGGCCGCGAGCTCGTTGAGGCCGCTGGCGTCGGTGTGGAGCAGGGTTGCCATCTGGTCGATGAACGCACCCGTGCCGCCGGCGCAGGTGCCGTTCATGCGCTGCTCGATGCCGTTATCGAAGTAGATGATCTTGGCATCCTCGCCGCCCAGCTCGATGGCGACATCGGTGGCCGGGATGAGGGTCTCGACGGCACGCTTGCTGGCGATGACCTCCTGGACAAACTCCAGGTCGAGCCACTGGGACAGCAGAAGGCCGCCCGAGCCGGTGATGGCGCAGGTCATCTGGGCCGTCGGCAGCACGGTCGCAGCGCCCTCGAACAGGTCGCGGGCGCAGGCACGGACGTCGGTGTGGTGGCGCTGGTACTTGGCGTAGACGATCTGGTTGTCGTCGTTGAGCACGGCAAGTTTAACGGTGGTGGAGCCCACGTCGATGCCCAGGTGCAGGTTGCCGCGAGCGTTCTCGGGGTTGAAGATCGCGCCTTCGGGGGCGTGGGCGGCGGCTACGGGCTCGGCAGCGGTAGCGGGCTCGCTGGCGACGGACGTCTCCCCTGCCGCGTTCTTGGCATCGGCAACTGCCTCGGCAACTTTCTCGGCAGCCGCGGTCGCGGCCTTCTGCGCGGCGTCCACCACGGCGGGCGCGGCCTCGCGTGCGGCAGCGACCATGCGATCCTTGATGCCATCGACGAGTTTGCTCATTATCTCTCCTCTTAGTTGTTGGACTCGACGGTTGCGGCGGTGTCGGCCGTATCCTCGAGCTGCAGGTTCAATAGCTTCAAGCCGTATTCCGGCACGTTGATATCGATGGGTTGACCATATAGGTCGCCGGGACGCACAAAGGCGATAACCGTCATAATGCGTGCCATGGCCTCGGGCGATTCGGTGAGGCCGTGCTCAAACCAGCGCTGAATCATGCCGACCTCGGCGCTCACGACGTAGGTAACGTAGTAGTCAAAGAACGTGCCCAGCGCCAGGCCCAAAATGCCCGTCTGTGCACGAGGCACCACGGCCTCACGCGCGGTGTCGATAATCTTCTTAATGAAAGCCTGGTCGCCGCCCGGGCCCAGCAGCGATCCGATTAAATCGCGGTTGGCCGCAAGGTAGCGCAGCAACTCAACCGAACCGGGCGCCGGCTCGAGCTCATCGATGTTGTGATAGAGATCGGGCAACTGAGCTGCGGTGATGAGCTCAATGCGCTCGCGGATCTCGGCCAGCAAGCCGTCCTCGATTTGATTGATAAAGTCGGGAATATCGCGGTAGTGCGAATAGAACGTGCGGCGCGTAAGGCCAGCGCGCTCGGTGAGCGACGCGACATTAATGTGCGAAAGGTCGCCGCTTTCGGCAAGCTCGCTGGCAAGTGCTTGGCGTAGGGCACGCTGCGAGCGAAGGGACCGGCGATCACATTTCTCGAGCTGGGACAAGCGTCCTCCTTGTTACTCAGTCTGCGCGCTATTGCACAGTGCGAGTATTATTGCACACCGTGTGTATCAACACGTAAAGGCAATATTTTGGATGTGACAAAGGGGCTGTCCCTTTGTCACATTCAGCGACCGCCTAGGTTGTGCCAGTTGTGCCTGGCTTTTGAAGCGGCATTGCCGATTGTTCAAAATGTCATTCGTGGGTAGAATAGTGTCGACGGCAGCCCAAGTTCTGGAAAGCTGGGCAGCGCCGTTGTTTGCATTAGGGGGTCAACGCCTTAGCGGCGGCGACCCCTTCTGTTGCGCTTCGAACGCTGCTTGAGTGCCTCGGAAAGGCCGACAAGTGCCGTGAAGAACGAGACCAAAGCGGTCAGAAGTCTCACGAAATCAATCAAATCGGTCATGGGCATCACCTCCCGTCAGATGGAGGGCGCTGCCCGGCACATGGAACTGCCGCCAACAGCATCAATTCTATCAAAGCGCAGTTAGGTATGCGAATGTTTGTTCGTATTTCAAGAGACCAGCGTCAACTGTGACAAAGGGGCTATCCCTTTGTCACATTATTCGATGACGGTGCGAGAGTTTTGCTTATGCATGGTGGCAAGCATGTGTTTGGGGACGGCGTGGACCATGCAGCTGCCGATAGTCGCGCTCGCGGCGGCCTTGGCCGCGTCACTGCCATTCTTGGTGGCATAGCTGTGGCGGAAACGCTTGAGCATGGCGATGTCGTTGCCGCCGTCGCCGTAAACCGCGACCTCGTCCTCGGCAATGCCGTAGTAGCCCGCCAGCCAGGCCACACTCTCGCCCTTGTTGCACGCTGCGTCCGTGATCTCGAACATCACCGGATCGAACGGCGCGTTGACCACGCGGTCCGAGCGCTCGGCCAAATAGGCCTTAAGGTCGCGCTCTAGCTCGGGCGAGGTCACGCGGCAGTTGATCTTACACACGTCATGACGCAGGATGTCGCCGATCGACTGATCGAAATACTGCTCCTCGTGATACCCGCCACGCGCGCGCATGCCGCGCATCACGATGCGCTTGATGGGGCTGTCCTTCTTAAAACCCGCCTGGTGCATCTCGAACGACCCGCTCGAAAACATGCCGTCGGGCGTGGAGCAGTCGAAGCAAATGTCCGGGAACGCCTTGAGCAGTTCCTCGGTAACCTGCGGGTCGATGGTCCAGGTCTTGAGCACCTCGCCATGACTGTCGCGCACGATGGATCCGTTGGAGCAGCAGGCGTCAAGCGTCAGGCCCGTAAAGCCATGCTCGCCGACCGGCAGCGTCGAGCGTCCGGTCGCGGGAACCACATGCAGGCCAGCCTCGGTCAGCTCGCGAATGGCACGGCGGATGGTCCCATCCGCCTCGTGCAGGGCGTTCAGCAGCGTTCCGTCTAAGTCACTCGCAAACATCTTGATCATGGGCATGCCTCTCCTTCGTCTGCACGATATTGTAGACGAGAACGGGCGCGCCCCAAGAGAGGCACGCCCGTCAGTCGAAAGATTGTCCTACACCGCAGAAGGGCCGTGTTCGCCAGTACGGATGCGGATAACTTCTTCGACCGGCTCGACCCAAATCTTGCCGTCTCCGACGGCGCCGGTGCGGGCGGCGCTGCAGATGATATCGACAATGCCGTCGACGTGCTCGTCGGCGCAAATGAGCGTGAACTGCACCTTAGGGATCGTGTTGACAAGCAACTCGTTGCCGCGCACGTATTCCTTCCAGCCATGCTGTGAGCCGCAGCCCTGCACCTGGTTGATAGTCATACCGCGAACATCGGCAGCAAACAGCGCGTCTTTAAGAACCTCAAGCTTTTCCTGACGCACGATAGCCGTAATCTTCTTCATAGTGAATTCCTCTCAATAATCAACGTATCCCTTTACATGAGACGCGGGTTTCCCAGGTGCCGCAGATTGGGTTGAAAGAGGAGCGCCGCGTACTTTTGTACGCAAGCGACGGTTTGAAACCCAAGGTGCGGTGCCTGGGGAAGCCGCTAGTCAAGTCCCGAGAAGGAGGGATAAGCGCTCTCGCCGTGCTGACTCGCATCCAAGCCCAGCGCCTCGTCGGCCTCGTCCACACGCAGGCTGCCGTGGAACAGCACCTTGACCACCGCGGCGATCACCAAATCGAGCACCAGCACAATAGCGACCGTCACCACAATGCCCAAGATCTGCGAGATGAGCAGCGACGCGTCGCCCGTGTAGAACAGGCCGCCCTTACCGGTCCACGAGAGCTCCGGCACGCAGAACAGGCCCGTGAGCACGCCGCCCAAGATGCCGCCAATGCCGTGGCAACCGAACGCGTCGAGCGCATCGTCGTAGCCGAACTTGGTCTTAAGATGGCTGATGGCCAAGTAGCAGACGGGCGAGACGATCAGGCCCATGACCAGCGCTGCCCACGGTTCGACAAAGCCTGCCCCGGGCGTGACCACCACAAGACCCGCAACCAGACCGGTGCTGGCACCCACCAGCGTGGGGCGGCCGGTATGCACGCGCTCGACGGCAAGCCACGAAACCATGCCCGCCGCGCTGGCCGTCACGGTGTTGAGGATGGCAAGTGCCGCCACGGCGTCGGCCTTAAACTCGCTGCCGCCGTTAAAGCCAAACCAGCCAAACCAAAGCAGGCCGGCGCCCAGCGCCACAAACGGCACGTTATGCGGACGGTAGCTCACCATGCCAAAACCACGACGACGGCCGAGCATTAAGCAGAGAATCAGGCCCGTCAGACCGGACGAAATGTGTACCACGTCGCCGCCGGCAAAGTCGAGTGCGCCGATGATGTCGCCGATAAAGGAGCCATCGCCGCCCCAAACCATGTGGGCGAGCGGCGCATAGACCACAAGCAGCCAAATGCCCAGGAAGGCCGTCATGGCACCAAACTTAACGCGGCCGGCCAGGCTGCCCGTGACGATAGCAGCCGTGATCATGGCAAATGCCATCTGGAAGGCAATGTTGATGATCTGAGGGTAGGCGGCACCGTCCGCGGCATTGCCCTCGGCCGCCTGCAGCACCTGGTTGAGTACCGGCAGGCACAGCAGCTGGTCAAGGCCTCCAATAAACGGGCTGGAACCGTCGCCGCCGTAGGCCAGCGACCAGCCGGCAACAATCCACAGCACACCAACCAGGCCAATGGCGCCAAAGCACATAAGCATGGTGTTGATGACATTTTTGCGCCTGGACAGGCCGCCATAGAAAAACGCCAGACCCGGTGTCATTAAAAACACGAGCATGGTGCAGACGAGCATAAACGTTGTCGATCCCGTATCGTACATTCGCTCTCCCTTGGTCGCATGAACGTTGTCGGCGCCCATAATGCGGCCGAGGGGCAACTGGTGTAGACCAGATACGGCGTTGTTAAACGCGGCGTTGTCGAATGGAAACGGTGCCGCAATCTTGGAAACGGCGCGGCAACGGACGCGAAACGGACGGGAAATACGCGAGCAAGGAAGCCGTGAGCGCGCCCGTCCCGGCTAGCGGCGGAACAGCTCGTGGGCGCGGTCGCGGAGATTAGTTGCTCGAATGACACCTTCGTAGCGATTGATGCGCAGGCGCGGGAAGGCGTTAAAGAAGCGTAGGTCGCGGCGGCTGAGTGACACGCTCGGCACCGGACGGCTTATGCGCTTGCCGGCAAGGCGACGACTGAGCGACGGACGCGGCATGTTCGGCGCGGCATCGGCCACGCGGCGGGCGGCAAGCGCCAGGCCGCGAGCACCATCCGCGATAAACGTCGGCATCGAAGCCTTCTCGCGCAGGGCATCGAGCGTCGCATCGCCCAGCTCCGCCAGCCACGCGTTAACGGCACGGCTACGGATATGCGTCTGTGCCACCGAGTCAATCGTCGATTCGGGAATGCGCTCGAGCATTGAGTCGGACGCATCGGCAAGCGACTCATTGATGCGGTCGGCAAGGTCGGCGCGCACGCGCTCCAGCTGATCGGACAGACGCCGCCAGCTCGCCAACGAGCACACCGCGTCGACCATCATCGCGACCGCGACGATAAAGGCGGACAACCGCACAATCAGCACCGGCAGATGGCCAAGCAGCCCCAACACCGCCGGCTCCACCACGCGACAGATGCACAACGCACCCAAGCCAAACGCACAGGCCCAGTACAGACAGATGCGTCCGTGCAAGTTAAACGGCAGGTGCGAATAGTCCCAAAAGCGAGCGCCTGTTGTCTTTTCCAATAGGAGGCCCACACTGTACTCGATTACGCTGCACACAAGCGCCGCGGCGACAAACTGGCTCGCGGCATCCGGAATTCCGCGCAGCAAAAGCCAGCAGGCAATGCCGCCCACACCATAGATAGGACAACACGGCCCCAGCAAAAAGCCACTGTTGGCAAATCGTCCGTGATTGAGCATGGCGCAGACCGTCGACTCCCATGCCCAACCGCAAAACCCGTAAAAGGCAAACGAGAGCACCAGTGCCGAAAGCGGGCAGGCGGCAAGCGTCGAGCCGCCAAAAGCCATATCAATCGCGGTTCCCACCGTCTACCCTCTCCCCTTTTCGCTCGATGCTTTGCTCACGCCATCGTCCGCCTCGTCCTTGCGCGGCAGGCGGCCGGCGACTGTCTCGCGCAGCGCGCACCATTTGTCTGCCAGGCATACAATCCAAGCCTCACGACACGTCGGCGGCACCGGCACCAGCGGAAACATATGCCGCACGATAATATTCCGCTCGCGCGGCGTCAGCTCAAAATCTTCTTCCGCACGCGCCAGGGCAAAAAACGGATGCCGAAATCCGTGCAGGCGATGGCTCGGGTCGGGGTCGTGCCAATCGTAGAGAAAGTAATCGTGTAACAGGGCTCCGCGCAGCAGCGAGGCACGGTCGACCGAAATGCCAGCACGGCCCAAGCGCTCGGCAAAGGACAGACTTGCCCGTGCCACCGAGGTCACATGTGCATAGACCGTCACGTCGCCATGCTGGATAAACTCGCGCGTCAGGTCCAAGCGGCCCGCCTGGGCGAGCTGGCGGGCGGCATACTCGACCTCGTGCGCGATTTTCTCGGCACGAACGGCATCGGACATGCTGCCTCCTTCCGGCGGCTCATGGCGGCAAGCCACGGCCTGTGCACAATCGATAAAAACATCATGGAACACATCAGTATGGCATCGGACAAAACGTTTTGCCCCACCAGTTGGCGAATTACCGCGCCGCCGTCACATATCAAACGCCAAAATGTGCGAGACTGTCTTGTGCAATTGTGTCGGCCGAGGGAGCGCCGGCGCTCGATTCGCATGGAGTAACCCACAACGATGCTGCTTACGCAAACGACAACGCCCGAGGACGTCAAGGCTCTCGACCGCGCCGAGCTTCCGCTGCTCTGCGGCGAGATTCGCCACGCCATCCTCGAAAGCTCCGCCGCTGTCGGCGGACACGTTGCCCCCAACCTGGGCGTCGTTGAGCTTACGGTTGCGCTTCATCGCGTGTTTAACTCCCCTATCGACAAGATAGTCTTTGACGTTTCGCACCAGACCTACGCCCACAAGGCGCTGACCGGGCGCGCGTATACCTATATCGATCCGGAACGTTTTGGCGAGGCTTCTGGCTTTGCCAATCCCGACGAGTCCGAGCACGACCTGTTCGCCATGGGCCATACCTCCACGTCGGTGAGCCTGGGCTGCGGCCTGGCGCACGCTCGTGACCTGGCGGGCGATACGTACAACGTCATCACCATCATTGGCGACGGCTCGCTTTCGGGCGGCCTGGCGTTTGAGGGCTTTAACAATGCCGCCGAACTCGATAGCAACCTGATCATCATCGTCAACGATAACGACCAGTCCATCGCCGAGAACCATGGCGGCCTGTATCGCAATCTGGCCGAGCTGCGCACCAGCAACGGCACCTGTGAGCGCAACGTTTTCCGCGCGATGGGGCTCGACTACCGCTATCTGGACGCCGGTAACGATGTGTTGGCCCTCGTCGACGCGCTGCAGGAACTGCGCAATATCGATCATCCCATCGTGCTGCACGTCTCCACCGCCAAGGGCAAGGGCTTTGAGCCGGCCCAGAGCGACCCCGAACGCTGGCACCACGTGGGTCCGTTTGACATGGCGACTGGGCGCAAGCTTTGCCCGGGCCATCCGAGCGAGCCCGCGCCGCGCACCTATGCTGACATTACGGGCGAGGCGCTCAGCGCCGCCATCGAGCGCGATCCACAGGTCGTTGGCATCACGGCCGCCACGCCCTACATTATGGGCTTTACACCCGAGCTTCGCGCTGCCGCCGGCAAACAGTTCGTCGATGTGGGCATTGCCGAGGAGCACGCCGTGACCTTTGCCACCGCGCTTGCGCGCTCGGGCGCCAAGCCAGTCTTTGGTGTGTACGGTACGTTTTTGCAGCGCGCCTACGACGAGCTGTGGCACGACCTGTGCCTCAACGACGCCCCCGCAACCATTTTGGTGTTTGGTGCGTCAATCTTTGGCACCACGTCCGAGACGCATCTTTCGTTCTTTGATATTTCCATGCTGGGCGGTCTTCCCAACATGCACTACTTGGCGCCGGCCTGCATGGAGGAATATCTGTCCATGCTGAGCTGGTCGCTCGACCACCGCGAGCATCCCGTGGCAATCCGCGTACCGGGCATCGGCCTGGTAAGCCGCCCCGACCTTGCGCCCGCCGAAGACACCGACTACAGCGCCGTTCGCTACAACGTGGTGCGTCAGGGCCGCGACGTTGCCGTGCTCGCGCTTGGCGATTTCTTTGAGCTGGGTGAGCGCGTGGCAAACCGTCTGACTGCCGAGTACGGCATCGAGGCCACGCTCGTCAACCCGCGCTTTGCAACCGAGCTCGACCGCGAGTTCCTCGACAGTCTTGCCGCCGAGCATCGCGTTGTCGTCACCCTCGAGGACGGCATCTTGGACGGCGGCTGGGGCGAGCGCGTGGCATGCTATCTGGCATGCACGCCGTTGCGCACGCGCACCTTCGGCATCGCCAAGGGCTTCCCCGACCGCTACAACCCCAACGAGCTGCTCGCTCAGAACGGCATGACGGTCGAGAACATGGCCGCCGAAGCCGTAAGGCTACTCAACGAGTAAAAAACCTCCGCAAGGAAAGCATCCCTGCGGAGGTTTTTGTTTTCGCGACGCGATTATCTCAATCTGTAACATCCAAGGCCCGAATTCCCGTCTAACTGTTACAGATCTAGACAAGACGTCTTAGTCCCTGACCTTTGTCTCAATCTGTAACAGATAGAGACCTTTTAGCCATCCAGATGTTACAGATCGAGACATTCGAATTCCCCTGAAGTGAAAATCTCGATCTGTAACAGGTAGAACCCATTTCCTCGTCTAACTGTTACAGATTGAGACAAAGCAGCAAGGCATGCCGCCGCACCGACCATGCCGTCTGCAAAGCGCTATCTCAGCTGCAATAAGCGACGTTTACCCAGATAAAACCTGCCAAAATAAACCTGTCCCTTTTTGGTAGGTAGAATTACCCATAAGGTAAGTATGTTTCTGAGTTATTTCGTGTTGACCCATTTGAGCGCGATAGGGTATAACTCTACTCAACCGCTAGGGATTTTATTGAGAAAGGTGTTCTACCATGAGCAAGAACCTCTCCCAGCAGGTCGTTCTCGACCGCCGCGGCTTCGTTGCCGCCACCTTCGCAACCGTCGCCGGCCTTGGTCTTGCCGGCTGCTCTGACACCAGCGCCGAGGCCGACAAGGGTTCCGCCGCCGGCTCCTCCAAGAGCTCCGAGGATACCGAAGTTTCCGCCACGCTCGATGCCAAGGCATTCGACAAGCTCGTCGACAACGGCCCCAAGGCCGATGACGATGCCATCGCCGCCAGCACCTGGGCCACGGCTGTCAAGGACGCCGGCGTCTTTAAGATCGGCGGCGTTCAGACCTCAACGCTCTTCTCCCTCCTCAACGAGAAAGACGGCCAGACCCGCGGCTTCGATGCCGGTATCGCACAGCTCCTGTCCAACTACATCCTGGGCGAGAACAGGGTCGAGATCACCCAGGTGACCTCGGACACGCGAGAGTCCGTCCTGCAGAACGGCCAGGTCGACGCCGTCTTTGCCACCTACACCATCACTGACGAGCGCAAGAAGCTCGTCTCCTTTGCCGGTCCCTACTACTACACCCAGCAGGCTATCCTGGTGCTCGCCGATAACGACGACATCGAGAGCGTCGACGACCTGGCCGACAAGAGCGTTGCCGTCCAGTCCGGCTCCAACGGCCCCGCCATCCTGGAGGAGCTCGCTCCCAAGGCCAGCCAGCAGGAGTTCAAGACCGACGAGGAGGCCCGCCAGGCACTCCAGCAGGGCCGCGTTGACGCCTACGTCATCGATAACAACATGCAGCAGAGCGCCCTGGTCCGCGAGCCTGGTAAGTACAAGATCGCCGGCAAGCCCTTCGGCAGCAAGGAGCCCTACGGCATCGGCCTGCCGCTCGATTCCGACGGCGTCGCCTTTGTCAACGACTTCCTTAAGAAGATCGAGGACGACGGCACCTGGACCGAGCTGTGGCAGATCTGCATCGGCGACCGTACGGGCGACACCAATGTTCCCGAGCTGCCCGAGATCGGCGCCTAGGCAGCGGGCCTGGTAACGGCCGCAACGAAACCATACGGAAACGCATGATGCGCTTTATTGCGGTAAACTGTTTCCTCACTGAGTTGTCGGGGCTTCCGTACACACGGGAGCCCCTTTCCTTATCGGCGGGAGGTCCGCATGAGTCTCTCCGAACTCTGGTCGCTCTATGGCCAGAACTATATCGACGCGCTGCTAGCAACCTGGGGCATGACGCTTGAGTCGTTTGCCATCGCCATGGTACTGGCCGTCGCCGTCACCGTGATGCGCGTGTCGCCGCTCAAGCCACTGCGCGTCTTTGGCGACCTGTATGTCCAGGTCTTCCGTAACATCCCCGGCATCGCGCTGCTCATCATCGTCGTCTATGCGCTGCCGCCGCTCAAGGTCGTTCTGCCCTACCGCACCTGCGTTATCGTCGCCACGGTCCTTTTGGGCTCGGCCTTTGGTTCCGAGAACTTTATGAGCGGCATCAACACCGTCGGCGTCGGCCAAGTGGAAGCTGCACGTTCGCTCGGCATGAGCTTTAACCGCATCCTCGCCAAGATCGTGATTCCGCAGGCGCTGCGCTCGAGCGTGCTGCCCATGACCAACCTCTTTATCGCCGTCATGCTCACTACCGCACTCGGCAGCCAGGTGCCGCTTAAGCCGCAAGAGCTCACCGGCGTGGTGAGCTATATCAACACGCGCTCGCTCGGCGGCGTCGCCGCGTTCTTTATCTCGGCGCTCGGCTACCTGGGCACGGCCTTTGTGGTGAGCCACATTGGCAACTATATCGATAAGAAGGTGAGGATCCTCCGATGAGCAAGCACTCCTCCCCTGCACTTACCATGCGCGATGCGCTCTACGAGGCTCCCGGTCCCAAGATGCGCGCCAAGATTCGCATCGGCACCGCCA
Source organism: uncultured Collinsella sp. (assembly GCA_900541825.1). Taxonomy (GTDB): domain Bacteria; phylum Actinomycetota; class Coriobacteriia; order Coriobacteriales; family Coriobacteriaceae; genus Collinsella. Next base: position 43,060 of record UQLJ01000009.1, read on the forward strand.
TCTCGCTTGTTGCCGTGGCCGCACTCGCCGTCCTGGTACTGCAGCGCTTTTATGTGACCGGCCAGCTTTCGGTCCACTATTGGTATTTCTTTACGCACCTCACCACCTGGAAGTTCTTGCTTGCCGGCTTTGAGGGCACCGTTAAAGTCGCACTCACCGCTGGCGCCATCGCGCTGGTGCTGGGCTTAGCCCTTATGCTCGGCCGCACCAGCGACATTAAGCCGCTGCAGCTGGTCTGCCGCGTGCTTACCGACTTCTTCCGCGGTGTGCCGAGCCTGCTGTTTATCTACTTCTTCTTTTTGGTGCTGCCCCAGTACAAGATCTCGCTGCCGTCGTTTTGGATGCTCACGTTGCCTGTCGCGCTCGCTGCGGCCGGCGTGCTGGCCGAGATTTTCCGCGCCGGCGTCAATGCCGTGCCGCGCGGTCAGGTCGAGGCAGCCCAGGCGCTCGGTCTCTCCAAGGCCAAAATCACCTTTAAAATCGTGTTGCCGCAGGCTATTCGGTTTATCATTCCGTCGTTGATTTCGCAGCTCGTGGTCGTAGTCAAAGACACCACCGTCGCCTATGTAGTGAGCTACCCCGACCTCATGCAAAACGCCCGCGTGCTCATTACCAACTACGACGCCCTCGTGTCGGTCTACCTGGTGATCGCAGTCATCTACATCCTCATCAACGTCGCGATCAACAAGGCCGCTGTCTATGTTTCGCACAAGACCGGCGCGACCATCATCCGCTAACGCTTTACCATTTCGAGTCATAAGGAGCCGAGCACCATGGCACAGAGCACCTCTTCCACCGGCAATCAGCCGCTGATCGAGCTCAGACACGTCGATAAGCACTATGGCGATCTGCACGTCCTCAACGACATCAATCTGTCGGTCGACCGCGGCGAGGTCGTCGTGGTGATTGGCCCCTCGGGCTCGGGCAAGTCGACCATGTGCCGCACCATCAACCGCCTGGAAACCATCGACTCGGGCGAGATCCTCATCGAGGGCGAGCCCCTGCCGCAGGAAGGCAAGGATCTTGCCCGCATGCGTGCCGAGCTGGGCATGGTGTTTCAACAGTTCAACCTGTTCGCACATATGACCGTACTGCAGAACGTCATGCTGGGGCCGGTCGACGTGCTGGGCGTGTCCAAGGATGAGGCCCGTGAGCGCGCCATGGACCTGCTGAGCCGCGTGGGCGTGGCCGAGCAGGCCGACAAGGTGCCCGCGCAGCTTTCGGGCGGCCAGCAGCAGCGCGTGGCCATCGCTCGTTCACTCGCCATGCAGCCCAAGGCTATGCTCTTTGACGAGCCCACAAGCGCCCTCGATCCCGAAATGATCAACGAGGTGCTCGAGGTCATGGTCCGTCTGGCCCAGCAGGGCATGACGATGATTGTCATCACCCACGAGATGAACTTTGCCCGCCGCGTGGCCGATCGCGTCGTCTTTATGGCCGACGGCCAGATCGTGGAGACCGGCACGCCCGACGAGTTCTTCGACCATCCCCAGACCAAGCGCGCCCAGGACTTCCTCAACTCCATCAAGGGCCACTAACCCAATTGCCGCGCGGGGCAAATTCATCACCAGCGTTTGCCCCGCGCACCCCTGTGCCATGTCCACCCGGATTCGAAAGCAACACCTATGATCGGAACACGTACTTCCTCGTCCTATACCCCGCACGTCGACGTCGCCCCCGCCGACCGCCCACTCATCCTCGTCGCGCCGCGCTGGGAAGATGCAAAGCCGTTTTTAAGCGAGACGCTCTCTCCCAACGAGGAAATCGCAAGCGTCTTTGTCGATGCCATCCTTGCCGCCGGCGGCCTGCCACTGCAGATGTCCATCACCGAGGACATTGAGGTCATCCGTCATTACGTGGAAATCGCCGATGGTGTCGCTATTCCCGGCGGCCCGGACGTCAACCCCAAGCGCTGGGGCGACGAGCGCCCCTACGACCCCACACTGTGCTGCGAGATTCGCGACCGTTTTGAGTTTAAGCTGGTTAACGAGGTGCTCCGCGCCAAAAAGCCACTCTTTACCACCTGCCGCGGCACGCAGCTGCTCAACGTCGCCACCGGCGGCACCCTGTGCATGGACGTGCCGAGCCTGGGTGCGCGCGAGGGTCGCACGCAGTGGCGTCACACCCACGTGCTCAACGATCCCGTGCATCCCGTCGAGGTCGTACCGGGCTCGCTGCTGGAACGCGCAGTTGGCGGGCACAGGCTAATCCAGACCAACTCCGCACACCACTGCTGCGTCGACCGTCTGGGTAAAAGCACGCGCTTGGACGCCAAGGCAACCGACGGCGTTCCCGAGTGCATCGAAGTCGAAGGCCAGCCGTTCTGCCTGGGCGTACAATGGCACCCTGAGTACACGTGGAAGACGCTCGAGACCGACTTTAACCTGTGGAAGTCGTTTGTCGAGGCAGCGGCCAAGGTTAAGCAGGCCCGCTAGCCCGCGAACCACAAAACAGATAAGGGCGCCCCGCCGGCCACATGGTCCGGCGGGGCGCCCTTTTACCTATATGTGGCCGGCACGCAGCCCAAGGCTCGCAAGCTCTTATTCGGCCGCCTCGCGCAGGGCCGACATCGTTGCCGCATATTGCTGCTGCAGCGCATGCATTCCCTCGCGAGCGCCGTCAACGGTATCGGCGCCGCGCAGCGCCTCGGTCACCACGACCGCCGGCTCGTACAGATTATCGAATCCCAGGTTCTGGCTCACGCCCTTGAGCGTGTGCGCTGCCATAAACGCACCTTCGGCGTCTCCCGCCGCCATGGCGGCCTCCAGCTTGTCCATACTCTCGTCATCCAAAAACTTGAGGGCAAAGCGGGCAAGCATTTCCCCGCCCATCAGCCGAGCGCACGCGTCATCATAATTAGCGCCGATCTTCTCATACGCCTCACGCATGGAAATCATGGATTAAAAACTCCTTTGGTCAAACTAAATCGTAGGAAACGCGACGACATCGGCGGGGCGTGCCAATGTCTCGGCAATTTGGTCTTGCACCTCGAGCAAACAGTCGAGCAGCAACGGGTTAAAGGTGCCGCACTTACCGTCCAGAATCATCTTGATCGCTTCCTCGTGCGGGATAGCGTCCTTGTACACACGCACGCTCGTCAGAGCATCGTACACGTCGGCCACCGAGACCACCTGCGCGGCAATGGGAATATCGTCGCCCTTAAGGCCATCGGGATAGCCCTTGCCGTCCCAGCGCTCGTGGTGCCAACGCGCAATTTGGTACGCATATTCCATAAGCGCATTGCCGACGTGATGGCAACCCAGCTCAAGCAACATGTCGGCGCCGATCGTGGTATGCGTCTTCATAATCTCGAACTCCTCGGACGTAAGGCGTCCGGGTTTGTTGAGAATCGCATCGTCAATCGCCATCTTGCCGATATCGTGCAGCGCCGAAGCCAGGGCAATCGTGGAGCGTTCCTCGTTGTCGAGGGAAATGGTGTCGCTGCGCTGGACTAGACAGCCAAGCAGCAGCTCGGTCAGCTTTTCGATATTCGTAACGTGCCTGCCACTCTCGCCATTGCGAAGTTCCATGACGCCGACCATGATGTCAATGAGCATGCGACTGTTCTTGACGCGCTCGTTGTACTGCTGGGACAGCAGGCTCGTCAGGCGGCGCTGCTTGGCGTATAGACGGATGGTGTTGCTTACACGGCGGCGCACGACACGGGAGTCAAACGGGCGGCTGATATAGTCCGAGGCGCCCAGCTCGTACGCGCGCAGAACCACATCGTCGGAATCTTCGCTCGAAATCATGATGACAGGTAGTTTGTCAACAACCGATCGGCGCGACAGATCGGCCAGCACCTCAAAGCCGCTCACGTCCGGCATGACAATGTCCAGTAGCACGAGCGACAACTCATCGCCATAGCGGTCGACCATATCGAGCGCCGTACGACCGTTATCAGCCTCGAGGATGCAATACTCGTCCTTGAGCATCTCGTTGAGAATGGCTCGGTTCATCTCGGAGTCATCGATGATAAGCACCAAAGGCTTTTCGTTTTGGAAGGCCTCGATGAAATCGCCATCGGTCACGACCGTACCGGCTTTTGCCTTAGCACGGCTCAGTAACTGGGCAGCGCGGCCAACGCCCTCATCAACCGTCTCGCCATGAATACGAACGCCACCAACACATGCCGTCAGGCTCACGTACTCATGGCCCGGAACAATCGTGGCATGAACGGCATCGGACACCTGATGCAGGCGACGGGTGAAGTCATCGGAAGGAATATTGGGCATGACGACCACAAACTTGTCGCAGCCACAGCGTACGAGCTCGTCAGTCGAACGAATTCCGCTGCGTATGGCTGTCGCCACAGCACCGAGCGCAAGGTCGCCGGCATGACGGCCACACGTATCGTTGAAGACCCTAAAATCATCAAGGTCGATCACCGCAACGCCGGCATTCATGCGGGCGCTACGGAGCTTTTCCTCGTAATATCGGCGATTGTGCACGCTCGTCAGCACGTCGGTGTAGACAAGGTCCTCTTTTGCAGCCTCTTGCCCATCGATCGGACGCACCATCAGCAGGACATGAGGCTCGCCCTCGACCTTCAGAGGGCGCAGATGGGCGCGGTACTCAACGCCATCGTTGAGCAGTTGCTCCGACACCTCATCGGAATCTGTCAAGGCCTCAAGACTTGCCTGGCGCAAACAAGGGCAGCGATCACCGGCGAGCAGGCAGTTAGGCTCGCTCTTAATCTGATCGGCCGACAGCAAACGTACCACGGGGTAGGTCTTCGCGACACGGGCGACCTCGGTGGCAGCCTCCTCGTCGGTTAGATTGACCTCGTGATTATTGAGCATATGGGGCCCTTTCGATAGCTTCGCATGGTAGCGGTGGGTTCCAAATGTTACAAGGGTAACACCTTGCCGATGCAGGTAAGCACGTGAATGCTGTTACATTTTTATGAGTTGGCAGACGGCGCGATTGAAGCCGCAGACGTGAGGTTTTAAGCATATTTGTTAACAAGGCCGAAACGTTTGCGGGTGAAGTCTGCTTTGGCTATTGCGGGTGTTAGAGCCCCAGGATGCCAAGGACAGTCTGGGCAGCCGCTCCCGGGCGATCGCGCAGGCCGTTGTGCGCGCCGGGAACCATTACGAGTGGACAGTCCAAAAGCTCAGCCGCCACCCTTGTGCCCGCCTCGCGAGGCGTGCCAATCGAGAGCTCGCCCAGGAGCACGGCGGCCACCGTTTTCGACGCACGAACGCTATCCCAATCGGGAACGCAGGTCATAGTAATCCCGTATTCGTTTGCCATGAAGCTGCGGCCGTTGCGCAGGGCATGCTTGGCTTCTGCCTCGGTTAACTTGGGGGCCTCAGGGTCCGAATCGCCGATGGCGCCCAGGAAGGCCCGTAATGCCCTGGAGACCTTTCCCGCGGCGATCATCTCGAGCAAAACCGGGGCCGCGCCCAGACCGGCACCCTCATCCGTCACGGCGGGTTCATGCAGAATCGCACGCGAGATTATGGTGGGGTTTGCACGGAGAAGCTCCAGCGTCACCAGCGTACCGGCACTGTGCGCGAGCACGTTTGCCGGAGTGCCAATATGCTCGATAACGGCCTGCAGGTCCGCGGCCTGGACGGCGAGGTCGTAGCGTCCGTCTGCAGCGTCGCCACTCTCGCCGCAACCGCGCCGGTCGTAGGTAATGACGCGATAGTCACAGGCGAGCTCGCGGGCGATGGCGTCAAAAAAGACGCCGTCGACGCAGGCACCGTGCACGCAAACCAAGGCGGGTGCGTCGGACGATACAACCGGGCCGGCATACTCGCGGCAGGCGATCGTAGTGCCCGCATTCTCGACCGTAAAATCCATACTGTGTTCCCATCGTCAACACCACCAGGCCGTGCCGGGGTGCGGCTTGGTCAGATGGCGTCATTTTGTGTGTACATGAATGCGTCTACTGTACCCAGCTCGCACCCTTTCATGACAGGGTTTCGAAAACTCGCCCGATTGCAAGGTTTCTGCCTAAACAACAGCGCCCAAACCCGCAACCCACATGAAGGCCGATGCTATGCTTAAGCTCAACTGTCCCAAGGAGCATATGCCTATGTCTACGTTTTTAAATGCCAGCCCCATCTTTGGGCCCGTTCGCAGCCGTCGCCTGGGCCTTTCGCTCGGCGTCAACATGATGCCGGCCAGCGGCAAAATCTGCACGTTCGACTGCATTTACTGCGAGAACGGTCTCAACGCCGAGCACCCCTGCCACGAGCCGTATAACACGGCTGCCGTGGTGCTCGATGCACTCGAGGCCAAGCTGCACGAGATGGCAATCGAGGGTGAGCTGCCCGATGTAATCACGTTTGCCGGCAACGGCGAACCAACCGCCGCACCTGAGTTTCCGCAGGCCATCGCCGGTGCCATCGCGCTGCGCGACCAGCTGGCCCCAAACACCAAGATTGCCGTGCTTTCCAACGGCACGCGCGCCGACCGTCCCCAGGTACACGATGCGCTCATGATGGTCGACGACAACATCCTCAAGCTCGATACGGTCGACCCGGCTTTTATCCAGCTGCTCGACCAGCCCGTTGGCCCCTACGATGTAGAGCACCAGATCGAAACGTTCGCGAGCTTTAACGGCCACGTCATTATCCAGACGATGTTTTTGAGCGGCGAGTACCGAGGCAAGTCTCTCGATAACACCGGCGAGGAGTACGTCGGCCCTTGGCTCGCGACGCTCGAACGCATTCGCCCGCAGGAGGCGACTATCTACACGGTGGCGCGCGAGACACCGGTCGCCGGCCTTGCTAAAGCGGTGCCCGAGGTGCTCGACACGATTGCCGCACGCGTCCAAGCCCTCGGCATCCCCTGCCAGGTGAGCTACTAGCAAAACCACGCAGCAGCCAGTGCCCGCCATCCCGCCCCATCAGTTGCGGTGATATAGTTCCTATTTGTGCTGTTAAACCGCTTAAATCGGAACTATATCACCGCAACTTTTATAGACGCGTGGGTGGGCTATACTAGCTGCGAATGAAAGGAAGTTAGCCATGTTTGACAAAGGACCCGTGCCCGGCCGCAACGACGCTTGCTGGTGCGGCAGCGGCAAAAAATATAAGAAATGCCATAGCACCTTTGATGAGCGCCTCGAGCGCTTGTGGGAAGAGGGCTGGGAGGTTCTGCCCCGCACGCTCTACAAGACGCCCGCCGATATCGAGGGCATCAAGCGCTCGGCCGCCATCAACGTGGGCGTGCTCGATTACGTAGGCGAGCACATCGCCGCGGGCATGACCACCAACCAGATCGACCAGATGATCTACGACTACACCGTCGAGCACGGCGGCACGCCGGCCGACCTCAACTACGAGGGCTACCCCAAGAGTGTGTGCACCTCGATCAATGATGTGGTCTGTCACGGTATCCCCTGCGATACGGACGTGCTGCACGAGGGCGACATCATCAACGTCGACTGCTCCACGATCCTGGACGGCTACTTTAGTGATTCGAGCCGCATGTTCTGCATCGGCGAGGTCTCTGCCGAGCGCCAGCGCCTGGTCGACGTCACCCGCGCCAGCGTGGAGGCGGGTCTGGCAGCCGTCAAGCCATGGCTTCCGCTGTCCGTTATGGCCGAGGCCGTGCAAAAGACGGTCGAGGACGCCGGTTTTAGCGTGGTGCGCGAGTACGGCGGACACGGCATTGGCAAGGAGTTCCACGAGGACCCGTTTGTAGGCTTTACCACCGAGGCGCCCGATGTGGACACCATCATGGCCCCGGGTATGGTCTTTACCATCGAGCCCATGGTCAACGCCGGAGCGCCCGACATCAAGATTAGCAAGGGTGACGGTTGGTGCGTGCGCACCAAGGACGGCAGCGATTCGGCTCAGTGCGAGGTACAGCTCGTGGTGACCGAGGACGGCTACGAGCTGCTGAGCTGGTAGCCGCAGATGCGCCGGATGCTGACGGGCACGCTCGTCTTGCATCCGGCGTTTTATTTGAACGTTTTGCCTGATAAAACCTGCCAAAATAAACCTGTCCCTTTTTGGCAGGCTGAGCGGAGATGACTGCTTGTGAACATCCTGGTTTTGCTGCCCGTCAACGACCGCCATCGCGCAATTCTTGAGTCGAGTGCTCCGGGCGAGGACTTTATCTACACGAGCTCCGACGCCGCCACGCGCGAGCAGGTCGCCGATGCCGACGTGATCCTGGGCAACATCGACCCTGACATGCTCACGGCATGCGAGCATCTCCAGCTGCTGCAATTGCAGACCGCCGGCTATGACGATTACTTGGCCGCCGGCACCGTGCCGGCTGAAGCCAAGCTGTCTTGCTCGATCGGCGCCTACGGCCAGGCCGTGAGCGAGCACATGTTTGCCATGGTCCTTTCCATGATGAAGCGCCTGCCCGGCTATCACGACTTGCAGCGCGAGCATCGCTGGGAGGATTTGGGGCCGGTTACCTCGCTCAAAAATGCCAACGTGCTGGTGCTGGGCGCGGGCGACATTGGCGGCCACTTTGCCACGCTCTGCCGCAACATGGGCGCGCACGTCCGCGGCATCAAGCGCCATCCACTCGTCTACCCCATTGTGTTTGAGGACATGGACGGCATGGACGCCCTACCTGAGTGCCTGGCAGAGGCAGACATCGTCGCATCCTTTATGCCGAGCACACCCGAGACCCGCGGCCTGGCGAACGCCGAGTTCTTCGCCGCGATGAAGCCGGGCGCCTTCTTTGCCAACGGCGGCCGCGGCGACCTTGTGGTCGCCGACGACTTGGTTGCCGCCTTGGAGTCGGGACATCTCGCCGGCGCCGCGGTCGACGTCACCGACCCCGAGCCCCTGCCCGCGACAAGCCCGCTGTGGGATGCGCCCAACATGCTCATCACACCGCACGTCTCTGGCTGGTTCCATCTAGCCGCCACCCTCAACAACGTCGTCGACATTGCCGCGGAGAATCTGCGTCACCTGCAAGCCGGCGAAACCCTGCGCTGTTGGATTGAGCACTAATCTTGTTCCGCCGTTCTAACGAACGGCGGACCGGTCGACGCTGCGCGCCGCCCAGAGCGAACAATTTGCCATTCAAAAGGCAAGGCATGACCAGAAGGTCTATGCCTTGCCTTTTTCATGCCAACTTGTTCGCTCTGGACATCGCTCGCTGACGTTTGCTCAACCTGCGGTGTCATAACAATTCTGTCCAGCTGTTGGCATTGCGGCATTTGCCCAAATAAAACCTGCCAAAGTAAACCTGTCCCTTTTTGGCAGATTTTAGAGCTCCACGCTTTCGGCGCCGTTGATGGTTAGGTTTCGCTCGTAGAAGGCGGTGAGGGCGCGGATGGCGTACATCACGTCGCGTACGCCGCCGGTCTCGTAGCTCGAGTGCATGGCCAGCTGCGGCAGGCCCACGTCTACGGCGTGCATGCTCGCCTGCATGTTCGACAGGTTGCCCAGGGTGGAGCCGCCGGCCATATCACTCTTGTTGGCGAAGGCCTGCGTGGGCACGTCGGCGTCATCGCAAATAGCCTGGAACACCGCGCGGCTAAAGGCATCGGTGCAGTAGTGCTGGTTGGCGGCTTCCTTGATAACGATGCCGCCGTTGAGCACGACCTGGTTGCGGGCATCGCACTTCTCGGCGTGGTTGGGATGCACGGCATGCGCATTATCGCAGCTCACGAGCATCGAGGCGGCAAGTGCGCGATGGTACGACTCGTCATCGAAGCCCAGCGATCCGTTAATGCGGCGCAGCGCATCGGCCAAGAACGTCGACATGGCTCCCTGCTTGGTCTCGGAGCCAACCTCCTCGTTATCAAAGCAGCAGAAGACCGAGATATCGCGCGCGTTCTCAGCACCCAAAAATGCCTGCAGCGAGGTATAGGCGCAGGCCAGGTCGTCGAGCTTGGGCGTCGAGATAAACTCGTCGGCCCAGCCCCAAATGCGCGCATCCTGACGATTGACCAGGAACAGATCGCGGCCCAAAATTTGCTCGGGCTCAACGTCCAGCTCATCGGCAATCAGAGCGTCAAAATCTCCCTGCTTGAGTTCACCGGCGCTGATGAGCGGGCACAGGTCAACGGCTCGGTTGGGAGCAAAGCTCTCGTTAACGCCACGGTTCATATGGATGGCAAGGCTCGGGATGATGGCGACTTCGCGCTCGGTGGCGAGCAAGCGACTCTCGATGCGGTCGCCCTCACGCACCAGCACGCGGCCCGCGAGCGCCAGCGGGCGGTCGAACCAGGTGTAGTCGATCATGCCGCCGTAGGCCTCGATGTTCAGGCGCAGCGTCTCGCCCGCGCCGTCGAGCTCGGGCACGGCCTTGACCTTAAACGTCGGCGAATCGCTGTGCGACGCCGCGAGCTGAAAATGATAGTCGCCGGCAACGCCGTCCTCGCCCCACGTCGCGGCCAGGTCCTCGCCCACCTTAAAGGCAACAACGCTCGAGGTGTTGCGCTGCGTGTAATAACGCCCGCCCGGCTCGATGTCCCACGCCGCGTTCTCGGGCAGGTAGGTAAAGCCCGCCTCGTCGAGCTCGGCCATAATGGTCGCCGCCGTATGGAACATGCTGGGGCATGCCTCGATAAAGTCGATAAGGTCGTTGGCGGCCTCGATATCGTCGGCCGTCACATGTGCGCGCTCGAGCGTTTCCTGATCCGTCATGCTCTCCCCTTTCGCTGGGTTGATGGTCCCCTCCAGCATACCCCGCCACGCCAGCGCCGCACTCTTCATTCCGTGCTTAATTCCGCGCCACTCACCAAGTTGAGCCATCATGCCCGCGCTCCTTTTGCGACAATTGCGCTAACAGGACGAGAGGAGCCGTCATGAAGCCACGTAACATTGCCATCACCTGCGGTGTCGCGGGAGTCGCCGTCGGCCTTGCCGCTGCCACCGGTATCGTTTATCACAAGCAAATCAAGTCCGCCGCGTCGCTCAAACGCTTGACCGGCTACGCGGATGGCTATGACCTGTACGCAATCGACATCGCCTACGACTACGATCTCGATCGCATCATCGCCGCTGGCGTGCGCGACGACCAGGCCTACATCGATGCCGTGGTGGCGCAGGTGCTGCCCGGTGTGCCGGCACATGTCCAGGCGCCCCAGTTTGCCTGCAGCGCTTTTGTCGCCGTAGATGCCGAAGGCCGCGTGCGCACCGGTCGCAATTACGACTTTAAGGACGACACCTCGGCGCTGCTGGTGCGCAATCACCCACGCGGCGGCTATGCTTCCATCGGGCTTGCCGCCCTTAACAACCTGGGCGATAACACTCCGCTTGACTCCGTCGCCGGACGCGCCGCGGCACTCATGGGCCCGTTTGCCCAGCTCGACGGTGTTAACGAATGCGGCGTGTCCATTGCCGTACTCACCCTGGATTCCAAGCCCTGTGACCAGGACACGCAACGCCCCGTCATCAATACCTCGCTCGCCATCCGTCTGGTGCTCGACCGTGCCGCCACCACGCAAGAAGCTGTCGACCTGCTTTCCGCCTACGACATGCACGCCATGGCAGGACGCGATTACCACTTCTTTATCAACGACGCCGCCGGTGACGCGCACGTAGTAGAGTGGGATCCGCGCGATCCGGACCGTGCTTTCAAAGCGACTCCCGTACGCCAGGTTACGAATTTCTACGCCTGCTATGGCGACGAAGTGCTGCCCAACCAAAAGAATGGCGAGATGGGCCATGGCAAAGAGCGCGCCGTCGCAATCGCCGATGTCCTTGACGCCCATGTCGGTGCCCAGGACGAAACGATTGTCTGGGAAGCCTTGCGCGCTGCAGCGCAAGAGCCCAATCCGGAAGACATCACCAGCAATACGCAATGGTCGGTCGTCTTTGACAATACCGAACCCGCCGCCGCTATTACGCTGCGCCGCCACTGGGGCGACGTCGACGCCTTCGCACTGTAAGGAGCCAGGCCCGTCGGCCTTACGCTCGCCTGACGTTATTTACATTTCCATACGCTTGAGCTAACACGTTTTACCCCGTATCAACAGTGTGCGGGGGTAAACTTATGCGCATGTTATAACTTGCCCGGAAGGATTCATCATGCTTAGGATCGGTCTTCTTACCAGTGGCGGCGACTGCCAGGCACTCAACGCCACCATGCGCGGCATTGTCAAAACGCTTATGACCAACAGCGAAGAGCCTATCGAGATCTATGGTTTTGAGGACGGCTACCAGGGCCTTATCTACAGCAGATTCCGTGTCATGACTCCCGCCGATTTTAGCGGCATCCTCACCCGCGGCGGCACCATTCTGGGCACGAGCCGTACGCCATTCAAGCGCCTGGACACTCCCGAGGCCGACGGCGTCGAGAAGGTGCCGGCGATGGTCCACACCTATCATAAGCTGCAGCTCGACTGCCTGTTTATGCTGGGCGGCAACGGCTCCACCAAGACCGCCAACCGCCTGCGCGAAGAGGGCCTCAACGTTATCGCCCTGCCCAAGACCATCGATAACGACACCTGGGGCACCGAGTTGACGTTTGGCTTTACGAGCGCCATCGACGTCGCTACCAAGTGCATCGACGACATTCACACCACCGCCTCAAGTCACGGCCGCGTGTTCGTTATCGAGATCATGGGTCACAAGGTTGGCTGGATTCCGCTGTATGCCGGCGTCGCGGGCGGCGCAGATGTCATCTTGATTCCCGAGATTCCCTACGACATGGATAACGTCATCAAGACCATCGAGCATCGCATGGAGACCGGCAGCCGCTTTACTATCGTGGCCGTCGCCGAGGGCGCTATCTCCAAGGAGGACGCGGCGCTGCCCAAGAAGGAGTACAAGAAGAAGCTCGCCGAGCGCACGAGCCCGTCAATCGTGTACGACATCGCCAAGGAGATCGAGGCCAAGACCGGTCGCGAGACCCGCGTCGCCATCCCCGGCCACACGCAGCGCGGCGGCCAGCCCGACGCCCAGGACCGCATCTTTGCGACCCAGTGCGGCGTCGAGGCAGCGCTCGGCTGCCTGCGCGGCGAGTTTGGCTACATGATTGCCCTGCGCGACGGCAAGATGTGCCACATGCCGCTCGAGGATGTCGCCGGCAAGCTCAAGTTTGTCGATCCCCAGAGTGATCTGGTGCGCGAGGCCAAGGCGCTGGGCATCAGCTTCGGCGACGAATAGCCTCGGCTGGAACCGCCCCCATCGGAGCCCCCAGGGCTTACCTCCCAAATCGTCCTCGGACATGTCAGGACCCCGCCGTGTGCTTCGCGCGGCGGGATCCTTCCGTCCTGCGGAAAGATTTGGGAGGTAAGCCCTGGGGCCTCCTGCGGTAACTAGGGAGGCCGTGGCTATTCGTCTTCTTGCTGCGGGTGCCTGGGGTAGGATGCGGCGTGCATTTTTGGGAGTATTCAGCAGCCGAGGGTGCCTGCATACTGGATTTTGGGCGAAAGGCAGGCACCATGGGCCGCATCCTGTAAAAAAACGAGCGGCTCTAGAGGCGTTGGGACTCAGAATCGGGGCTTTCAGCGCGGTTTTGTGCACCCGCCCCCGCGCCCGCGGACCCCGGGATGCTGAATACTCCGGAATTTGCACGGCGCCCCCTGGGGTACCTGTGGGCAAAAAGCAACCGCCCCGTCAAAGTATGCATTTGGCGGAGCGGTTTATGCAAAAATACTGCTGCGGGCGCGTCGGCAGCTCGCTAGAACTTGAATCCCAGGACAGGTTACTCGGCGCTCTTGAGGGCGCCGACCATGTCGATCTTATTGAGAGTTCGGTTGGTGGCGAGGTTGACGATGATCGTAAAGCCGAAGGAAAGCACCACGGCAAGCACGTAGCTCAGCGGCTCGACTTCGACGTCAAAGTACAGCGACGGCATCTGCAGGATGTACGTAAAGCTCTCGGCAAGCAGGCCACCCAGCGGCACGCCCAGTGCGGTGCCAATCGCCGTGAGGATCAACGTCTCCTTGTTGACGTAATGGTGTACCTCGCCACGGCGGAAGCCCAGCACCTTGATGGTCGCCAGCTCGCGCTCGCGCTCGGAGATATTCGTGTTGGACAACGTAAACACCACCACAAACGACAGGCACGCCGCCATAAAGGTCACGAGCACCACGACGGAATTGATGATAGTGAAGTTCGCCTCGTAGTTCTGCCAATGTTCGGCCGTGCTCGAGATGGTGAGCCAACCGTCACTCTTAAGATTCTTGCTAAACGCAATCTGGTCGGCCGACGAGCCCTTAAGCAGCACAAAGATGCCGTTAAGACGCGCGCTTCGGCCGAACGCGCGCTCATAGGTGCCCTGCGTCATATAGAGCGTGTTGCCCAAATAGTTGAGCGAGATGTCGCTGACTTTGACCTTGGCGACGTTGAGCGACGAATCCTGGACCTGCGCCGTGTCGCCCGGCTGAATCCCAAGAACCAGCTGTGAACTCTTGCTCAGATACACGTCTCCGTCACGCAAAGACAGTGGCTCTTTGGACTCATCCTCGAGACGCGCGTAGTCGTCCAGGTCGTTCGTGCGGTCATCGGGCACCACGATCAGCTGCACGGTCTCGCTCTTGCCGCCAAATGTAAAGGTGACGTTGTCGGTCATAATCGGCAGCGTCGAAGTCACGGTCACGTCGGAATCCTTGGCTGCGCTTCGCTCATCCAATGCCGCGCACGTCTGCGAAAAATCGTCGGGATTGGCAACCGCCAGCAGGTCATAGCGCGTGATATGCCCGTACTGCTTGGGCGAAAGCGCCACCGACGTATCGCGGATGCCCATGCCGCAAATCACAAGCGCCGTACAGCCCGCGATGCCAAAGATGGTCATAAAGGCGCGCTTTTTGTAACGGAATAGGTTGCGTGCAGCGACCTTGTTCAAAAAGCCCATGCGGCGCCAGATAAAGCCGATGCGCTCGAGCAAGATGCGCGAGCCAGCGCGCGGGGCCTTGGGACGCATAAGCGAGGCCGGGGTCTCGGCCATCTCGTGGCGGCAGGCGATAATCGTGGCGCCCACCACGCCCACGGCAAACAGCGCCACCGAGACGATCGAGGACACGATGTCGTACGAAAGCAGCATCTGGGGCAGCGAGTACATGTCGTCGAACACCGTAAACAGGAACAGCGGCAGGCCCACAAATCCGATGATGTTGCCGAGCACGCCGCCGATCAGACAAGCCCACAGCGCATAGTCCACGTATTTGGACAGGATGCGTCCGCGCGAATAGCCGAGCGCCTTATACAGGCCGATGAGCGTGCGCTCCTCCTCGACCATACGCGTGGCGGTGGTAAGGCTGATGAGCACGGCGACGATAAAGAAGATGAACGGGAACACCGTGGCGATGGCTTCAATTGACGAGCTATCGCTCTCCACGCTCGAGTAGCTTGCGATATTGCCGCGGTCCTGGATGTACCAGGTGCATTCGCCCAGGTCGGAAAGCTCGGCGCGGGCGTCGGCAAACTGTTGGTCGGCGGCGGCACGGCGCTGGTCCAGGTCGGCTTGCGCCTGCGCACGCTCGTCGCTGCCCTCGGCCATGCGATTGATGTTGTCCTGCTCGATCCCAAAGAGCATGGCGGCCTGACGCTCGGCCGCATCCAAGCTTGTCGGCGTGTCGACCGTCAGCTCCTGAGCGCGCGCCTTCTCACGCTCCTCGCGGATCTTCTCTATATTGCCCTTGACCTCATTGATCTTTGCCGCGTAGGCATCCGAATATGAGTTGAGATCCTTGGCTCCCTCGACGACCACGTGGACCGCGGAGTAGGAAGAAGATGTCGCGGCGTCCTCGCTCACATAGAACTTATAGTCCGCCGCCGAGGCGGCACGGAAGGCGTTGACCGTCGAGTCGGAGCTCACATCAGTGGGATCGAGAACCTCGGCCGTGATGGTGTAATCGCCATCGGCAAACTGATCCTTGGCGCTTTGGTTCGACGAGCTCGCATCGTTGGCAGCAAAGCTCACCGTATCGCCGAGCTTTTTGCCCGAAGCCTTCAGGAACTTCGAAGTCACCGCGACCTCATCGGCGCTCTC
Organism: uncultured Collinsella sp.; assembly: GCA_900541825.1. GTDB lineage: Bacteria > Actinomycetota > Coriobacteriia > Coriobacteriales > Coriobacteriaceae > Collinsella. The sequence continues at coordinate 58,936 of UQLJ01000009.1, forward strand.
GGGCAAATCGCCGTTCACGAGCACTGGCTGATCGATATTCTCCTTGGAGAGACTTTGCACGACCACGCGCTCGCGCGTTGTGCCCACGGCGGTGTAGGCGGTCTCGGTGTAGATGCCCTCGGCCGTTTCGACGCCATCGACCTCTTGGATGGCGTCGAGATCATCGTCAGTCAGGCCATAGGTCGACTGCACGTTAATGTCATAGACATTTTGCTGGTCGAAGTAGGCGTCAACCGAATCGCACAGGTCCTCGCAACCCGCCTTAAGGCCGCACATCACGCTCACGCCGAGCGCGGTGATCACGACGATAGACAAGAAGCGTTTGAGGCTGCCGCGAATCGTGCGGTAGACACCGCGGCGAAACACCGTCGGCACCATATCGTTTGAGCTTTGGGCAGTGCGGTAGGTCGTAAAATCCTGCTCGCGCTCCGTGTTCTGCGCGTCGCGGCGTTGGCTGTTTTGGCGGTCCTGATCCATGGGCGCTACCACTCGATCGTCTCGATAGGCACGGGATTTTGCTGGACCGTCTCGCTCTCCACGCGGCCGCTCTTAAAGCGAATCAGGCGATCGGCCATGGGCGCGAGCGCGGAGTTGTGCGTGATGATGATGACCGTAATGCCCTGCTTGCGGCAGGTATCCTGCAGCAGCTGCAAGATCTGCTTGCCGGTTTTATAGTCGAGCGCGCCCGTGGGCTCGTCGCACAGAAGCAGCTTGGGGTTCTTTGCCAGTGCGCGGGCGATGGACACGCGCTGCTGCTCGCCGCCCGAAAGCTGTGCCGGAAAGTTGCCCAGGCGCTCGCCCAGGCCAACCTGGCGAAGCGTCTGTTCGGCATCGAGCGAATCGGGGCAAATCTGAGCTGCGAGCTCAACGTTTTCGAGGGCCGTCAGGTTGGGGACCAGATTGTAGAACTGGAAGACAAAGCCGACGTCGGCGCGGCGGTATTCCACGAGCTGCGCCTCGTTGGCAGCGCTCAAGTCACGCCCGTCCACCGTCACGGTGCCGGAAGTTACCGTGTCCATACCGCCCAGGATGTTGAGCGCCGTGGTCTTGCCGGCACCCGAGGCGCCCAGGATAATGGCGAGCTCACCGCGCTCAACGGTAAAGCTCGCGCCGTCGAGCGCATGGATGCGGGCATCGCCCTCGCCGTATGCTTTGATGACGTCTTTGAATTCGATATAGGCCATCGATCGGTTCCCATCTGGTCGGATAACTCTTTAGTATTACCCATTTCACGCCGACCAAAAAGGGACAGGTTCATTTTGGCAGGTTTTATATGGGGAAACGGGGAGCGCAGGCAAGCGCCGGGAGGCAGAGAAATCATCAACGGGGTCAGGCCGACCGCCAAACACAACGCATGCATTTCAATCTGTCAGCCAAATCATTCGAACAGCTGTTCGTTTCTATGATATGATTCCGCTATCTAAGCAGGCCAATACGCAGAAAGGCGGCCAACATGGCGTTCGACTTTAAGAAGGTATGCAAGGAGCTCTACAAACCTGCAAGCAAGCCGAGTATCGTAACTGTCCCGCCTATGAGCTACGTTGCCGTTCGCGGAAAGGGCGACCCAAATACCGAAGGTGGCGAGTATCAAAACGCCCTGCCGCTGCTTTACGGCATCGCCTATACCATCAAGATGTCGAAGAAAGGCTCAAGGAGTATCGAGGGCTATTTCGACTTTGTGGTACCGCCGCTCGAGGGTTTCTGGTGGCAAGATTCCCCGAGCGGCGACATCGACTATGTACGCAAGGACGATTTCAACTTTATCTCGTGCATCCGCCTGCCCGATTTCGTCACCCAAGATGACTTTGACTGGGCAGTCGCAGAAGCCACGACCAAAAAGAAACCGGACTTTTCCGCCGTCGAACTGCTTAAAGTTGACGAGGGCCTCTGCGTCCAATGCATGCACACCGGGCCCTACGACAACGAACCGGCGACCGTAGACGCTATGCATGAATACACGGCCGAGCAGGGCTATGTCCCCGACTTCTCAGACACCCGTTTCCATCACGAAATCTATCTCTCCGATCCACGCAAATGTGCACCGGAGAAACTTAAGACTGTGGTTCGTCATCCTATCAAGCGCGCTGAATAGCGTGGAGCGTCATCTCACGCGCTAGGTTTTAAGCCAGCCAACCAGCCGCCTCCTAGGCCGTCCGGTAATTATCTTGACGCGGCCCGTCGCATCTTATAAGTTTGTTTTGCTAAAGCTGGAAAGCCTCTCAACGATGCGCAACTCCAGCTCTTTTTCTATCAAGAGGCTTAAATGAAATACCGGAAGTCGCGGATATCCATCAACGAACAAATAGCACTATTGACAGAATACAGGGGTCTTAAGTGCTCTGATCAAAGCGAACTCGAGCGAGCTTTGGTCGAAGTCGGCCACTACAGACTGTCGGCCTACTGGTTTCCCTACAAAACCAAATGCAAGTCCGGGATTACCATCTTTCGCGAAGGCACAACATTCGAAACCATCATCTACACGTATGAATTTGACCGAGCCCTCCGGCAGTTAATGTTTGATGCGGTCGGCAGAATTGAGATCTACCTCAAAAGCAGCATTGCCTATCTTGCCTCTGAGGAACGCGGGCCTTTCTGTTACCCAGATGTCGCCATAACGAGGCTCAACTCGGCATGTCCATCGCGCTTTGCGCCGCGCTGGGCTACGCAGCCGTCTTTGGCAGCGCCGCCAATACGCTGCTCGCACCCATCCTGATTGGCTGCGAAGTCTTCGGTTTCGGTAATCTGCCGGCATTCTTCATCGTCTGCGTCGCGGCTTACCTGTTCAACATGGATAAGTCGATCTATGCCCTGCAGAAGCGGGCGTAGAAAGATGTCCAAGCAAGTGGTCTCAACCGGAAACGGCATCCCACTCTAAGGCTGTATTCCGGGACACGGTTTCCGTTTGGGACGCCATTCGGAAAGCGCATCCCGTTCTTTCACGGCGTCTTGGCTATGCAAAGTGCTCGAACGTTATTCCTCGTACGCGCCCTCAAGCCGAAGCAGCCACTCCTTGCGATCAAGCCCGCCGGCATATCCGTTGAGCGAACCATCGGCGGCAACCACGCGATGGCACGGCACAATAATCGAAACGGGATTACGCGCGACCGCGGCCCCCACGGCACGGGGAGACACAACGGGGTCCTCGTTTCCCGGTACACGATGTCGAGCCGCAACACGCTGGGCAATCTCGCCATACGTGGCGACCTCGCCACGCGGAATAGAAAGCAGCTCGTACCAAACTTCACGCTGAAACGCCGTGCCAATCAAATGCAACGGCGGCGTAAACCGAGGTTCCTGCCCTGCAAAATAAGCATTCAACCAAGCCCAAGAACGCTCAAGTACCGAAGAAGCCACACCGTTTGTCGGATTCACCGAAGACATGCCGCCAGCACCAGAAACTGCATCGGCGCCTTCAACATGTTCAGGATCTTCTTTGAGAAGCGTGGAGCCAAAATGCTCCTGTCCCTCAAACCAAAGCCCCGTCAGACCGCGGCCATCAGCGGCAAGCAAGATTTCGCCCAAAGGCGAAGCAAACGTCGTCGTGACCACCAGCGGCTCCTTTCAAAACTTCGCAAACATAATACCGCGAATTGTGCAGACAACCCCAATCGACCCCAAAGTCACCCAAGGCAGCAGGCGCGCAGCGCCGCAGCTGCCGGCCACGCCCCACAGTTCCCAAAGGCGGCAGGCGCAAAGCGCCGAGGCCGCCGCCGGGGCCAGGGCCCGCAACGGCCACGTGCCCTCACATCAGCCCAGCGGCCCCAGCCAACAACGGCCCCATCGCAGGCCGCTCGCAGCCGAGTCACCGCAGGCGGGGGCCGGGCTTGGTTTTCAGAACACTCCGCAGACCAGTGTGGCGCCTTGTCCGCGGCTCCGAAGGAGCAGGACAAGGCGCCACACATGGTCGAGGACGTTCTGAAAACCAAGCCCGGCCCCCGCCGGACAGGTCACACTACTCGCAGAGCAGCTTAGCGATCTGGACGGCGTTGGTTGCCGCGCCCTTACGGATTTGGTCGCCGCAGCACCAGAAGGTGATGCCACGCGCGGCCTCGGGGTTCGAGATGTCGCGGCGTACGCGACCGACCCAAATCAGGTCCTGGTCGGAGGTGTCCATCGGCATGGGGAAGCGGTCGTGCGCATCCTCGGCGCTCATGTCGTCAACTAGCTTGACACCCGGAGCGGCAGCCAGCGCGGCACGGGCCTCTTCCACCGTGATGTCGCGCTCGAACTCAAGCGTGATGCTCTCGGAGTGCGAGCGCAGCACGGGCACGCGCACACAGGTGCAGTTCACGCGCAGCTCGGGCAGATGCATGATCTTGCGGCCCTCGTTTTGCAACTTCATCTCCTCGGAGGTAAAGCCCTCCTCCTTGACGCCGCCAATCTGCGGAATCAGGTTGCTCGCGAGCTGGGCGGCAAACGCGCGCGGCTCGGGAATCTCCTCGCCACGGCCCAGGGCGGCCAGCTGAGCCTCGAGCTCGGCCATACCGGGGGCGCCAGCACCCGAAGCCGCCTGGTACGTCGAGACGATCATGCGCTTCACGCCAGCGAGCTGATGCAGCGGCCACGTGGGAACCAGGCCGATAATGGTCGCGCAGTTGGGGTTGGCGATAAGGCCGTGATGCCACTTGATGTCGTCGGCATTGATCTCGGGCACAACCAGCGGCACCTCGGGATCCATGCGGAAGGCATGGCTGTTGTCGACCACGACGGCGCCGCGCTTGACGGCCTCGGGCAGTAGCTCCTTCGCGATGTCGTCGCCGGCAGCTCCAAGCACAATGTCACAGCCCTCAAAGGCCTCGGGACAAGCCTCTTCGATCACGATCTGCTCGCCACGGAACTCGACGGTCTTGCCCGCAGAACGCGCGCTCGCCAGCAGCTTGAGCTTGCCAACCGGGAACTCCTGCTCGTTGAGGCACTCGAGCATCTGGGTGCCCACGGCTCCCGTCGCGCCCAAAATAGCAACCGTGTACTGTTTCATGCTTCCCCCTTTAAAGGTTGTGGCTTTTGCCCGCACGCCGAGCAGGCCGATTATTGTTGCCAGTGTATACAAGAACGGGGCGGGCACGAAACCCGCCCCGTCGAAACGAAACCGAAACGAAACGCCCCGCCGTAGATTTTTGAGGCAAGTCCAAAAATCTACTGGGATAGCAGCTACTTGTGGAGCGCGACCAGAGCGGGATCGACCGGCGCGGGAGCCTCCAGATCGGAGACCTTCACAATGCCGTTCTCGTCGGAGAAGGCGCGGTAAATGGTCTGAATCGCCAGATCAAAGTCCTTCTCCTCCACACCGATGATGATATTGATCTCGTCGCAGCTCTGCGAAATCATACGCACGCTCACGCCAGCCTGGCCAAGCATGCCAAACAGGTGGCCCGAGATGCCGGCACGACCGCGCAGGTTACGGCCGACGGTCGCGATAAGTGCCAGACCCTCGACAACCTCGATCTCGAGCGGCTCGACCTCCTGCTGAATGTCGCCCACGAGCGAGTACAGTGAATCGTGAACGTCCCGCTCCTGCACCACGGCGCCAAAGCGGTCGACACCGGTGGGCATGTGCTCGACGGAAACGTCATAGCGCTCGAACACCGAAAGCGCACGGCGCATAAAGCCGACGCGGGGCTTGGTGCGGTCGCGGGCGACGTTGATGGCGACAAAACCGCGCTTGCCGGTCACGCCGGTAATGATGGGCTCCGCCTCGCCTTCATCAGCCGTCTCGCTAATGATGGTGCCGGGGTCCTGCGGCGCATTGGTGTTCTTGATGACCAGCGGAATGCCTGCCTCGCGCACGGGGAACACGGCTTCCTCGTGCAGGACGCTTGCGCCCATGTACGAAAGCTCGCGCAGCTCCTCGTAGGTAACGCGCGCAATGGGCTGAGCCTCCGGAACAATACGCGGATCCGCAGAATAGAAACCCGAGACGTCGGTCCAGTTCTCGTAAAGGTCGGCGCCCAGGCACTTAGCCAAAATCGAACCCGAGATATCGCCGCCGCCACGATCGAGCAGCTTGATCTGGCCCTCACGCGTCGCGCCGTAGAAACCGGGCATAACAAAGCCGCCCTGCTGACCGTACTCCTGCACCAGCTCGGAGGTGCGGTTCATGCTGAGCGTACCGTCGTGATGGAACGCAACGACCGTCGCGGCATCCAGGAACGGCAGGCCCAGGTACTCGGCCATCAGGCGAGCGGTGAAGTACTCACCGCGGCTCACGAGCTCCTCGGTGGAGTAACCGCCCGAGCGGGCGCGCTCGGCAAAGGCCGCGAACTCCTCGCGGATGGGATAGGTAAGCTCCAGCTCGTCAGCAATATCAAAATAGCGCTGGCCAATGTCCTCGAGCAACTCCTCGCACGACACGTGATACTTAACGTGCGCGTTAACCAGGTAGAGCAGGTCGGTCACCTTGGTGTCGCCCTTAAAGCGGCGACCACAGGCGGAAACCACCACAAAACGGCGGGCAGGGTCGGCATCGACGATGGCCTTGATCTTCTTGAAGTGTTCGGCGTCGGCGACCGACGAGCCGCCAAACTTGGCAATCTTAATCATGGGCTGGAGGTTACCTTTCTAAAAGCCTCTGCGAACCTATTTTGCGTGCTCTGATACCATGGTTTCACCGATTGGGACCAAGGCATCCGAGGAGCAGTGTTATATGGGAACTTATCATAGTACACGAGGACGCACTTTATCGTGCTCAAGTAAGGTGGCAATCCGTACCGGCATCGCTCCCGACGGGGGTTTGTTTGTCTCGGACGAGCTCGGCACCCAGCAGGTCGATATCAGCTCGCTTGCAGCTAAATCGTACTTTGAAATCGCTCAAGATGTGTTGGGAATGTTACTGAATGATTACACGGCCGAAGAAATTTCGGCGTGTGTCGACGAGGCATACCGCGGCACGTTCGCGAGTGAAGAGGTTACGCCGCTCGTCAAACTCGACGCTGCGCCGGGTGTTGACGCCCCTCAGACCTATGTGATGGAACTCTTTGGCGGCCCTACAAGCGCCTTCAAGGACGTCGCCCTGCAGATGCTCCCCCGTCTGATGGCCCGCACTTCCGCCAAGGACGGCGGCGCCGAGCGCATCATGATCGTCACCGCCACGTCGGGCGACACGGGCAAGGCTGCGCTCGCCGGTTTTGCCGACGCTCCGGGCACGGGCATCACCGTCTTTTATCCCGAGGGCAAGGTTAGCCGCGTCCAGAACCTGCAGATGTCCACGCAGGAGGGCGACAACGTCGCCGTCTGCGGCATCCGCGGCAACTTTGACGACGCCCAGAGCGCCGTCAAGCGCATCTTTGCCGATAAGGAGCTTGCCGAGCGCCTGGAAGCCGCCGGCACGGTGCTTTCGAGCGCCAACTCTATCAATGTCGGCCGTCTGGTACCGCAGGTCGTCTACTACTTTGCCGCCTATGCGCAGCTGCTGCGCGCCGGCGCTATCGAGGCTGGCGACGCCGTAGAGTTCTGTGTGCCCACCGGCAACTTTGGCGATATCTTGGCCGGCTACTACGCCAAGCGCATGGGCCTGCCCGTCGCCAAGCTCATCGTCGCGAGCGACAAGAACAACGTGCTTGCCGACTTCCTGACCACCGGCGTCTACGACCGTAACCGCCCGTTCTTCACGACCATCTCGCCGTCGATGGACATCCTCATCAGCTCTAACCTGGAGCGCATGCTGTACTTCCTGTCCGATGGCGACTGCGAACTCGTTGCCGGCCTTATGGAGCAGTTGGCACAGACCGGTCGCTACGAGGTACCCGCCGAGCTGCTGGCCAAGATTCAGAGCGTCTTTGGCTGCGGCTGGGCCAGCGAGGACGAGGTCCGCGCTGCCATCAAGAGTTGCTGGGACGCCAACGGCTACGTGATCGACCCGCACACCGCTTGCGGCTATCACGTCTTTGAAAAGGTCGCTCCCGCCGAGGGCGCCAAGGCTCGCGTGCTGCTTTCGACCGCCAGCCCCTACAAGTTCCCGCGCGCCTGCTGCGACGCCCTGGGGCTTAACGTTCCCGAAGACGACTTTGAGGCCATGCGCGTGCTCGAGCAGGCAACCAACACGGTCGCCCCGGCACAGCTCGCCGAACTCGAGTCCAAACCCGTCCGCTTCGAAGACGTCTGCGACGTCGATGAGATGGCAAGCTACGTCGAGTCTGCAGCAAAAAAGATGGCTACCGACTAAACCCCTTATTAAGCGCCGGCGCAAGCCGGCGCACCTTCTTTTATCAGATACCCACCGGGATGATGACGAGCTGACATGCGGGTCTGGCCGTTTAGTTCGTCGCGAGTTCCGCACGAGCCGGAAAGCACTTAATGTGCTTTCCGAGCGAGCCAGGACTGCCCGAGCAGCGAACTAAACGGCCAGACCCGCCCAGGAGGACCCACATGATCAAAATCACCGTCCCAGCAACAAGCGCCAACTTGGGCATTGGATACGATACCCTCGGCATGGCCGTCAGCCTCTACTCGCACTTTACCTTTGAGCGCGCCGACAAGCTCACCATCACGGGCTGCCCCGAGGAGTTCCAAAACGAGAATAACCTGGTCTATGTAAGCTTTGTCGATGCTCTGGCCGCCTGGGGCGAGCCGGCTTTTCCCGTTGCCATCGACATTCAGACCGACGTGCCCGTCGCCCGCGGCCTGGGTTCCAGCTCCACCTGCGTCGTCGCCGGCATCATGGCTGCCGCCGCGTTGACGGGCCATACCGTCGACCGCGCCGAGCTCGTCCGCATCGCCACCGAGGTCGAGGGCCATCCCGATAACGTCGCCCCCGCTATCCTGGGCGGTGCCGTTTGCTCCTTTACGCCGACTGATTCGCTCCCCCAGTGCCTGCGCTACGAGGTGAGCGATCGCTTGCGTTTTATTACCGTGATTCCGCCCTACGAGGTGCATACGAGCGAGGCGCGCAAGGTTGTGCCGCAGGAGATTCCACTCTCCACCGCCGTATGGCAAATGGGCCGCATCGCCGGCATGACGCGCGGCCTGGAGACTGGCGACCTTGACCTGATTGCCGCCGCCAACGACGACCGCATCCAGGAGCCCTATCGTCGCCGTCTGATTCCCGACTACAACGCTGTGCGCGACACCTGCCTTAACGGCGGTGCCAAGACCATCTGGATCAGCGGTTCGGGCTCGACCCTTATGGCTGTGACCGACGATACCATCGTGGCAAAGTTCCTGCAGGTCAAGCTGCGCGAGCAGTTCCCTAAGTGTGATACGCATATTCTGACGTGCGACACGGAAGGCGCTCAAATCGAGTACCTGTAGACATCCTCCTCATATACCTGTCCGGGACGGTCGGGATGTTCCCTCAAAATCGTCCTCGCGCATGAAGGCCCCTTGTCCTGCTCCTGCGGAGCGACGGACAAGGGGCCTTCGCGCTGCGGAATGATTTTGAGGGAACATCCCGACCGTCCCTGCGCCCACCTTGCTGAGGATGTCTACAGGGACCCACGCTTTGAAGGGGCTCCGGGCTGATAGTTTTGTTTTTTATTGATAGGGGCTCTTGCTAGGCTGGAGCCCTGACTAGAGGCAGGCCTCGGCGATGCGCTTTTTTAGTTCGTCGATGCCGGTGCCGGTTTGGGAGCTTGTGATGATTACGTTTTCGGCCGGGACGTTGAGCTGCTTTTTGATGGCTGCTGCTTGGCGGGCCTGCTGGGTGCGGCTGAGTTTGTCGGCCTTGGTGAGGCAGACGATAAAGTTGAACTCGTTGCCCTGCAGGTAGTCGATCATGTCATGGTCGAGTTTACTGGGGTCGTGACGAATGTCCACCAGTGAGACGACCAAGTTAAAGCTGCGCTCGGAGTCGAAAAAGTCGCCGATAAGCTCGGCCCAGCGGTCGCGCTCGGCCTTGGAGCGACGGGCGAAACCGTAACCCGGCAGGTCCACGAAATGCACGTCATCGGCCTCAAAGAAGTTGATGTTGCTCGTCTTGCCCGGCGTACTCGAAACCTTCACCAGGTTCTTGCGGCCAAAGAGCTTGTTCATGATGGACGACTTGCCCACGTTGGAGCGGCCGACAAAGCTCACCTCGGGACAGGTTGACTCGGGAATCTGCGAAACCTTGCCGTAGCTGGCGACGAACTTGGCAAGCTGGTAGTTAATTGAATCGGCCATGGACACTCCTTGGTCGTAGGTTCTTACAAAACGGGCGTGCTATTGCGCGGCGGCGATACGACGAACGATGTCAAGCGTGATGCCGCTCGCGGTGCGAGCGTACTCGTCCAGATCGAACTCGCGCTCGCAAAACGCGTCATATGCCTCGTCACAATTATCGCTGATAGCGCGCAGTACCAGGCAATCGACACCATTCTTGGCCGCGATGTGCGCAATTGCCGCGCCCTCCATCTCGACGCAATCGGCATGCGTGGCCTCAATCGCAGCGTTACGCATGGCGTCACCCGTAACAAAGCGATCACCCGTGGCGATAGTGCCACACAGGAACTGCTTGGGGTCCTTCTCCGCATAAGTCTCATCCGCCGAGGCATCCACAAATCCATGCTCGGCAAGCACGGCGGCGGCAACATCAGCCAACGCCGGTGTCGAGACAAACTCCTCGAGCCCCGGCGCGGACTCGGCGATGAGTGCCGTATCGGTATCCAGATAGCGCAGGCACTTGCCTATAACCACGTCGTTAATATGGAGTTTAGGGTTTAGGCCGCCCGCAATGCCCGAAAACACAACGGCCTGCGGGGCGTATTTGCTGATGAGATGCTGCGTTGCGGCAGCGGCGTTCACGGTCCCCATGCCTGCCGTCGTGGCGACTACTGTCAGACCCGAAAGCCCACCGTTCACAACGGTCAAGCCCGCCTCCTGCGACTCATGCGTGCCACTCAGCTCTTCCTTAATCTGCGCAACCTCTTTTTCGAGTGCGCCTATGATCGCGATGGTTGCCATGCCATCCCCCAAATCCGTGCAAATTGCTTATCCACGGTATGGTACCAGCATTTTGGCTCAACCGTGTCAGCACCAAGCCGTTAGGCCAGTACAGCTCGGGTATCATAAAGGGGCAAAAATGGCTTGTTAGCCGATGGCCGACCTGAGCTCCGCACGGCGCTTTTTCATACCGGCCATAACGGCATTGCGCAGCTCGGGCATGCGCGCGGTATCCATCTGAGGTACGCCCTCAAGCTTATAGGGAATGCCCAGTTGCTCGTACTTGACGACACCCATCGTGTGATACGGCAGCATTTCCAGGCCCACCACGTTGTGCCATGGAGCGATGAGGCGACCGAGCTTCTCGCACTCCTCCACCGTGTCGGTAATGCCCGGCACCACCACGTGGCGGATAACGACCTTGATCTTGCGACGTGCAAGTTCATCGCCGAACGCCAAGATGCGTGCGGGATCGCAACCGGTCAGCTTTTTATGCTCGACCGGGTCGGCATGCTTAATATCGAGCAGTACCATGTCGGTCTCGTTGAGCACGGCATCGAACTTCTCGGGGTGGTTGGGGTCAAATGCATAGCCACAGCTATCTAGGCAGGTATGTACACGGCCATCGGGGTTGTTATGCATAGCACGAAACAGATCGGCCAAAAACTCGGGCTGCAGGAGCGGCTCGCCGCCGGACACCGTAATGCCACCGCTGCGATAGAACTCGTGGTTACTCTGGAACTCATCCATCAGGTGTTCGACGGTCACCATGGTGCCGCCGTTGACCGACCAGGTATCGGGATTGTGGCAATACGCGCAGCGCATTGGACAGCCCTGAACAAACACCACAAAGCGGATGCCGGGTCCGTCGACCGTTCCCATCGTTTCAATCGAATGTACGCGGCCCAGGGCAAACGCGGAGTCCTCGGGACGAGCGTCCACACCCTCGAGCGTCATCTCAGCCATTCCCGCTACCTTGCCTCTCATTGGTTTTAGTTACATAAATGCCAGAGCCATTCTAGCCCATACGCATGATGGTGAAACGGTTTAGTGGTCAATTGGGTTGTTCTATTTGGCCCCACACAAAAGCGACGGGAAGGTTGTCACAACCCACCCGCCGCCGAGGCAATAGATATCGATAGACGCCAGGCCTTACGCCTTAAGCGTAAGCACCGCGCCGAAGGCAGTCGGGCCGCAATGGCTCGAGATGACGCCGCCGACCTGAGTCCAGGTAACGTCCCTAAAGCCCAGGTCATGCGCATAGACTTCCATGTCATCGCGCAGCTCCTGGGAAAGGCCCACCGAATACGCCAGGCCAATGTGCGAGTAGTCAATCTCGCCCTTCGCAACCATGTGGTCAATAAAGGCACGGGCGCATTTGAGCATAGAGCCGCGGAACTTCTTGGTTGCCACGAACTTGCCGCCCGTCACCTCAATGCAGGGCTTAATCTTGAGCAGATGGGCGCCTAGGAACGCGACGTTGGACAAACGACCGCCTGCCTTAAGGAAGGCAAGGTCGGTAGGAACAAAGCCCAGCAGCACACGGTCCATGACGGAATTCGTAAAAGCAAAGATCTCGTCGACGGTGGCATCGGGGTGAGCCTCGATGTATTTGGCGGTCTCGACGACAACGAGCGACTGGCCAACCGAAACAAAACGCGTGTCCATGGAGAACACGTAGTCGCGCCCCTTAGCTGCAATCTTGGAGGACTGATGTGAGCAGGTCGTGACTTCGGAGTACGCAAGATGCAGGATGGTCGCGTCGGGCTGCTCGGCATGGATGCGGTCGTACACGCGGGAGAAATCTGCCGGCGCGCAACCGCTGGTCCTGGGCATCACGCCAAACTCGTTGCAGCGCGAATAAATCTCGAGCGGATCGATCGAACCATCCTCAACGGTCTCGTCAGCAATCGTAACATGCATGGGCACACGCACGATGCCATAGCGTTCGCAGAGCTCCGGCGTCACATCCGACCCAGACTCAACCACGATTACGTACTTGCCCATTCTTATCACGACCCATCTCAACGTTGGCTTTTTAATATGTGGCGCACGTCCGCCATCCTACTGTGCAACGGCCCCCAAGCACCAAAGAGACGCCGCCCCTTGCACACAACAAAGGACAGCGTCTCCCTGGAAAACTCCGTGCTTATCTGAGATTTTACACGGTTTATTAAGGAGTGTTACTTATTCCGCAAACGGTCGCTATATGCGGTAAGCGGTAGTTGGCCGCGACAACTGCGACACATTCCGTCCAGCAAATCCAATCGTGCTCCACGCACGGTTAATGCACGAGGCGGTAGAAATTCATCGATGCCGCACCCTCGGCGTGCAGCTCCATCGCCGGAACCGCCGGCGAATAGGTACGGCTCGTAAGTGCCGCCTCGCCGCCATTTGCAAAAATCTCGACCATCGTAGTGTCCGAAAGCACGCGTAGGTCGCGAAGCTCGCCGAGCTCAATCGACCTCTGGTCGCGCCCATAGCCTTCGTCACCCATATCGAGGGTAAGCATCCCGTCCGTATAACGCACAAAGACACCCTTGCGGATTTCAAGCTCGACCATCTTGGCGCCCTCACAGGAAACCACAAGATCAAACAGGCGGCCCGGCTCCTCAACGGTTTCACCGCCTGTCGCGCGAACGCAGTCGCCGCGCACCTTCTCAATCTCGTGCGCCGGCTGCTGACAGAGCTTACCATCGCGTATGCTCAGCTCTCGCGGCACCGTCAACGCGCACTGCCACCCGCGTGCCACCGTCGGGTTTTCTGCCGTCGCATCGGGGCAACCAGACCACCCGATCATCAAACGCCGACCCGCAGCATCCTCAAAGGACTGCGGTGCGTAGAAATCAAAGCCGGCATCGACCATCGGGGGCATGCCCTGCCCGGTGATCTTAAAGCTCGGCGCCTCCCAATCGGCCTCGATGGAGAACCACACGCACTGGTGCGGATTGCGGTAACGCCAACCATCGGCGGGCACGCCCTGCGGACAGCAAACGAGAATTAGCTCACCATCAAGCTCAAATAGATCAGGGCACTCCCACATAAAACCAAACTTCTCGCCCAGCTCAATGCGCGTCGCATAGCTCCAATCCTCTAGATCGCGCGAAGTATAGACAAGCACGCAGCCGCGGTCGTCTTTCGTACGAGCGCCCAGAACCATGTAGTAGATACCATCGTGTTCAAGGATTTTGGGGTCACGCACGTGCGTACCGATATCGTCGGGGTAATCGACCGGCCCAACAGCCATGCGCTTCTCGCCCAATTCGTCGGGGTTCTCGGCAACCATATGAATTTGGTTTTGCTCACGGCCCGTCAACACGTAGTCGTAATCATCGCGGTCAAAATGCTTGACGTTGCCGGTATAGAAGTAGTGAATCTTGCCGTCGTGTACAAAGGCAGAACCAGAATACGCTCCGCTCGAATCCAAATCGGAATCGGGGAACAGCACAGGGCCGCGATTCTCGTACGTCACAAAATCCTTTGTTGTCAGATGATTCCAAAGCACTGGACCGCCATGCGCAGCATCGAATGGATCGTATTGGTGATAGATGTGATACGTATCACCGATCTGCACCAAACCGTTGGGGTCGTTGAGCCAGCCAAGCTCAGGCTCCACATGGAACAGGAGCCTATCGGGGTCGGACGCGATGCGACCCGCCGTCTCATCCTGTCCGGCACGCCACTGCTCATAGTCCGCGCGTGTCACCTTATTTTTTTGATTAAACATCGCCGTTGACTTTCTCGTCTATGGGGAAGGACGCTCGACTCACACGAGTCGAACGCCCTTCCCCAAATGGACTTATCCTCAGATTACGCTGAACGGCTCAACTAGAAGCTGACATCGAAGCCAGCACCAGCGCCCTCTTCATCAGTGGTCGGCACGCCCTTTGCCTTGTTGTAGGCAAAGATCAAGACGATCGGCACGATAAAGGCGATGAGATTGCCAGCCACATACCACACGAGCGTCTCGGGCGTGACGATGAGCAGGCCAAGCACGCCGGTCAGACCCTGACCGATGGCGCGCACCTCAAAGAGCTTCACGAAGGCACCGCCGCAGCCTGCACCAATGCAAGCGCAGATGAACGGGATGATCGAGTAGCGCATGTTTGCAGCAAAGATTGCGGGCTCGGAGATACCGACCAGCGTCGGGATAAAGGACGACATGCAGATGTTGCGCTCTTTGGAATGCTTCTTGTGAATGAGGTACATGCCGATGGCGCCGCCGCCCTGGGCGATGATGGAAACCGACCAGATGGCCTGGATGTAGTTGAAGCCAGTCGTGGCGACGAGGTTTGCCTCGATACCCTGGATGAACTGATGCGTACCGGTAACGACGAGCGGCTGCAGGAATGCGGCAAAGACAAAGGCACCGAAGACGCCCATCCTGTTGTACAGGATATCGATTACACCGGCGAGGACGTCGCCTATCAGGTTGCCGAGCGGGCCGAACACGGTGAACAGGGCGACGTTAGCAAGAATCAGGGTAACGGTCGGGACAAAGACGAACGAAACGACCTCGGGGATGTACTTCTGGGCAATCTTTTCGACCTTGGCCATAAACCAGGCAGTCAGGATTGCAGGGAACACGCCGCCCTGGAAAGCAACCATGGGAATGGAGAGCGGACCAAAGTTCCAGTACTCAGCACCCGTCGGGTCCATAACGAACGTGTTGCGGTTCATAAGGCTCGGGTGAACCATGACGATACCGACGAGGATGCCCAGAATCGGGTTACCGCCAAAACGCTTCACCGCGCTGTACATAACCAGGACAGGCAGGTAGTCAAACGTGGTGGCGATAATGGCAAAGAAGCTTGCGAGGTTCTTGAGGAACTCGCTGTGGTCGGCAAGGCTGCCCTCCATGCCAAAGAGGCCGTTGGCAACGATCAGCGACTTAAGGCCGATGATGATAGCAGCGCCGACGAAAGCGGGAATGATGGGGATAAAGATATCCGAGAATACCTTGAGGACCGAGAAGAACTTGCCCTTCTTGTCCGCCTCGGCGCCCTTGACCTCGGAAGCGCTGATTTCCTTAACGCCCGTCAGAGCCATAAACTCATCGTAGACCTTGTTGACGGTACCGGTACCGAAGATGATCATGAGCTGGCCGCTGTTGTACAGCACGCCCTTGACGCCATCGATGTTCTCGAGCTCGGCCTTGTTGTACTTGCTCGTATCCTTGAGCACCAGACGCAGACGCGTAACGCAATGCGTGGCGCCCTCGATGTTCTCCAGACCGCCGACGTTATCGACGACTTGCTGAGACACTACTTTGTAGTCCATGTTCCTCTCCATTCCCTTACGAAATCATAAAACGTTTTGATGCCATTACAGAGACGCGATCGTTGCATTTGCGCACTTGAGCGTACCGTCGGTGACCGTCAGTGCCACACCCTGGCCCTGCTTATTGCAGAAGCGCGCGTTAAGCGCAACATCATCGACAAAGATGGTCGCGATATCGTCGTCAACGACCAGGCGCACATGATGAGTGCCCTCGCCCTTAAAGAACAACGGACGCTCGAGGCCCATGTTGTTGACCTGGAACCACGGATACTGGGGGGCCGCCGTAAACTCGAGCTTGCCCTCACGCAGGTTGGCGCGGAACTCATAGGCAAGACCGGACTCGGCGTCCTCGGCAAGCTTCACCGAGAAGCCGGCAGCGTCACCGGCGAGCTCGATGTCGGCATCGAGCATATAGGTGGAACCGGCATCCGCGGCGAGCACCTGCTCGACCTTGCCCGACTCGCAGGAAAGCTCAAAGGCCTCGACTGCCTTAGCCTCGCCAAAGGCGCCAAGCATGCTGTCAGGGAGCTTGGTGCCGAGCGTTCCGTCGGCACGCTGAACGATCTCGAGAGGCATAAAGGTGCCACCCCACAGGTAAGAGCTGGGATCGCCACCCTCGTCACGCGTAGGAACCCAACCAAAGAGAACGCGGCGCTCGCCATCAAATGCGGTACGCGCGGCATAGTACGCGCGGCCATCGAATGAATCGTCAGCAGGAGTGATCCAAGGACCGTTGATGGAGCGAGACATGCGGTAACGGGTCTTGTTGCCATCACTGTACTCGGAGAACACCAGATACCACCAGTCGCCCATCTTAAAGAGATCAGGCATCTCGAACATGGTGTAAAGGCCCGGATTCCACCAGTCGCCCTGGAACTCCCAGGTATCCAGGTCCTTGGAGGTGAACTTGACCAGACGCCCGGTCATCAGACGCTTGTCCTCGCCCACGCGCGTGCCGAGGATGAGCATGTACTCTTCGTTCTCCTCATCCCAAAGCACAAAGGGATCGCGCCAGTTGCGGTCATCGTAACCTTCCTGGGGCGGAAGCAGCGTCTCGGCGATGTTCTTCTCCCACTTGACGGCGTCGTCACTCGTTGCGTGAAGAAGAACCTGCTTCATCAAGCGTGCGCGGACCTTATCGCGATTGCAACCAGTGTAGAGCGCATGGTACTTGTCGCCCACCTTAAACACCGTGCCGGCATAAACATACTGGTCGACTTCCTCGTCGCCGCCACGCTCAAGGCTCTCGCCAAAGTCCTTGTAGTTGACGAAATCCTTGGTCGTCGCGAGTGCCCAACCAAACGGCTCTCCGAAAGGACCGGGGTTTCGCGTGTCACGCTGGTGATAGAGATAGAACGTGCCGTCCTCGCCGTACGGCATGATGTCGCCTACCCAAATTCCCTCAGGCTGGTAATACACCTTGTGCATCCGAGACTTCCTTTCCACGTGATACTAACTCGGTACAACTGCAAGATATGTCAATCGTTTTCATATGTCAAACGTTTTCACACCAATACGTCTTTTCGCAGTTCCAGTCGTCGGCAAACGGTTGACATATGCCGGCGAACGGTCATCAGAAGCGTTCGGGGGATTCTTTTGGCTCGGATGAGCTACGCGGTTTTGCCCTCGATAAGTTCGACGGGGAGCTTGATATTCGATTCGGGCTTTTCACCGTTAACAAGAGCGATGATGGATTGCGCCGCGAGCTCTCCGATGCGATCGATATCTTGACGAACGGTTGTTAAGTCAGGCATAAACGTCATAGTGCGGCGGGCGCCATCCGCGCCCACGACCTTAATATCGTCCGGAGCGCTCAAGCCGCGCTGCTTCATCACGTTGAGGCAGATGGCCGCCATCGTGTCGTCTCCCGCAAAGATGCCGTCAATATCGGGGTTCTCATCGAGGATCTTCGCAACGACCGCACTCTTTTCGTCGTCGGACTTAACGAACTCGACCTCACGGACAAGCGCGGGCAAACCAGCCTGCTCTACAACATCGTGGTAGGCATCGGTACGCTTATTGGCAGGCATACGCATGCGGCTATTGTTGCGCAGGCACAAGATGCGCGAACACCCGTCATCAATCAGGCGACGCGTGGCAAGTTCGCCGATGCTATAGCTGTCGCTCGCAATCTGAACAGAGGCCTCGCCAAGGTCGCAGTCGATACCAACCAGACTCAAGCCCATCTCGGCATACGCCTCGGCACCGATATTAAGCGAGTTGACAATGACGCCATCAACCATATTGCGCCGAAGCATATCGATATAAGAACGCTCAAGATCAGGTCGATTGGCACTATTGCACAGCAGCATCTTAAAACCGTTTTCGGCCAGGGTACGCTCAACGGCTTGGACCGCTTGGGCATGAAACGGGCTGCTGACATAGGGGACGATCATACCTATTAGATTCAGGCGACCGTTGAGCATGGCACGGGCGATATCGTTGGGCGTATAGTTGATGCGCTTCATCGCGGCATGGACCTTATCGCGGGTCTCTTGGCTAATATAGCCGCGATTATTAAGCACGCGAGATACCGTAGTAGGCGAAACCCCCGCCACCGCTGCAACTTCCTTGATGCCAGGCTTAGCCGAATCCTTAGAACGAGCGCCCTCGCGAGCCATAGCACCCTCCCCCATCAACATGTCATACGTTTACATACGAACAAAGCATACCCCAACAAGAGCGGGAAGACGGTAACAGTACAAGTAAGTAAACGACTCATCCAAATAATTAGGAGAGTTCCGCCTAAGGGGTGACTACACAGGACCCAGCCGGGGCTGTTTGGGCTACCTCCCAAAACATTCCGCACTGATATTTTCTGTATTGAAGACGTCGATGATGCACCCGTATACCATTGACGTCGACACCATCAGATGCGGACCGCGCGGTGACCC
>UQLJ01000010.1:0-73647 GCA_900541825.1 uncultured Collinsella sp.
GACACTCAATGTGTCCATCCTCGCAGTATCCGGTTCTCAAGGTGCACGCCTGCGCTGGTTCCCGGTTCCACCGGGCCGCGCGGCAAGGAGATATATTGCCAGACCGGAGGGGCCCCGTGGGCGGGAATCTGGGCGTACACATTTCCTACACAATTTAAGATCCGACTAACGTTTGCCAGCCGTTACCTACCGCTCGCCGAGCATCTCTTTATATAAGGCAGCCTCATGGTTAAAGCGGATACGTTCCCCTAGCTAAAGCACAGCCAGCATCGAGCAACTCGTCACGTTCTTCCACCGAGAACCCCTCGGCGTAGACGCGCACCACCGGTTCGGTCCCGCTAGGACGGACCAGCAGCCACGTGTCATCCTCGAATGCCAAACGCAAGCCATCCATATGACTAACGTTTTGCGGCACCTTGCCACAAATCGACTTGGGGTTTACGCCCGGCAGCAGGGTTCGTAACGTTTCGGCATCTTCGGCCTCAAGGCGCAAATCGCGTCGACCGTAACTCGTCTTACCAAAACTGTCCTCGAGTTGGTCGACCAGAACGCCCAAAGGCGCGCCCGTCTTTGCCATAAGCTCACACAGAATCAGACAGGCGAGGATTCCATCGCGCTCGGGCATATGCGCGGCGATGCCGATACCACCGGCTTCTTCGCCGCCCATAAGGACGCCGCCCTTCTTCATCTCCGCCGCTATATATTTGAAACCGACCGGTTTGACGGTCACGCGGCAGCCAAGCGCCTCGGCAATGCGACGCACGAGCGTCGAGCACGAAAGATTGACGACGACGCGCCCCTCCAAATTACGAAATTGAACCAAGTCGCCCAAAACGAGCGCCATGATCTGATGCGGATGTATATATCTGCCGCGCTCGTCAACCGCGCCGATACGGTCGGCGTCGCCGTCGGTCACCAGGCCAGCGCAAGCTCCGTCATCGATAACCGTGCGCTCGCAAGCGTCCACCCAAGGCTCAACGGGGTCGGGGCAGATATCTTCTTGGTCAGACGCCTGCCCGGCGTGAATCTCGTGCACCTCAACGCCAAGCTCGCGCAGCAAGTCGGCTAGATAGCCCTGGGCTGCGCCGCCCATGGGATCGACAACCACGCGCAGGTGCGCGGCGCGGATGGCTTCGGCATCGACAAATGATGCCACCGCCTGCATATAGTCAGGAATGATATCCGCGGTGCGATATTGCCCCTCGATCCCCATTGGCTCGGGAGCCATGGTCTCTTCGAGCTCTTCGATGACATCCTGGTTGGCGGTTGAGCCGTCACCCATGCGAATCTTGAGGCACAGATAACCCTGCGGATGATGGGACCCCGTCACCATGAGCGCGCCGCACGCCTCACCGTCATAAGCCGCCGCCCACGTAAGGGCAGGGGTCGGAACAGGTCGCGAAGCGAGCACGGCGTCCAGCCCGTGCGCTGCTAGCACGCCCGCCGCAAGTTCAGCGAACTCGCTCGCCAGGGGCCGGGTGTCGAACCCTATATATACCGTTTTGCCCGGATTGGTCTTTTGCCACAACTCGCCGACGGCATCGGCGATACGAGCAACGTTATCGGCAGTGAAGTCCTCATCGACGCGAGCGCGCCAACCGTCAGTTCCAAAATGAATTATCGCGCACACGCGCAGACACCTCACAGTGTTTGGATCATGGTACGCATGGGGTATACCCGCAACATGCACTCGACAACCTGCCGGCACCAGCATTCACCATTTGGGCAAATGCTGCCGAGGACATGCAAGCAATAAAAAAACCGCCCCGTATGGAGCGGTTTTGCCCTTTATATATCGAGCGCCTCGGCCATCGCTGCCGTAGTGATTGCCGTGGTTCCACAACAACTGCCCACCATTGCGGCGCCGGCATGTCTCCATTCGATGCATGCGCGCGCGAAAGCTTCGGGGTTCTCGTGCCATACGGGGCCATCCTGAGTCTGGACCGGATCGCCCACGTTGGGACGCACCGTGACGGGAGTAGTCGCCGATGCAACCATCCTGGGCACCGCCGCGTTCGCGGCCGCAAGCGAACAGCAATTAACACCAACCGAGTTTGCGCCGTGTTTTTCGGCGTACAAAACGGCTGCCTCGATGTTGAGGCCATCGCCCAACAGGTCGCCTTTATCGTCAACGACAAAACTCACCAGAACAGGCATGCCGTCGGCGGCATCTCGAGCGCCGGCAAGTATGGGCTGCAAATTACGGATAGACGTCACCGTCTCGATCAGCAGACCGTCAACGCCGGCATTGAGCAAGGCGTGCGCCTGTTCGCGCGCAATGCCTCGGATTTCACGATACTCGGCAGAGTCCTCGGCAAACCACTCAATACCGATCGGGCCCATCGAGCCCAGCAGCAGCTGAGGGTGCGCCTGGCGGGCATCGTCGACGGCCCCGCGATTGACCTCCGCCACGGACGGCGCAATCTGGTCGTGCTTGAGGGCATAGCTTGATGCCTGAAAGGTGTTGGTAATGAGCACCTGCGCGCCGGCAGCGACATACAAGCGATGGATACGAGAAACGGTCTGCGGCTCTGCCAGATTCCAAAACGCCGGTGGAATGTCGGCGGCATCGTACTCACTCAACAGAACACTGCCCATGGGGCCCTGCGCCAACAAGGTCTCGCTCGACAAGCGGCGCGCAAGTTCCTCGGCACCAAAGCGGTTGTAATAACTCGTATCCATATATATCCCGCTATTCCTCGACGCTGATTCCCTGTTTTTCGAGATAGGCGAGCCAGCGGTTCATCGTGTCCTCGGAAAGCGCATGCTCCATCATGCAGGCCTCGGAATCGGCTCGCTCAAATTCGACACCGAGCTCCTGAACCAAAAACGTGCGGATGAGGCGATGACGGTACCAGATAGCCGTGCCAACCTCGCGGCCGCGATCGGTCAGGATCACCTTGCCGTAGTGCGATTGCTCGACAAGCTCGGATGCCTTGAGCGCCGAAACCGCTTTATTGACCGATGCCTTGGAGACGCCAAGGCGCTGCGCGATGTCGACCGATCGCACGCCGTTGGTTTCCCCCTCTTCGCTTTCAATGCGAACCATGCACTCCAAGTAGTCTTCGTTCGCCACCGTCAGATGTAGTTCGCGCGAGCTATTTGTCGTATCCATGATCTTCCGTCCCTTCTGCATTCAATGGCTGATTCTACCCCATCCAAGCGTCGTGGTATGCCGTGGCATACCGTGCTAGAGTTCTTGTTGCACACGACGACCAAGATTGGAGCGGTCTTTATGGAAAACACCACCACGAGCCCCGATGTTCTCGAGCGCTTTTTGCGCTACGTCCAGATCAACACGCAGTCCGAGGATGCAAACTGCGACCAGGTACCCTCGAGCGCCGTTCAGTTTGACCTTGCCAACGTGCTGGCTGAAGAGCTGCGCGAGCTTGGTGCGGAAGATGCCCACGTGACCGAGCACGCCTATGTCTGCGCGCATATCCCCGCAAGTGCGGGCGCTGAGGACAAGCCCGCCCTGGGCCTGATCGCCCATCTCGACACCACCGAAGTTGCACCGGGCGCCGGCGTGAAGCCGCACATCGTACACTACGAAGGCGGCGACCTGGTCTGCGGCACGGTTGACGGTAAGCCCGTTGCCATGAGCACCGCCAAGCTTCCCGCCCTGAATGACCTCGCGGGTGAGGACCTGGTCTGCAGCGATGGCACCACGCTGCTGGGCGCGGACGACAAGGCAGGCGTCGCCGAGATCATGTCGCTTGTCGCGCGTATCGCTCAGGACCCTTCTCTGCCCCATCCCGCACTCGGCATTTGCTTCTGCCCTGACGAGGAGATCGGCCACGGAGCCGAGCTGTTGGATATCGATACCTTTGGCTGCAAGTACGCCTACACGGTCGACGGCGGCCCCATCGGCGAGCTGGAGTGGGAGTGCTTTAACGCCGCCGAGGCGACCGTCCGCTTTGAGGGCCAGTCCATCCACCCGGGCGACGCCAAGGGTCGTATGGTCAACGCAGGCAATCTGTTCTGCGACTTCAACGCGTTGCTCCCCTACGTGCAGCGCCCGGAGTATACGGAAGGCTACGAGGGCTTTTATCACCTTGAGGGTGTATCTGCGACCGTCGATCACGCCACAGCGCGCTATATCGTCCGCGACCATGACGCCGCCAAGTTCCAGCAGAAACTCGACCTTATTGATGCCGCCGCCTCGATGCTCAACCAGCGTCTGGGTGAGGAGCGTGTGACGGTCGAGATTAAGCAGCAGTATCGAAATATGGCCGAGATCGTTCGTGACTATCCCGAGCTTATTGATGTTGCCAAGGAAGCCTACCTTGCCTGCGGCGTTGAGCCCCAAGTGCTGCCGATTCGCGGCGGCACCGACGGCGCGCAGCTGTCGTTCCGCGGTCTGCCCTGCCCCAACCTTTCCACCGGCGGCTATTGCTACCACGGCGTCAACGAGTTCGTCCCGGTCAGTTCGCTCGTCAAGATGACCGACGTCCTGCAGGAGCTCGTCGCCCGCTTTGCATAAGGAACTCGAACAATCTAGGTAAGCAAAACCGCCCCGTCCTCAAAACCGAGAACGGGGCGGTTTTTGGTGCAAGGGGAGTAGTCAGCACCGCAGGTTGAGCCAACGTCAGCGAGCGACGTCCAAGGCGAACAAGTTGGCATGAAAAAGGCAGGGCATTGACCTTCTGGTCATGCCCTGCCTTTTGAATGACAAATTGTCGCCTTGGGCGGCGCGCAGCGTCGAGCCGTTACGCGGTTTGGTAAAACCGCGTAACTCTAATAGTTGGCTTCGTAACCGTTGCCGTCGCCGGTGGGCTCTTCGTAGTAGTCCGAGTCGCTCGAATCGCTTGAGTCATCGGAATCGTCAGAGCTGACCGATGAGGTTGCGGTGCCGTTTGCGTAGTCGTCAGACGTGTTGTTGTTCAGGTCGCCGATTGTAGAGCTGGAACCGTCGGAAAGACCCATGGTGTTGGGACCCTTGGGATCCTTGCCGGCATCGACGCGCTCCATCATTTCCTTGAGCTCGTCCTCGTAGACAAAGACGTAGCTCACACCGTCGATCATGGTGCTGTCGTCGGCGTACGAGGGCAGGTTGGCCGAGTAGATACCGTCGACATCCATACCGCGCATGGCGTTGACCGTAGCCACGATATCCTGAACGCTCATATCGGTTACGAGCATATCGGACAGCGAATTAACCAGGCCAAAAATCTTCGTGGCATCGAAGTTATTGAGAATCTGGTTGGCAAGGGCGCCAAGCACCTGACGCTGGTGGCGCATGCGCGTGTAATCGCCGTCGGCATAGGTGTAGCGGCAGCGGGCATAGGTAAGGGCGGTGGCACCGTCCATATGCTGCTGGCCAGCGGTAATCTTAATATCCAGGTGCTCGGGGTCGTCAACATCATCGGTTGCGTTAATGTCGATACCGCCAACCGAATCAATCAGCGCCTGCATACCGTCGAAGCTGACCTCGGCATAGTGGGAAATCTGAACACCGCACAGCTCGTTGACCGCCTCGACCATGGCCTCGGCGCCGCCAACGGTATGGCAGGCGTTGATCTTCATGGTCTCGCCCTTGTACTCGACCTTGGTGTCGCGCGGAACGGAAATGAGCGTCGCCTGCTTTTGCGTGGGGTCGATGCGTGCCAGGATAATCGAGTCGGCACGATACGTATCCTCGCCCGGACGGCCGTCGGTGCCAAGAAGCAGCACGTAGAACGGATCCTTTGCCTCATCGGTGTCAACCAGAACCCGACGCAGATTATCGGTAATGACATTAGAATCGCCGAGCTTGCCCATAATGGTAGCAAACCACAGGCCGGCAGCGGTAGTGGCACTCAGCAGCACGCCAAGCACGACAATGAGCGCGACGTGACGAATCGTGTGGCTACGACGACGTTGACGAGCGCGCTCGGAATAGCGAGCCACGTTATCGCGACTGTAGATCTTGGCCTGCGCACCAGTTGAGGGTCTTCGGGCGGTGGTATCCGCGAGGGGCTTTTTATTAAACATAGGCAACCTGTATTAGTAGATGACGGGATCGGGGACGGTAGCATGCTCGACATGCGCGCCGAGCGCCTGCAGCTTTTCGACAAACTGCTCGTAGCCGCGCTTGATGTGATGGATGGCCGAAACCTCGGTCGTCCCGTCAGCGATCAAGCCCGCTACGACGAGGGCCGCTCCGCCACGCAGATCGGGCGAGGTAACCTGTGCACCCGAGAAGCCCTTGACGCCATGAATCATGGCGTGATGGCTCTCGATACGAATGTCGGCACCCATGCGCACCAGCTCAGAGGCAAACATAAAGCGATTCTCGAAGATGTTTTCGGTAATAACGGAACTGCCATCGGCAAGGGCGGAGAGTACCATAATCTGTGCCTGCATGTCCGTTGGGAAGCCGGGGAATGGAAGCGTCTGGATGTCGACCGGCTTGATACGCTCGGCACGGTTCACATGGACGCCATCCTCGACGCGCTCGCAGTCGATACCCATGAGCTCCATCTTCTTGAGAACCATGCCCAAGTGAATGGGGCAAAAACCCGTGACGTCGACACCGCGATCGTCGGCCATCAGCGCACCGGCGACGATAAAGGTACCGGCCTCGATGCGGTCGCCCACTACGCGATGGGTAACGGGATGCAGCTCTTCCACGCCCTCGATAGTCACGACAGGCGTACCGGCGCCGACAATCTTAGCGCCCATCTCGTTGAGCATGTTGGCGAGATCGACGATCTCGGGCTCGCGGGCGGCATTGTCGATAACCGTGGTGCCCTGTGCGCGCACAGAGGCCATGATGAGGTTCTCGGTCGCACCGACGCTGGCGAACTCGAGCGTGACGGTGGTACCGCGCAGACCTTGGGGCGCATTAGCGTTGATGTAACCGTGGGCGGTATCGAACTCAACGCCCAGGGCCTCAAGACCAAGAATGTGCATATCGATCTTGCGAGCACCCAGGTTGCAGCCGCCCGGCATGGCAATCTTGGCGCGATGGAAGCGGCCCAGCAGGGGTCCCATGACGGCGGTGGAAGCACGCATCTTGGCAACGAGCTCGTAGGGGGCCTCCCATGAATCGACCTGAGAGGTATCAATCTCGAGCGTGTGCTCGTCGAGAACATCGATCGTAGCGCCCATGCCTTTGAGCACCTTGCCCATCACGTGGACATCGGAAATATCGGGCACGTTCTGCAGCGTCGTCTTGCCCGGCGCCAGAAGCGTTGCCGCCATGAGTTTGAGCGCGGAGTTCTTGGCGCCCGAAACGGGCACGGAGCCTCCGATGGCGTGGCCACCCTCAACGCGGATAATATCCAAGGTCTACCCTTTCAAAAAGCATGCCCGGGGTGGCTGGGCCATCCCGGGCATGATGTGTTCGCAAATGGTCGAACGCTAAATCGTTTGACTATTGGGCAAGCTTGAGCTTACACCATGCGATTTCATTATAGAGGTAGGCGCGGCGTGCATCATCCTCCGACAAATTACCCAGCTTCTCTTCAAAACCTTGAATATCAGCTTTAAGCTTGTCGGCATCGACGGTCGCCAAATCGCAAGCGCGCTCGGCGAGAACGGTCACGACATCGTCCGCAACCTGGGCATAGCCGCCGGCCACGGCAAACGTGTGGTCGACAGTGCCCATGGCCTTATCGGAAACGCGAACGTAACCGCGGTCGATCGTGCAGATCTCGCTGGAGTGAGCAGGCAGAACGCCAAACTCGCCATCCGTGGACGGAATCGACACAAACGCAGCGTCGCCCTCATAGGCGCAGCTCACGGGGCACACGATGCGGATACGCATAACCTACTTCTCCCCCATCTTGCGGGCGCGCTCGCGCACGTCCTCAATCGTGGAAGCATAGCGGAAAGCCTGCTCAGGCAGGTCATCGGCCTTGCCGTCGACAATCTCGGCGAAAGAGCGGACGGTATCCTCGACGCGGACGTAGACACCGGGGTTGCCGGTGAACTTCTCGGCGACGTGGAAGGACTGCGAGAGGAACTGCTGAATCTTACGGGCACGGTTGACCGTAAGGCGCTGCTCCTCGGACAGCTCGTCCATACCCAGAATGGCGATGATGTCCTGAAGGTCGGAGTACTCCTGCAGGAGCTCCTGGACCTTGACGGCGACACGGTAGTGCTCCTCGCCAACGATCGAGGGATCGAGAGCGTCGGAGGAAGACGCAAGCGGGTCGATAGCCGGGAACAGGCCGAGCGACGAAATGCTACGCGAAAGAACCGTGGTGGCATCGAGGTGCGTAAACGTCGTGGCAGGCGCCGGGTCGGTCAGGTCGTCTGCGGGGACGTAGACAGCCTGGACGGAGGTAATGGAGCCCGTCTTGGTCGAGGTAATGCGCTCCTGGAGGTCGCCCATCTCGGTTGCCAGCGTGGGCTGGTAACCAACGGCGGACGGCATACGGCCCAGCAGTGCGGAAACCTCGGAACCTGCCTGAGAGAAGCGGAAGATGTTGTCGATGAACAGCAGAACGTCCTGGCCGCGATCGCGGAAGTACTCAGCGGTGGTAAGGCCGGCCAGACCGATGCGCAGACGCGCTCCGGGCGGCTCGTTCATCTGACCATAGACCAAGCAGGTCTTGTCGATAACGCCAGACTCGCTCATCTCGAGGAACAGGTCGGTGCCCTCGCGGGTACGCTCGCCGACGCCGGTGAACACCGAGGTGCCGCCGTGCTCCTGGGCGAGGTTGTTGATGAGCTCCTGGATCAGAACGGTCTTGCCGACGCCGGCGCCGCCGAACAGACCTGTCTTGCCGCCGCGGATGTAGGGCTCGAGCAGGTCGACGGCCTTGATGCCGGTCTCGAAGATCTCGGTCTTGGTGGTGAGCTCGTCGAAACGGGGCGCTGCATGGTGGATGGGGTAGAACTCCTCCACCTCGGGCATGGGCTTGCCGTCGACGGGCTTGCCCATGACGTTCCAAATGCGGCCGAGCGTCTTGGGACCAACGGGCATCTTCATGGGCTCACCGGTATCGGTGGCGATGAGGCCGCGCTGCAGGCCGTCGGTCGAGGACATGGCGACCGTGCGGACGACGCCGCCCGGAAGCTGGCTCTCGACCTCGAGGATCGTGCTCAGATGACCGATCGGGGTCTCGGCCTCGACCGTGAGCGCGTTGTAGATCGGGGGCACCGCGCCGTCAAACTTGACGTCGACGACAGGGCCGATGATTCGCACGATGCGACCATCACCGGCAGTCGTCTTCTTGGTGGCTTCCTCGACCGCAAGCTTTACGGTGTTATTAGCCATTACTGTTCCTCCAATGCTGAGGCTCCGCCGACGATCTCGTTAATCTCGGTCGTGATCGAAGCCTGGCGCACGCGACTATACGTGCGGGTAAGGGTCGAGATGATCGCGGTGGCGTTTTCCGTCGCGGAGTGCATGGCCTTGCGGCGTGCACCCTGCTCGGCAGCCGCCGAATCGATCAGGGCCTGGTAGATGACCGTCAGGATATAAGACGGCACAAGCTTGCCGAGAACATGCTCGGGAGAGGGCACGAACTCGAACGTGGACGAGATGCGCTTAGGGGCGTCGGTCTCGTTCTTACGCGGACCGTGGGCCATAGCGATCATCTCGGGGTCGAGCGGCAACAGATGCTCGACGCGAAGCTCCTGATCCACGCGGTTCTTGGCGTGGTGGTAGACAAGCTCGACACGGTCAAGCTCACCGGCACGATACGCATCGCAGATATGAGAGGAGATCATGCGGGCCTGATTGAAATCGGGCTCAGAGGAGTTGCCCTCAAAGTGCATGACAACGTTTGCGCGGTCACGGAAATACGTGGCCGGCTTACGCCCGCACGCGATGATCTCGTATTCGATGCCGTCGTTCGCCCAAGAAGCGGCGAGCTTTTCGGCCGTGCGCTCCACCGTCGTATTGAAACCGCCGGCAAGGCCGCGGTCCGAGGCAATAACGACAATCAGGCCATGCTTGACGCTCTCATGCTTCTGCAGCATGGGATCGGTGCCCGAACAGGAGGCGTCGCCGGCGACCGTCAACATGACGTCGGTCAGCGCCTCCTTATAGGGCTCGGCCTGCTTGGAGCGATCGAGGGCACGACGAATCTTGGCCGTAGAGACCATCTCCATCGTGCGCGTGATCTGCTTGGTCGTGGTAACCGAGGAGATTCGCTTCTTAATGTCGCGAAGGTTGGCCATGGGGCTTAGTTCTCCTCTGATCCAGAAACATCCGAATGGTGCTTGGCCATGAACTGCTGCTTGAAGTCGCCGATGACGCGCAAGAGCTCAGCCTTGGTGTCATCATCGATCTTCTTGGCGCGAACCTTGTCGAGCAGCGAACCAAAGCCATTGTCCATGTACTCGATGAGCTCGGCACGGAAGGGCAGCACGTCGGCGATCTCCAGGTCATCCAGGAAGCCCTCGTTGCCAGCGAACAGCGTAACGATCTGCTCGCCAACCTCAAACGGCTTGTAACGCGGCTGCTTCAGGAGCTCGGTCATGCGAGCACCGTGGGTCAGCTGCTTCTGAGTAGCCTCGTCGAGGTCGGAGCCGAACTGCGTAAAGCCAGCGAGCTCCTGATAGGAAGCGAGGTCCAGACGGAGGTTGCCGGCGACCTGCTTCATGGCCTTGGTCTGCGCATCGCCACCGACGCGGGACACGGAGATACCCACGTCGACTGCCGGGCGCTGACCCTGGAAGAAGAGCTCGGACTGCAGGTAGATCTGACCATCGGTAATGGAAATGACGTTGGTCGGAATGTAGGCCGAGACGTCGCCGTCCTGGGTCTCGATGATCGGCAGTGCCGTCATGGAGCCGTAACCGTTCTTCTTGGACATCTTGACGGCACGCTCGAGCAGACGAGAGTGCAGGTAGAAGATGTCGCCAGGATAGGCCTCGCGTCCGGGCGGACGATGCAGCGTCAGCGACATCTGACGGTAGGCCACAGCCTGCTTGGACAGGTCGTCGTAGATGACGAGCACGTGGCCGCCGGGGTTGGTCTCGCTGGCGGGCTTGCCGTCCTCGCCGTTGTACATGAAGAACTCGCCAATAGCGGCACCGGCCATAGGCGCGATGTACTGCATAGGGGCGGAATCGG
Organism: uncultured Collinsella sp.; assembly: GCA_900541825.1. Lineage (GTDB taxonomy): Bacteria > Actinomycetota > Coriobacteriia > Coriobacteriales > Coriobacteriaceae > Collinsella. The sequence continues at coordinate 11,015 of UQLJ01000010.1, forward strand.
CAGCAGTGGCCGAAACGATGATGGTGTAGTCGAGCGCACCGTGCTGAGCGAGGGTCTCACGGATGTTGGCAACCGTGGAGGCCTTCTGGCCGATGGCGACATAGATGCAGACCATGCCCTTGCCGCGCTGGTTGAGGATAGCGTCGATGGCGATGGCGGTCTTACCGGTCTTACGGTCGCCGATGATGAGCTCACGCTGACCGCGGCCAATAGGCACCATGGAGTCGATAGCGAGCAGACCGGTCTGAACCGGCTCGCACACCGGGGTACGATCGATGACGCCGGGAGCCTTGAACTCGATGGGGCGACGGTGCGTGGCGACGATGTCGCCCAGGCCGTCGATGGGCTGGCCGAGCGGATTGACGACGCGGCCGAGCATGGCACGGCTCACGGGGATATCCATAATGCGGCCAGTGGTGCGGCACTCGTCGCCTTCCTTGATGGAGTCGACGGCACCAAACAGAACGGCGCCGACCTCGTCACGGTCAAGGTTCTGGGCAAGGCCGAAGACGGTCTCACCGGTATCGGAGCTCTTGAACTCCAGAAGCTCGCCTGCCATGGCGCTCTTGAGGCCGGAGACGCGCGCGATGCCGTCGCCTACCTCATCGACCGTTGAAACCTCATGCGTATCGACCGTCGCGGAGAGGCTCGTGAGCTGCTCCTGCAGTTTCTTGGCGATATCCTGGGCATTGAGGGTTTCGGACATTAGGCTTCACCTCCGTACGAATTAGCAGAGTTTGCGAGGGTCTCCTGCGCGATGCGCAGCTGCGTCTTGACGGAAATGTCACGACGCTCGCCGCGGGCCTCGAGCACCAGGCCGCCCACGATAGACGGGTCGACCTGCTCGATAAGGAATACCTTGCGGCTGAAGTCCTGCTCGCATTTCTTAGTGATGGTTTGACGCAGCTCGTCGTCGAGCGGGATCGCCGTGGTGACGGTCACGCCCACTACATCCTCGTCTTCCTCGGCAACATACTTAAAGGCAGCTGCCACCTTGGGAAGAAGGTCGAGCTGGTCGCGCTTGGACATGGTGTCGAGCACGGCGATGATCTCGGGGCTGGCAGAAGCCAAGCGCTCGACCATCTCGAGGTCCTCGAACACATGGTTCTCGGCCTTGGCGGCTTCCAAAAGGGAACGCGCGTAGGTCTCGAGCACCTTGTCCTGATAGCGGCTAGTCGGCATTCAGGCTACCTGCTTCCTGGATGTAGCGCTCGATGAGCTTCTTCTGCTCGGCATCGTCCTCGAGTGCCTCGCCCACGATCTTGGTGGCGACGGCAACGGACAGGTCGGCGATGGAGCTCGCGGCACCGGCGTAGATGGACTTGCGCTCGTCCTCGACGGTCGTATGGGCCTTGGCGATAATCTCCTCGGCCTCCTTGTGAGCAGCCTCGATGATACGGGCACGCTCGGACTCGGCGTCCTTACGGGCCTCGAGAACGATGTCGGCAGCCTGACGACGGGCGTCGGTGACGATCGAGTCGGACTCAGCGCGCTTGGCGATAGCCTCCTGCTTGGTCTTCTCGGCCTCGTCGAGGCTCTCCTCGATCTTCTTGCCGCGCTCCTCCATGGTTTTCATGATGCCCGGCAGGGCGACCTTGGCCAGCACGATCCAGATAATCAGGAAGGCGATAAGCGCCGGGATGAACTCCGCCATCTTAGGGATGAGGATGTCCGCACCGGCGGCGCCGTCCTCGGCGAACGCGGAAACCGGCATGAGCAGCGCGGCCGCGGACGCGGAGAGTGCGATCGCGCTCTTCTGGGATGAAAGATTCATACTTGACGCTCCGTGCTATTTAACGATCAGCGCGACAACGAAGCCGATCAGAGCCAGAGCCTCGCCGAAAGCGGAGCCCATGATGAAGACGGTGAACACGCGGCCCTGGACCTCAGGCTGACGGGCCATAGCACCCGTAGCACCCAGAGCAGACAGGCCGATAGCAAGACCAGCGCCGATAACACCGAGACCGTAACCGATAACTCCCACGATTCCTCCTTTGTCGTGCGTGTCTTATTTCACGCAGGATAACCTTTTTATAACTGCCGGGCTCCATGGGTACGGGCACCGGCGGTTTAACGAATTGCCTTACCTTTAAGGCACGAACGGAAGACTACTCCTCCTCCGCGACCTCCTCTGCCTCGGAGACATACACGGCGGTAAGGACCGTGAAGACGTAAGCCTGGATGGCGCCGACCACAAGCTCGATCGCATAGATCAGGATGAGGATGGCAAGCCAGGCCAGCGAAGGCAGGGCGCCGACGGCGTGGGCCGCGGAAACCTGCTGAAGCAGCGGCTGCATGAACATGCTCGCCATGATGGCGAACGAGCCCATGACCACGTGTCCTGCGAACATGTTGCAGAACAGACGGACGGCAAGCGTGATGAGGCGCAGGAAGGTCGAGAAAAGCTCGACGACCCACACGAGCACGTTCATCGGGAAGCTCACGCCCTGCGGGGCGAGGCTCTTGATGTAGCCGATCACGCCGTGAGCCTTGCATCCGTAGTAGATGAAGTACACGAAGGCGAAAATGGCGAGTGCGGCGGTGGAGCCGATTGCGCCGGTGCCGGGCTTCATTCCCGGGATCAGGCCGATCATGTTATTGATCAGGATGAACAGGAAAAGCGAGCACAGGAACGGGAAGTGCTTCTTCCAGTTCTCACCCACGACACCCTTGCCGATATCGTTCTCGACGTACTCGATGATGTACTCGAAACCGTTGACGAAGAAGCCCTTGGGAACCAGGGTCTGCTTCTTCTTGAACACGGCTAGGACGATCAGGAGCACGATCGTGGAGACGATCAGCCAAAACGAGTACTGCGTGATGCCGCAGCTCAGATCGCCCACGACAGGGGTGGAGCTGAACTCGCTGACCAGATGATTAATCTCATCAGGCAGCTTTTCAAAAATTTCCACGACTTACCTTTCGACCTCATGAGGATCTCGCAGCGCCTTGGCGACGCGAACCGCGCAGGCGGCCATAAAGGCCACGAAGCCGATCGCCTCGCCCAGGAGGAACATGCGAAATGCCTCTCCGAACAACACAAACACAACCAAGGTAAAGACAAGCAACGCGATTGCCGAGACCGCGAGACTCACCATACCCTTGAGCATGTCCGCATTCTGCTTATCGTCAAGAACCGGCTTGAGCGTAAAGACAAAGGGAAGGAAGGCAATCGCGCCCGCGATGGCACCTGCAACGATAGCGAGCAGATCGGCTATCTGAAACACTGGCGTCCTCACTTTCCTTTTTTATCGCCTCACAGGACAGTTCCCGCCAAACATTGGTGACTATTGTACGAGCCAATCGCTAAAGTACAACCGAAAAAGCATCGGTTAATACGCACCTGTTCGTTTTCTTAAGACCTTCTTTATGCCGCAGGTACGGTAATACGTTTTTCTCGAACCCCTCAGCGCAAAACGTCCGTTAACAGGAGTGCGCGTGGACGTCTTTTGCTCGCCCGCGCGCACCATTTCTTCGTATTTTCGACGTTAGCCGGTATGGCTCAGAGATTACAGCGTGCCGTAGATGCGGTCGCCGGCGTCGCCGAGGCCGGGAACGATGTAGGCAGCCTCGTTGAGATGGTCGTCGATGGCGCAGGTATAGATATGCACATCAGGATCCTTCTCAGTCAGCGACTTGAGGCCCTCGGGGGCCGCGACGATGCACAGCATGCGGATGTCCTTGACACCGCGCTCGCGCAGGTAGCTGATGGCCATCTCGGCCGAACCGCCCGTGGCAAGCATGGGGTCGACGACCAGGCAGATGCGCTGGTCGATATCCTTGGGCATCTTGCAGTAATACTCGTGCGGCTCGTGGGTGACCTCGTCGCGCTCCATGCCGATGTGGCCCACGCGAGCGGAGGGCACCAGGTCGAGGATGCCGTCGACCATGCCAAGGCCCGCACGCAGGATGGGCACGATGGCGAGTTTCTTGCCGGCAAGCTGTTTGAACGTGGCGGTAGTGATGGGGGTCTCGACCTCGACGTCTTCCATGGGCAGGTCGCGCATGGCCTCGTAGCCGTCAAAAAGTGCGAGCTCGCGCACAAGCTGGCGGAACTGGTTGGTGCCGGTGTTTTTGTCGCGCAGGATCGACAGCTTGTGCTGGACGAGCGGGTGGTCGACAAGCGTCACACGGGACGCGTCGTAGGTGACGGTCATGGGTTGATTGCCCCTTTCGTTGCGGCCGCAAAACGACCTTGCTGACAAGGCGCGAAGCAATGTTGCCGCCGCACGCCATGCATTAGTTTAGCGGTTTGTTATATCGAGCAGCCCATCACAGCCCTACTGTGCGATGCTGAGCGAGCGCCTGACTGCATCACGCCAGCCCGCAAGGTTTTGCTCGCGGCGCTCGGCGGACATGTGGGGAAGGAAGGTCCTAACGATCTGGGCATTTTGCTCCAGTTCTTCCAGGTCTTCCCAATAGCCGACGGCAAGACCCGCCAAGTACGCGGCACCGATTGCCGTGGTCTCCACCGTCTCGCATTGCAGCACGGGGATATCCAGCAGGTCGGCCTGGAATTGCATGATGAACTCGTTGCGTGAGGCGCCGCCATCGACGGACAGGCGCTCAATCGAAAGTCCCACGTCCTGCTCCATGGCGCGCAGCACGTCATAACTCTGGTAGGCCATGGACTCGCAGGCCGCACGCACAATGGTCGCGCGACTCGAGGCACCGGTCAGGCCGCACACGATACCGCGGGCACGCGGGTCCCACCAGGGAGCGCCCAGGCCAGCGAAGGCGGGGACGAAGTAGCAGCCCTCGTTGTCGTTGATCGAAGCGGCGAGTTGCGCGGACTCGCTCACACTCGAGATGATGCCCATGTTGTTGCGCAGCCAGTTCATGGTTGAGCCGGCGGCAAAGATAGAACCCTCGAGCGCATAGCTGATCTTGCCGTCCGCGGCGATGCCGATCGTGGAGACCAGACCGTTCTTGGATTCGACGACCTCGTCGCCGGTGTTCATGAGCATAAAGCAACCCGTGCCATAGGTGTTTTTGGTCTGGCCGGGATGGAAGCAGCAGTGGCCGAACAGCGACGCCTGCTGATCGCCCGCCACGCCCATGATGGGCGGCATGTTGGTCATGATGTCGCTCGCGACGCGGCCGTAGTCGCCCGAGCTCCAACGAACCTCGGGCATCATGGAACGCGGAACGTCAAAGAGCGCCAGCAGGTCGTCGTCCCAATCGAGCGTATGGATATTAAAGAGCGCCGTGCGGCTGGCATTGGTGTAGTCGGTGGCAAAGACCTGACTGCCGGTGAGGTTGTAGATGAGCCAGGTGTCGATGGTGCCGAACATGAGGTCGCCCGCCGCCGCGCTCTCACGCGCACCGTCGACGTTGTCGAGGATCCACTGCACCTTGGAAGCCGAGAAATACGGATCGAGCGTGAGTCCCGTGCGGGAGCGCACCAGCTCTTCTGCGCCCCGCTCGACCAGCTCGTCGATCAGAGGCGCGGTGCGACGGCATTGCCACACGATGGCGTTATAGATGGGTTGGCCGCTTATGCGGTCCCACACCACCGTGGTCTCGCGCTGGTTGGAGATACCGATGGCGGCGATGCGGTCAGAATGGATGCCGCTCTTAAACTGGACCTCCATCATCACGCCGATCTGGCTGGCAAGCACCTCCATGGGGTCTTGCTCTATCCAACCGGGACGCGGGAAGCTGGTTTTGACGCTACGACGTGCCTGCGCGACGATGCAGCCGTACTCGTCGACGATGGTCGCAAGTACCGAGGTGGTGCCGCAGTCGAGCGCCATGATGTAGGAACCGCCAAAGTTAAACGAGGCATCTTCCATGCCCAGGCTGCCCAGATTCAACGACATCGCTTACACCCTTCTATTGCATCGGGTCGGACAGGACCCGCTCGATCTCTGATGCGGGAAGTGCGCCTTGGCGCAGGATCTGGAGCCCGCCGTGCTGGAACGACACGATGGTCGAGGCGTCGCGACACGGGGTCTCACCGGCGTCGACGGCAACATCGACCCCCTCCAGGATGCGACCCTCGACGGCGGCAAAGCTTGCCGGCGAAGGCGCGCCGTGCGTGTTGGCGCTCGTGCAGGCAAGGGGACTGCCGCAGGCGCGGATGAGCGCTTGGACCACGGGAGAGGCCGAAGCGCGCAGGGCCACGGTGTCGTCGGCAGCGCGCATAAAGGTCGGCACGCAGGGGGCTGCCTTGACCACGATAGTCAGGGCTCCCGGCCAGCATCGTCGCGCGAGTACGCGGGCATCTTCCGGGATATCCACGCCATAGCGGTCGAGTGCTTCGACGCCATCGACCAGCCAAGCGACGGTTTGCGTGAGCTCACGTTGCTTGAGAGTGAAGATACGGCGATAGCCGGTGCCGAGCGCAGGAACTGCGGCGCCATTGACGGCAGCCTGCGGATCGCGCGGCCACGATGGGAATTCGCTTGTATCTTGGGGCACGGCGTCCGAGAAGGCGTTGACTGCCACGGCAACACCGTAGACGGTCTCGGTCGGAATCAAGGCCAGGCCGCCGCGGCCGAGCACCTCGGCCGTGCGCTCGACGGCAAGCCGATGCGGCTCGCGCGTTCCCTCGTATACCCGATAGACCGTCTGCATGTGTATGCCAGCCCCTTACGCTCCGGTGCAAGTTTGTTTACTGTGGGGCATTCTCGCACGAAACATTCAACCTATTTGCCCAGAGCGCATGTTGGTTTGGTGAGCGGCTCTAGTAGTCGGTGAAAGTGAGGGGGTTATTGGACTGCGACGAACTTCTTTGGCCTGCCGGCGTGGCGTTCTTGGGCGGCGTAGCGCTCGATGCTGTCTATCGTTATCATCCGACGGCCGTCGACAAGTTCAACATCGAGCTTTCCGGCTTTGACCAGCGCGGTAATCCGCGGAGCGGAGACTTTGAGGTCCAGCGCTGCGTCTTTAAATGTTCGGCACGCCGCTTCCCGAGCGTCCTCGTGGTCGATTTCGACTGAAAGGGCCACGACCTCGGCCGAGCGTTCGTACCCTGCCGGAGTCAAACCGTTGTTGAGGTCGTCGGCCAAAAACGCCACCAGTGCCTCGGTGGCATGGGCAATCGCTTCTTCGCGCGTATCGCCATCGGCAAAGGCGCCGGGAATCTGCGGGAAACTGGCGCAGTAACCGTCGTCTTCTTTTATGAGAACGCAGTCATAGGTAAATCGCTGCCTCATTTTGCCTCCAACTACCATTCAGCTTGGCGACGAATACTTGCCCACGTGCCCTTCTTTGGTCGATCACCACCAGAGCCGTTCACGGTGACAACACGGTCACCAGAAACATACTTAGCATGACTACCGACTTGCGCGACCTTCACGAATCCATCGTGCTTGAGTAGGGCAATGATTTCCCGAAAGGTAGGAGGTTGCATTGGCCGACCTCTTTCAGCCGTCCTAATTATAAACTACTTTATAATTTTTGCTAACCAGTTAATAAATATTACTGGCGCTGTTTGGGCTCGGTGACGATGGCTCGGACGATGCGGGGGCGATCGGTGAGGTCGCGGACGATGCACACGTCCGAGAGACCCGCCTGGCGGCAGAGCTCGGCGGCGGCGTCGAGGGCACCCTCGTAGAGCTCGCAGGCAAACAGGCCGCCGGCGCGCAGCATGTAAGGCGCCGCATTGAGCAGGCGGCGGAAGATATCGAGGCCGTCGGCGCCGCCCTCAAGCGCCAGGTCGGGCTCGAAGTCCTTGACCTCGTGCGGCAGTGAGCGCATGACGTCGGTCGGAATGTAGGGCGGATTGGAGACAAGCACATCAAAGGTGCCCCACTCTTCGCGGGGAATGGAACTCACCAGGTTGGTGAGGCTAAAGACGACCTCATCGGATGTGAGACCGAGCGCGTCGCGGTTTTTGGTGGCCAGATCGATAGCGCGCGGGTCGATATCGGTGGCGGTGCAGGTAACGTGGCCGCGGCGCTCCCAGGCAAGGGAGAGCGAGATGCAGCCCGTGCCGCAGCCGACCTCGAGAACGCGGGCGATGCGGGGCTCGGCTGGGGCAGGCGAAGCGGCATCCTGAGCTGAAGCCGTCTCCTGGCCGGCACCCTCGATGGCGATGCCGTATTCGTCGAGCTCGGACTCGGCGGCTTCCGCGACTTCGGCTTCTGCTGCCTGCGCGGCGGCTTCCTCGGCCTCGCGGTCGGCCAGCTCCTCGGCATAGGCACGGCTGCCGAGCACGTCGCTGCCTAGCGCCGCCTCATCGGCGGCCGTCAGGTTAGCGGCACGGCGCTCGACAGTCGCGCGCTCGTCGGCCAGCGCCGCCTCGGCTTTGCGGGCCTCTTCGACCTCATCGTTCCAAGGCAGCTCAACACGCTGACGGGCAGCAGCCTCGGGGCTCAGCACCTCGGCATCCAGATAATTGAGGACTTCCTCGACGAGCATCTCGGTTTCGGGGCGCGGAATGAGCACACCGGGGGCGCACGCGACGTCGATCATGCGAAACTGCGTGCTGCCGGTGATGTACTGTAGCGGCTCGCCTTTGGCGCGACGAACGACGGCCGCATGCATGGTCTCGAGCTGGGCCGCGTTAAGCGTCTCGTCCATACGCATATATAGGTCAATGCGCGCCAGGCCCGTGGCGGCGCACAGCAGCCACTCGGCAGAAAGACGGGGGTGCTCCTCGCCGCGCTCGGCCAGGTACTCCTTGGTCCACTCGAGACAACGCTTGATGGTCCAGATCTCGTTTGCCATGGGGCCCTCCCCTCTTAAGCGCCGGACGGCGCGCGAATGTCGGAGCAGATTGTACGCGAGGGTGGCACGCGGCAAGAGACAATTGGAAGCGATTATCGAGAATCAGCCCAGAATTTTGCTTGGAGCCCGCCTAGAGTGTTCATTCGTCGACGTCTAAATCTGCATTCGTCAAGCTTTTGGCAAGGTTGACCCAAAACTGACCAATATCTAACCAAACGCTTGCCACATCGCTTGACGCGCGACGCGTCAAAAATCACCCCGCGACTTCTTGGACGATTTTTCGAGCAATATTTTCGATAGCGGCTACATGCCGTCAATTGCTTTAAGCAGGTAAGCAGCTCAAATGCCATCACAGCCGACTGAATAAAATATCAAGGCAATGTCCCCAATGACTCCCTACGGATTATTTGGCAACCAAGGAAACGCCGATGTTTTGGCAATGCCAGCGAGCGACGTCCAGGGCGAACAAGTTGGCATGAAAAAGGCAAGGCATAGACCTTCTGGTCATGCCTTGCCTTTTGAATGACAAATTGTCGCCCTGGGCGGCGCGCAGCGTCGAGCCGTTACGGCGTTTGGTAAAACGCCGTAACTTAAACTGCCTGTGCCAGCTTCTCGGCACGCTCGGCGGCGGCGAGCGCCTCGATCACGGTGCCGAGCTGGTCGCCCAGAAGGACGCCGTTATAAGTGGAGTTGAAACCGATACGGTGATCGGTCACGCGGTCCTGGGGCTGGTTGTAGGTACGAATCTTCTCGGAACGATTGCCGTGGCCGATCTGGCTTTGACGCTCGGCACCGAGCTCTGCCTGCTGCTTCTCGAGCTCCATCTCGTACAGGCGGGCGCGCAGCATCTGCATGCAGACCTCGCGGTTCTGGATCTGGGAGCGCTGTTCCTGCGACTGCACCACGGTGTTGGTGGGCAGGTGGGTGATGCGCACGGCGGAGTAGGTAGTGTTAACGCACTGACCGCCAGGGCCGGAGGCACAGTAGGTGTCGATGCGCAGGTCGGACTGGTTGATCTGGACGTCGATTTCCTCGGCCTCGGGAAGTACGGCGACGGTAGCCGTGGAGGTCTGAATGCGGCCCTGGGACTCAGTCTTGGGAACGCGCTGGACGCGGTGCACGCCGGACTCGAACTTCATAACGGAGTAGACGCGGTCGCCCTCGACCTTGAACTCAATGGACTTAAAGCCACCGGCCTCGCTGGGGCTGGAGTCGAGCACGGTGGTCTTCCAGCCGCGCGACTCGCAGAAGCGCTGATACATCTTGTAGAGGTCGCCGGCAAAGATGGCCGCCTCGTCGCCACCGGCGGCGGAGCGAATCTCGACGATGGTGTTCTTGTCGTCGTTGGGGTCGCTCGGGATGAGCATGTACTTGATGTCTTCCTCGAGCTGCGGGAGCTTTTCCTCGTTCTCGGAGATGTCCATCTGGAGCATCTCCTTCTCGTCCGCATCGCTGGTGTCGCGGAGCATCTCCTTGGCGGCCTCGATGTCATCGAGCGCGCCGATGTACTCGCGCGAGGCAGCAATGAGGTCGGACTGGTGTGCGTACTCCTTGTTGAGACGCGTGAACTCCTTGATGTCGGAGGCGACGGCCGGGTCGGAAAGCTTCTTCTCGAGCTCCTCGTAGGCCTTAATAATCTTTTCGAGCTTGTCGCGCATGGCGGGACTCCTTTATGAGCGTGAAGGCGAAAATCGGCAGAGTTGATGGGGCGCGCGGCGCCACTGCGGGGGTAAGCCCAGCTAGAACATGTCGATCTTCAGATACATGCGCATCCCTTCGCGTATGGGGTACATAGTTGCGGTCTAACCCATACATGATAGCGTGCGCAGGCATACCTGCATATAACCCGCACGGAATGCGACAAAGGGTCAGTCTCTTTCCTTGAATACAACTTCATCCGAACGCCTCCCGCATTCATCCGCACATATACGGATAAATTTGGGAATCCGATACCCTGAGGGCCGGATCGGCCGGCCCCGGGAGATCGGAGGACGCCATGTCCGGAAAGGGCGGGAAGGGCGCCGCGAGGGCGGTCCCGAGGACCCACGGCAGGCTCACCGGGTACGAGCGGGACACGGTCCAGAGGATGCTGAAGCGCAGGGTTCGCTCGGCCACTTCCTCGAGAGGTTCAAGGGCGTATCGACCCGCAGGCTCCACAGCTGCCTGATGTGGTTCAGATGGCTGCGCGAGGCCGCACGCGTCGGGGACAGGACGTCGCTCATGCGCGAGCAGCTCGACGACGGGCGCTACGAAAAGATCCGGAAGAAGATGATGGAGCCGGAGTACGAGTTCCATCTGGAGCCGGACGTGCAAACGGCGGGTTAACATAGCCTTTCACCAAAAAGGGCGAGCGGCCGCGCCCTGCGACCACCCGCCCTCAATCAAAGCCCTTCTCGGCCGCCGTAGCTACCGGTTCCGGCGCCGCAGGATAACGCCTGCGGCGATCAGCACCACCGCGCCGCCCGCGATGCCACCCAGGGCCATCGGCGACAAGCTGGTATCGCCCGTATACGGCAGACCCGGCTTCTCCTCCTTCGGCACCGGTGACTTGCTCGGCGGATTGGTGGGCGGCTCCGTCGGCGGGGTGGTCGGCGGCGTGTACGTGTTCTTGAACACCGGCGCCACGGCGCCGTCATAGGTTACCGTCGCCACCAGATGGCCCGCACCGTCGTCCGTCACCGTCACCGTTACCCGGTGCTCGGCCGCGTCGTACGTCACGTTCTTCTGACCGTCGTCCACCTCGGAGATGCTGTAGGCGTACGTTCCGGGCTTGTCGTACGAGATCGCCTCGAAGCCCACCGTGCCGTCCGCCGCGTTCTTTGCGGTCTGCAGCACCTTGCCGTCGGCATCCTTCAGCTGGAAGGAGAACTGCCCTTCCTTCAGGTCCTCGCCGCTCAGCACCTTGGAGGCCCCCAGCTTCACCTCAGTCGCGGCCGGCGCGTAACTGTTGCTGAACGCCACCGCATCCGCAGCCTTGCCGCCCTTGCTGTAGGCAACCTGCGCCTCCAGCGCGTGCGTCTCCGCATTCTCCGTCACCGTCACCGTCGCGGTAAAGACCGTCGTGTCGTAGGTGACGCCGTTCGCCGTCGCCCCTGCCCGCTCGGACACGGTGTAGACGTACGTCCCCACCTTGTCCAGCTGCAGCGGCGCGAAGCCGAACGTGCCGTCGGCGCCGTTCTGCACCGTCTGCACCACGTTACCGTCGGCGTCCTTCAGGTCGAAGAAGAACTCACCCTCGGCCAGGTCGCGGCCGGTCAGAGCCTTCGTTCCGGTAATCGTCGCCGTCGTTGCCGTCGGCGTGTAGGTGTTGGTGAAGGTCAGATCCGCAGCCGTCTTGTTCGCCGTCGCGGTCAGCTGGCCGCTGCCGTCATCGGTCACGTTCACCGTTACGTCCAGCACCGCATCGCTGTAAGTGATGGTGCCATCTTGGCCCGCAACCTCCTTCACCTGGTACGCATGCGAACCAGTTGCGGTGTACGAGATGGCCTTGAAGGTAAACGCTTTACCCACGTTCGTGGTCCGGTCGATCTCCTGCCCGGTGGCCACGTCAATCAGCGCGAATGTGAACTCGCCATCGGCGGGCGTCCGCGTGGTGGCCGGGTCGGCATTCTCAAGCACCTTGGTGCCAGAGATCTGGTAGGAGGTCTGACCCGGCTGGTAGCTGTTCGCAAACGTCATGGTATTGGGGGTGACGCCGTTCTCGGTGCCCTCGCTCGGTTTCACCGTAGAGCTCTCTACCACCAGCTTGCCGTCGTTGTTGTCCTTCACCACGTAGGTCAGGGTGTACGTCTTGCCGGTGTAGGTCACGCCCGGCACGCCCGGCGCGCCGTCCGTCGGCTGCACCTCACGGACCGTGAAGGGAAAGGTGCCCGCATGGTCGAAGGTCAGCTCGTTAAAGTAAACCTTGCCCTTGGCGTCGTTCTTCTGGGTCTGGAGCACCGTACCGTCAGACCCCACCAGCTCGAAGGCGAAGTCTCCCGCCTTTAGCTGATAGCTGCCGTCGTGCACGTCAACGCTCTTGGTGAGGGCGATCGCGCCGGAGTTCGTCGCCTTCGCCTTGTAGGCGTTGGTGAAGGTGGGCTTCGTGGCGTCCGCGCCGTCGTAGGCGACGCTCGCCTGCAGCGTGCCGGCATTGTTCACAACCGTCACCGCGGCATGGTGCACCGCGTCGTCGTAGGTCACGTAGGCCAGATCACCCTTCCGCTCCACGATAGTGTACTCGTACGTGCCCGGCTTCGCGTAGGAGAAGGCGTCGAAGTTAACACTTCCGTCCGCGCCGTTGGTCGCGGTCCGGACGGGCTTGGCCCCGGCAAGCTGCTCAGCAGTCATTTTGCCCTCGTACACATCGAAGGTGAACTCGCCGTCCTTGGGGACGATCGGCGTGTTGTCGTCCTTCTTCACATAGCTCTTCTGCGCACCGAGGGCCAGACCGGTCGCGGCCGGCTGGTAGGTGTTGGTGAAGGCACCCGAGCCGGATGCGCTCGTCACGATCGCCTTCGCATTCAGTGCTCCGTTCCCGCCGTCTGTGACCGTCACCGTATAGGTGAGGGCATGATTGTCATAGACCATGCCCGGCTCCGCGCCCGGCTGCTCCACGATGGTGTAGGTGAAGTCCTTGCTCGCGGCGCCGTCCAAGTCGGAGAGCTGGAACTCGCGCGTGAAGCAGACCTTGCCGTTTGCATCGTTCTTCGCGGTGGCGATCACGTTGCCGGCAGCGTCCTTCAGGTCGAAGGTGAACTCGCCGTCCGCAGGCTTCGTCGTGTGATCGAAGCCGTCCGCAACCTTGATGGTCTTGGTCGCCGTCAGCTCCACGGATCCCTTTGCGGTGTAGGTGTTGTTGAAGGTGGGAGCCGTAGCGGTACCGTCATAGGTGACGGTCACCTTCGTCTTGTTGTTGTCGTCCTGGTTCTGCTCTACCTTGACGTGGACCTTGACTTCCTTGGCGTCGTAGGCCACGCCGTCGACGGACTGGCCGGCCTTCTCCTCCTTGAGCGTGTAGTCGTACTCGCCCAGGTTCAGGCCCTTGACGGTCAGCTTGACCTTGCCATTCTTATCGTTGGTGCCGCGAGCGTCCTCATTGCCGTCCTGGTCGTACAAGCCGAAGGTGAACGCATCGGCCGTCAGGTCCTTGCCCGCGAGAACTTTCGTGGCCTCAACGGTGACGTCCGCCGTCGGCTTCGTGTTGGTGAAGGTCGGCACGGCCTTCTCACCGTCGTAGGTGACGGTCGCCTTCAGCTCGCCCTTTTCGTCGGTGACCTTGACGTGGACCTTCACGCCCTTCGCGTCGTAGACGACGGTCGAGTCGGCGCCCTTCACCTCCTTGATGGTGTAGTCGTAGTCGCCCGGCGTAGCGTAGTCGATGGCTGCAAAGGCGACCTTGCCGTCCTTCTCGTTTTGGACAGTCTGGACCACGCTGCCGTCCTTGTCGAGCAGCTGGAACGTGAAGTCACTCCCCGCGAGCTCACCGCCCGTGAAGCGCTTCGTCGCCTTGAGCGTTACCGAGGTCTCCTTCGGGTGGTACGTGTTCGTGAAGGTCTTGTCTCCACTCGTTACCTGCGGTGTGGCCGTCAGCGTACCGGCGCCATCGTCTGTGACCGTCACCGTATAGGTGAGGGTATGGTTGTCATAGACCATGCCGGCCTCCGCGCCCGGCTTCTCCGCGATGGTGTAGGCGAAGTCCTTGCTCGCGGCGCCGCCCAGGTCGGCGAGCTCGAAGTCGCGCGTGAACTTCACCGTGCCATCGGCCTCGTTCTTCGCGGTGTCGAGCACCTTGCCGTCGGCGTCCTTCAGCTCGAACGTGTATTCGCCGCCCTTCAGCTTGGTGTCGTGCGTGAAGCCCGGCGCGACCGCAACGACCTTGGTCGCCGTCAGCTCCACGGATCCCTTTGCGGTGTAGGTGTTCGTGAAGGTGGGGGCATCGGCCTTGTCACCATCGTAGGCAACGGCGGCGTCCAGCTTGCCAGCTTTGTCCACGACCTTCACCGCGGCATGGTGCACCGCGTCGTCGAAGGTCACGTGGGACAGGTCGCCCTTCTTCTCCACGATGGTGTACTTGTACTCGCCGGCCTTGGTGTAGTCGATGGCCGGGAAGGTGACGGTACCGTCCTCGCCGTTCTCAGCGGTCTGGATGGGTCGCTTGTCCTTCAGCTGCTCAGCCGTAAGGTTGCCCTCGTACACATCGAAGGTGAACTCGCCGCCCTTGAGTACGATCGGCGTGTTGTCGGACTTCACGTACGACTTCTTCGCCGTGAGTGTAGCCGAGGTCTTGGCGGGCTGATACGTGTTCTTGAAGGTCGGGATATCGTTCTTGCCGTCGTAAGTGACGGTCGCCTTCGCCTTGTCGCCCTCCGCCTTCACCGAGACGTGAACCCTCACCTCCGTGGAATCATAGGTGATGGTCGAATCGCTGCCAGCGACCTCCTTGAGCGTGTAGTCGTACTCGCCCAGGTTCAGGCCCTTGACGGCCAGCTTGACCTTGCCGTCCCGGTCGTTGGCGCCCTTGGCGACCTCGTTGCCGGCCTGGTCGTACAGGCCGAAGGCGAACGCGCCGTCCGTCAGCGCCTTGCCCGTGAGGGTCTTCGTTGCCTCGACGGTAACGTCCGTCGTCGGCTTCGAGTTGGTGAAGGTCGGAACGGCCTCATCGCCGCCGTAGGTGGCGGTTGCGCCCAGCGTGCCGTTCTTGTTATCGGTGACGCTGACCTTGACCTTCACTTCCTGACCGTCGTAGACGACGGTCGGGTCGGCGCCCTTCACCTCCTTGATGGTGTAGTCGTAGTCACCGGCCTCGGTGTAGTTGATGGGCTGGAAGGTAATGTTGCCGTTCTCGTCGTTCGTGACGGTCTCAAGGGGCGTGCCTTCCGCCTTGTCACCCTTGTACAGAGCAAACGAGAAATCGTTCCCCGCGAGCGCACCGCCCGTAAAGTGCTTCTTCGCCGCCAGGGTCACGGAACCCTTCGCAGCATAGCTGTTGGTAAAGGTGGCGAGGTTCACCTTGCCTTTCTTGACCTCAAGCGTCTCGCTCTTGTCATCGCCGTCCTTTTCCACCGCCACGCCTGTGACAGTCAGCTTGGCATTCTTGTCCTCAACCTTCACCGTGACGGTGTAGGTGGAATCGTCCATCGTCCAACCAGCGTTCTGCACACCAGTCGTATTAGGATCGTCATCTTCCCCGTGGGCCTCGGTGAGCGTAAACGTGTAGTCGCCTGCCTTGTTGAATGTCATGTCGGAGAAGTTGAGGGGCTGACCGTCCTTGCCGGTGATCTCCCCCTTCGTGGTCTTGGACTCCGAGGGTGTGTCACCCTTTAGACCGTCATCCTCCAGATCGCCGGCGTCAATCTTATCCTTCGTCTTCGACGTGGCAGCCAGCGTGAACGAGAACTTCTTGTCCGTCCTCTCGGTGCCGGAGATCTTCTTCGTTACCTGTGGGGTCAGTTTGTCGCTGGCTTCCGCCGTGTAAGTGTTGGTAAACACCAGCTTGTTGGCTTCGGCCAACGTGCCGTCGGTATTTTGCTTCGCGATCTTACCGGTGACGCTATCGCCTGCGTCCTTCAGATCCGTGGCACCCTGCTTGCGGCCGGTCAGCTTATAGCCCGCGGGCATCTGGTCTGCGCCGGTCAGCTCCTGCACCGCGTACTCGTCGCCCTCGCCAAGACCGTACACGCGAATCGTCTCGTCGGCCTTGATAGCATGGGTGTCGCCGTTCTTCAAATCGAACACGACGCCGGCTTGCTTTCCGGCCCCAGCGTTCTTGAACACTGCAGCCTTGTAGGTCTTCCCCTCGGGCACGGTGAACTTGAAGGTGAACTCCGCGTCCTTATTGCCCGTCAGGCCATCGGGCAGGGCAACCTTTTTCGTCACCTCGAGGCTCGCCTCGCGTTCGTTCGCCACGCGCACGCAGGTGGCACCTGTGAACAGGGCGTTCAAATTCATGTCGTCCAGATTGGCGCGGGCGCCCTTCGCATTAGTGTCACCAGGCACGTCCTGCGTGATGCCCATACGTATCCAGCCCGTCTCGGTCTCCAAGCGATAAGGTTTGCCTTCCTCGGTGGGCCCATACTGGTAGACACGTCCGTTGGCGCCGTACTTGAGGTGCACCTCATCCTCGCCGCCCTTGGCGTCATTGTTCCAGGAAAGGTTGTCGTTGCCGTCGAGCGTCCCGTCGGACGTCTGGCGCTGGCCCTTGATCCACGTGAGCGTGTTGTCGATGTCGCCCTCTGCGCCAAACTGGCCCAGGCTCTTCATGAGCGCGCCCGGGCCCACGAACGTCGAAACACCGTCATCGGCCGTACCAGCATCGGCATGGACGCCGTAATCGTCCACAATCACCTTGGTGAGCGTGTCGTTAAGCAGGAAGCCCTTGGGCGCCGAGACCTCCTTTAGGAAGTAGGTCCCCTTCACGAGCGGCCTGTTACCGTCGCTCGTATTCGGGAATATGCCCGCACCTTCGAGCGGAACCGGGTTGCCGACCAACCCCGTCGTCAGGGTGTCAAAGGGGGTCTGCTCGCCATTGAGCATGACCTTGCCGTTCGCGTCCATTTTCACCTGATCGGCCTTGTACAGGCCGAACTTCGCCCCGTCAACGGGCTTGCCCTCGGTATCGGTCTTCTGCACGAACAGGCGATTCTGGATGTTCGTGACGAGCAAGCGCGTGGCAAACTGGCGCTGGAAATTCTTCTCGCCGCTGGGGAGGTCATCGCTGAACACGTGGACCGTGTTGTCCGTATTCGCGTTGGCGATAGAGCTCGCCGTCGTGTGGTAGATGGCCACCGCGTACTCGGCATCCTTGCGGGCATCACCGCTCAGCATGTAGTAGTAGCTGGAGATGTCACCGGGCAGATACGGAATCTCTACCTGGTACTGGCCGCTCGTGTTGAGCGTGAAGGCGTGCAGGTCCTTCTTCGCCGCCTCGATAGCGCCGGCTTTGCTCGGCTCCTTGGCGAGGGTGTATCCCGCTCCCATCGATGGGTCGCCCGACACGGCGTACCAATTGTTCTGATCTTTGATATCTGTGCTTGCGCTTTTATCGCACTTGAGCACCACGGCGAACAGTATGCCGGAGTCCAGGCCGACGGTCTTGTCGGGCATCGTCTGGTCATCGTTCGCCTTGTACACGGTCGACGGCGCGGTGATGGTCTCCTTCGCGCCGGCGAACGCACCCGTCTGCCACACGACGCTGCCCGCGTCCATACCGCCGCGGTTGATGATGACGCCGCCCGCGGCGTCCTTGTCGCTCGTGGGCACGTACTCGAGCTGCATGCTGCCATCCGTCGCCGTGAGACTCGAGCGATATCCCTCGGGCACGCGCGTCTCCTTCAGGAGGTAGTACTTGCTGCCGGAGTCCTCGTAGAGATCGTCGAAGTTGATGACGCCGTTGTCCACGTCGTTCGTGAGCGTTAGGTGGCCGGCCTCGTCCGTGGTACCGGAGCCGAGAAGCTCGTTCTTGTTATTGGTTGTATCTGTAAAGTTCTCGTCTGTTTTGTACAACGCGAACTCGGCACCCTGTACGAATTTGCCGTCCTGGTCGAACTTGATGATGTCGGACTCGGGCACCGTCACGAGGTTGAACTTGAGCATCATGTTGGAGTCGGTGGCGCCGCGCTCCAGGTAGAAGAACTTGAGAGTGTGGTTGGTGCCGTCGGCGAACGTGTTGCCGTTCCACTTCGTCGAACCCTGCGCTCCTGCCGTCTGATACGCGCTGAGGAGCGTGCCTTTGTCGGATCCGTTGATCTGGATTTTGCCCGAGCGGAAGTTGATGCTCAGACTCGCCATGTTATGGATGCCGCCGATATCGCCCACGAGGACATCGTCGATGAATATCCAGACATCATCGTCTCCCGCGAAGTCGAACACCATGTCGTCTCCGGTGTTCGTCTTGCCATCGGCAGGCTGCACGAAACGCGACGACATCGACAGGCCGAAGTGGTGGTTGACGGGCTTGCCGTCGTTGTAGCTCGGATTACCGGTGTTGTCTGCCGTGATGCCGTTTTGGACGAGCCGATCGTTTTCCTCTTTGAACACCTTGTCTGCCGCGTCGAACGGGAAGAACTGACCCTGGTGAGACGAAGTGCCCACATTGTTAATGCCCCAGGTGTCATAGATGTCGAAGGCATTCTTGTCAGCGTTGTAGGCTGCGTAGTTTTGGGTGCTGTCATAGACGTAGTAGCCGTTCTGAACCTTGAGGAGGCCCGTCACGCCAAAATGGGACGTCTTGCCGGTCTGGGCAGAAGAATCGAACAGGTAGCGGAGGGACTCGCCGCGCCAGGTTTTGGAAAGCTGCGGATAGCCGTCTAAAAGCGTGTTGTTGACAATGCCGGGCTGCGGGTTCGTGTTGCCCGCCCAATGGTTGAGCGACTCACTACCCTGGCCGTCGTTAAACTGGAACCGGTGGTTCTTGTTGATGCCGCCGTTGCCGGAAACCGACAGATGGTCATCGAGATTCACCCAGTAATCAAACAGGTTGATCGTCGTCCCCGAGGGCGAGGTCGTCGCGACCGTGTGGTCCGCAATCGCCGCTTCCGCACGGGCCGGCAGGAAGAAACTCGTCGTCAGCGCGACGGCGAGGGCCAGAACAATCGCATATGGCGAGATCGGACGCAGTCCGCGACGACGGTCATAAGACATGACGGACCACCGCTCGCGCGGCCGGTGTCTACCAGGATGTTCCCTGCTGAGACACCCCCCCCGATAACATTATTCACGAGTAGAGATGTCGCCTCTCTGAGCTCCTGCATAATTTCCTCCCCAGTCACACGGCGACCTGCCCGGGCGCTCCCCGGGGGCCGAGGCAGTCTGGCACATGCCCGCAGTCGTTCATGGAATACCAACCACAGCATATGTCTCTTAAGATATCTTAGTCTTTTTCTATGACAGTTTTTGTCTCATTACCGATGAAATCGGCTCAGCCCCTTTGTCGCATTCTAGAGCGTGTGGAGCAGGGCGATGAGAAAGCGGATGCCTTGGAGGTAGGCGCGACGGGTGACGCGCTCGTTGGTGCCGTGGACGCCGCGGTCGCATTCGTCATCGTCGACCACAAAGGCGGAGAAGCGGATGCACTCGTGGCAAATGCGCTGGTAGTTGGCGGCATCGGTTGCGCCAATCACGGTCGAGGGCACGATGCCAATCGGCTCTTGGCCCACCGCGGGCGATCCGTTTTCCTCCGTCCCCTTTGGATCACGGAAATAGCGGGCGGCGATGGCGCGAACGGCCTCGAGCCCCGGTCCACCGACACGCGGAGACGGCGAAGGCTCGGAGCTGCCGGGGCCCAGCTCCACTTCGACACAACCGGCAAGGTCCGCCCCGGCAACCGCCTCACGGCAGCGCGCCACAACGTCGACCACGCTCGTACCCTCGAGCATGCGGAAGTTAATGTTGGCCCACATATCCTGCGGCATTACGTTGGCGCCGGTGCTGCCACCCTCGATCTGCGTGGGCGCGCAGGTGGTCGTCACCAGCGGATAGAGCTTTTTGCTGGCGAGGCAATCGCGGACAATGGCATCCCCGTTGGCGGCAATTTCATCGGCCGTGTAGAGCCCCAACTCGACAAGTTGGGCGGCAAGCAAGTCGGTCACGCGCGTCGGCCACTCGATATCGCAGATTGCGGTGATGGCACGGCTGAGCACCTCGAGCGATGTGCCGCCGTAGGGGTTGGACGAATGCCCGCCCTCACTCTTCGTCTTGAGCACGATATCGGCATAGCCCTTCTCCGCGAGGTCGGCATGCATAAGCCAGCCCTCGCCCGCGCCATACTCGGCAGCCGAAACAATACGGTAGTCGCCCTCGTCGATCAGGTACTCAAGCTCAATGCCGCGCTCCTCGAGCGCGCGGCCGATCGCCCCCGCGCCGTACTGCGTGGTTTCCTCGTCCTGGCCAAAGGCGAGCAGCAGGGTACGCTTGTGCTCCCAGCCGTGCGCGAGCGCATACTCAACCGCCTCGAGAATGCCTGCGACCTGGTCTTTCATATCGATGGCGCCGCGACCCCAAATGTAGGTGTCGTCCACATGTCCGCTAAAGGGGGCATGCGTCCAGTCAGCCTCGGTGCCGGGTACCACGGGAACCACGTCCATGTGGCCCATGATCATAATGGGCTTGAGGGCAGGGTCGGAACCGCCAAGCGTCACCAATAGCGAATGGTCGATAAGCTCGACCTTACCCGCCGTAAATACGTGCGGCCAAGCCTGCTGCATATACGCGCGCAGGTCGTCGAACGGCTGCCAGTCCACCGCCTCGGCATCCATACTCGAGATGGTCGGAAACGACAGCACGCGACCCAAGCGCTCGCACGCGCCAGCCTCGTCTATATCGGCAAAATCATCCTCATGCGCAAAGAAGCGCCAAACCTCGGCCATGACATCCTTTCGATTGTGATGACGAGGGCCGCCCCACCGGAGCGGCCCTGCCACATAAGCGTTTGCGGTCGGTTATTTGTCCTCGAGATAACGCGAGAGGAACTCGCGAGTGCGCTGGTGCTTGGGGTTGCCGAAGAGCTCGGCCGGCGCGGCGTCCTCGAGCACCACGCCCTTGTCCATAAAGATCACGCGGTCGGACACGGTCCGGGCAAAGGCCATCTCGTGTGTGACGACGACCATGGTCATGCCGTCGGCCGCGAGCTTGCGCATGACCTCGAGCACCTCGCCCACGATCTCGGGGTCGAGCGCCGAAGTCGGCTCGTCGAACAGCATGATCTGCGGATTCATGCACAGGGCGCGCGCGATGGCCACGCGCTGCTTTTGGCCACCGGACAGGCGACCCACGGCGGCGTGCGCGAACTTTTCGAGCCCCACGCTGGTCAGGTGCTCCATCGCGACCTTCTCGGCCTCGGCCTTGCTCATCTTTTTGAGCGTGACGGGCGCGAGCGTGCAGTTGTCGAGCACATCCATGTTGTTGAACAAGTTAAAGCCCTGGAACACCATGCCGATGTCCTCGCGGAGTTTATTGATATTGCAGCGCTCGGCCGTAAGGTCCTGGCCGTGGAACCAGATGTGGCTCGCGTCCGGGGTCTCGAGCAGATTGAGGCAGCGCAGGAAGGTCGACTTGCCCGAGCCCGAGGCGCCGATAATGGTGACGACCTCGCCGGGGTTAACGGACAGGTCGATGCCCTTGAGTACCTCGAGCGAGCCGAAGCTCTTGCGCAGGCCCTCGACGCGGATGAGCGGCTCATTGGTCTGTGCGGCGGCCGCAACGCCGGTAGTGGCGGTATCTGCCATGATGATTCTCCTCGTCTTAAGCCTAGTTAGAGCTGGGCAGCGTGGCCGGAGCCTCGGCACCGAGCTTTTTGCCAAAGGCTTCGAGCAGGCGGCTCGCCACGAGCGTCAGGATCAGGTAGACCACGAGCGCCACGCAGTAGACCTCCATCTGGCGGTAGTACACGCCGGCGACCGTGGTAGTAGCGTACATAAGGTCGAACACGCCGATGACCGAGAGCACCGACGAATCCTTGATGTTGATGATGAGCTCGTTGGTGAGCGCCGGAATCGCATTTTTAATGCCCTGGGGGAACACGACTTTGCGCATGGCCTGCCACTGCGACAGGCCCAGCGATCGCGCCGCCTCGGCTTGGCCGGAATCGATGGACTCGATGCCGCCGCGCAGGACCTCCATCATGTAGGCGGTGGAGTTGAGCGAGATGGTGACGAGGCCGGCGGTGAAGGTACTCCAGATCTGGTTGGCCTGGGCGGTCTCGAAGCCCATGCCGCGCAAAACGGTGAAGCCCGCGTAATAGATGAGTAGGCCCTGGACCATCATGGGCGTACCGCGCACGATGGTGGAATAGATGGTCGCAAAGCCGCGGCCGATACTCTTAAAGAAGCGCACCAGGTCGTTGTCCACGCGGTCGAAGGTCTGAATACGCAGGAACACAAAGAGCAGCGCCAGGAAGAATGCGATGACGGTGCCGAAGGTGGCAAGCGCGATGGTGATCTCGATGCCGCGGATGAAGAAGTCGCCGCTCTTGTAGGTCATGTAGACCAGGCTCGACAAAAAGTCGCTGGGGTTGGAATCCGAGACAATGCTCACCTGCACCAGGTCGATAAACGACATGATGCAGCGGTCCACGAAAAAGATCGCTGCGATGGCGACCACAACATAGCTACCCAGGCGCGCGCCGCGGCGGAAACGCTCGGAGGCGAACGGCGACTTTACGCGATAGTCGCTCCAGTGCATAAGCTTGGTGACCAGCGCCGCCGCCGACACGACAATCCAGGCCCAAAGAATCGCCCAAAGGCAATCCTGGAAGATACCGGTGGGGGCCAAGAAGCTCAGCGGCGTGGGGTTGCGCTGGCTAAACGCCAGGCCGAGCGCCGCGATAACGCTCGTGCCCAGGTATACATAACGGTGGTCGGCCTTAATAAAGGAGGCCAGGCGATTGACGGTTTTCATGCTGCCTCCCTATGCCGGCTGACGGTCGAGGCACGCGTCCCACATTTGGTCGCGCTCCTCTTGGCTAATGCCCTTGAGTGTCTTGTCGATGAGCTTAAGCAGTTTGTCCGAGCCCTTGCGGCAGCCGACGTTTGCCGCGACCTCCTGCTTAAAGCCCTCGCCTTCGGCAAAATGAATGGGAACGATGCCCGGGTTTTGAGCCATATAGCCCTTCTCGTTCTCGGTGTTGTAGGTCACGGCGTCGCAGGTGCCCTGCAGCAGGTTCGAGAACACCGTGGGGACGGAGTCGACCGGGTTTTTGTGCACAACGCCCGGGATCTCGTCGATGACGGTATCGAGCATAGTGTCCTTTTGGCCGAGCACCGTGGCACCGCTGAAGTCGCTGAGCTTGGTGGCGTTTTGGTAGGGCGAGCCCTCTTTTACGAACAGGCCAAAGTAGCCAATGAAGTACGGATCGGAAAAGCCGACGGACTCCTCGCGCTCGGGCGTGGCGCTCATGCCGGCGATGATGAGGTCAATCTGGCCGTTGTTGAGCGAATCGATAAGGCCCGAGAAGCTCTGCTTGACGGCAACGGGCTCGCCGCCGAGGGCCTTGCAGACGATCTTGGCGATCTGCACGTCGTAACCATCGGCATAGGCGCCCTGCACGTTGTCGATGGGGATGGTGTACTCGCTGGCTTCGGAGACCTGCCAGTTGTACGGGGCGTAGGCCGCCTCCATGCCAATGCGGATCTTATCCTTGCCGATAACGGAATCGGACAGGTCGTCGCGACCGCCACCCGTCGTGGGCTGAACTACTTCCAGCGTGGAGGGGCGCTGGCAACCGGCAAGTGCGCCGGCGACGACAGTAGCGCTCGCAGCGAGAGCGCTACCCAAAAAGATGCGACGGCTGCATACCGGCTGTGGATGCGCGTCGCGTTGATGGGGAGAATGCATAATCTGCCTTCCCTGTTGAATCGTATGCTGACGACTTAACAGGATACCGCTCAGCGCTACCTCCAGCAAATGCATATATAAATGCATATATACAAGTTTACGAACTGAAAACGATTGATAGTCGTTGGGGACGTTCTTAAACGACTAGTCAAACAAGAACGTCCCCAACGACTAGGCATGAAAAAGGCAAGGCATAAACCTTCTGGTCATGCCTTGCCTTTTGAATGACAAATTATCGCTCTGGACGGCGCGCAGCATCGACCGGCCCGCCGTTCGTCAGAACGGCGGAACCTCTAGAGCAAAGTGACGCTAAAGCTGCGGACGTCCGTCTCGCCCGGCGCCAGCGTAATGGTGTTGACCTTGTGCTCAAAGACGTCGTCCTCGGTGTCCATGGTGGTGTGGCCGGTCCAAGGCTCGAGCGCCACAAACGGGGCGTCGTTGGCGGCAGACCACACGCCGATGTACTTAAAGCCCTCAAAGTCGATCTTGACGCCGTGGCCCGACTTGCGGCCGCGCAGCGTGAGCGTGGAGCCCGGGGTATCGGTGAACATGATGGCATCGTTATCGAAGCTGCGGTGCGTGATGGGCAGCACGTCCGAGTTATCGGGAGCCTTGTAACTGCCCTCGAACGTCATAAGACCGTCGGGCGTGATGATGGGGGCCTCGTTGGTCCAAGCCTCGGTAAACGCCAGCTCGTAATCCTCGAACGCCTCATCCTCGGCACCGGGGGCGGGCACGTTAAATGCAGGGTGGCCGCCCACCGAGAACGGCAGGTCCACGTCGCCGGTGTTGGTGACGGCAAAGGTCTGCGTGAGCGTGGCGTCACCAGTCAGGGCATAGGTCATGTTGAGCTTAAAGTGGAAGGGGAAAGCCTTGAGCGACTCGGGCGTATCGGTGATCTCGTAGGTGACGGACGAGCCGTCCTCGGAGACCTCGACCAGCTTGTGCTCGACGATGCGCGCGAGGCCATGACGCGGCATCTCGCAGGTGCCAGCCGCAGACGTCGCTGTGTTGTTGCGCAGCGATCCCACGATGGGGAACAGAATGGGCGCGTGTTTGCCCCAAAAGGCCGGGTCGCCCTGCCACAGATACTCGTTGCCGTCGAGGGCAAGGCTCGTGAGCTGGGCTCCCATGGAATCGATGGCCGCGGTGAGGCCGCCGCGCTTGATGGTGGTGACGGTGGACATGCTACTTCCTCCAAAAGTAAACAACAGTGTTGAGGGCTATTGTGCCACTCTTGGCGGCACGGAGAGGCGGCAGGCGCAGTTATTGAGCGATTGCGTAAAGGTCGAACCCGCCCTGCGGTGTGCTGTCGACCGTATCGGGCGCCTGTGAGTTAAAGCTCACGGGGACCATGCGCTTTGAGGCGCGGAAGCGCGTGCCATCGGTGGCGACGGGCGGCTCGTCGACCGTGAGCTCGTAGTCGCCGGGCTTGAGTTCGATGCCGTCGCCAGCGGAGTTGACATATTGATACTCGTCAATCGCCTGCCCCCTGAGCGTGCGGCCCACGATGTGGATGAGCATCTGACTATCGCCGCGGGCGGTGTCCCATGTCGCACCGTCCTTGACCTCGACCGACACATGCACCGAGCGCGTGCGGCTGAGCGATTGCTCGACAGACATCTCGACCTTGGCGGCATCTTTGCGCTGTTGCTCCACATGGCTCCAGACGTTTCCAATTACCGAGCATGCGATAACGCCGGCCATGAAGGCGATAAGGATGGGGCCGAGCGGAGAGCGACGTCCTGCATCTTCCTCGCGAAACAGATTGGGACGACGTGTGGGCGCGGGCGCCTGAGCACCCTGCGAGGGCACGTCGAGAATACTGAAGGATGCCGTGCTGTCGGGGTCGATGTTATGGCGCGGCTGCGGGGTCTTGGCCGGCGAGATGGACATGTCCGCCGGCTCACCGAGTGTGGCCGTGGCATCGGCCTTAGCCTCATCGGCCTCGGCTTGGGCCCAAGCCTGCTCAAAGGTCAGGGGCTCGGCGGCATCGGAGGCGGCATCAGGCTCGACAGCGGCATCGTTGCCGGTCTCGTCCTCGTCGCTCGACACGTCACGCGACGCGGGCTCGTCCCACTCCTCGTCCGGAGCCTCGCCCTCGCTATACCACCATTCAAAGTTATCGATATCCATACGGGGCGCCCCTTAGGCCTCGCAAATAAACACTCGCTAGTCTTATACCCCCAGACGGCACCGAAGCTCACCCGCGCCGGACACGAAAACCGTCACAACATTCGACGTTTTTCCTCGTTTTCGAGATTTTCATCGAATGTTGTGACGGTTTAGGCGGCAGCCACGCCGCGAATGTGACAAAGAGACTGTCCCTTTGTCACATTCTGTTAGAGTTGCAGGGATTGAATCCCGCTTATTCACGCGACATTGGAGTGACAACCTTGACCGCCGCAACCACGCCAAAAAGTAAGTCAACCGCCGCCGCGCTCTCCCCCGCGCGCACCAATCTTTGCCTGGCGCTGCTCGTGCTGTTGGGATTCTCGCTCGGCTGCTCCGAGTTCGTGGTCATCGGCATCGAAAGCGACCTAGCGACGGAACTCGGCGTATCGCTTGCCACCGCAGGCCAACTTATTAGCGTGTTCGCACTGATCTACGCTATCTCGACGCCGGTGCTCGCGCTCAGTACGGGGCGTTTTCGCCGCTACCAGCTGCTCGTGTGCTACAGCATCGTCTTTGTGCTCGGCAACCTGGTCATGGCGTTGGCGCCCAACTTCCAGGTGCTGTTCATCTCGCGCATCATCCTGGGCTCCGTCTCGGGCGCACTGCTCGCCGTGGGCGTGACGTACATCCCCGAGCTTCTGTCTCCGCAGCAAACTTCGCTTGCCATCTCGGTGGTATATGGTGCGTTTTCCGTGGCAATGGTCTTTGTCACTTCGATCGGCAAGTTTGTGGCCGACACGCTCGATTGGCACGTGGCCATGTACGGCACGCTGGCCTTTGCCGTTCTGATCTGCGGAGCGCTCGTGGCGTTTATGCCGCGCGCTGGGCAAACCGACGAGCCCGCCACTTTTCGCGAGCAGGCGGGTCTGCTACGCGAGCCGAGCATCATCACCGGCATGCTCATCTTTTTGTTTGGCGTGGGGTCGGTCTACGTTTTCTACGGCTACGTGACGCCTTATCTTGAGCAGGTGCTGGGCATGGGCACGGTCGAAGCCAGTACCACGCTCATGGCCTACGGCGTGTTCTGCCTGATCTCGAACATCCTGGGCGGATGGATCGATGCGCGCTTTGGCATGAAGGCGCTACTCGTGACGTTTGTGCTGCAGGCAGCGGCATTGTTTGGGCTGTTTGCCGTGGGCGCTGCCATGCCGCTCGCACTTGTCTTTGTCTTTAGCCTGGCGATGCTCATGTACCTGTTCTCGGTGTCGTGCATCACGCACTTTATGGACGTGGCTCGCAGCCGCCATCCCAAATCGATGGTGCTCGCGAGCTCGGTAGAACCCATGGCGTTTAATGTCGGCATTTCGTTTGGCACCGCGGTGGGCGGTGCCGTGGTAAGCGGAGCTGGCATTGCATATGTAGGCGCAGTGGGTGCCGCGTTCTCGCTTGTGGCTTGGGTGCTTACGCTGGTGACGATTAAGTTGGCTCGCTGGGAACGCAAGAGGGCGATGGCGCAGGCGTAGATGCGATACTCGAGCTCGATGATGGCGATCGAAAGGAAACCGCATATGCAACGTGTACTGTTTATCTGTTATGGAAATATCTGTCGCTCGACGATGGCTGAGTCCGTGTTTACCGAGCTAGTGCGGCGCACCGGGCGCGCGGGCGAGTTTGTCATTGATTCCGCTGCGACCTCGACCGAGGAGATCGGCAACCCGCCGCATCATGGCACGGTCGCCAAGCTGCGTGAAGTCGGGATTCCCGTCGTTGCGCACCGTGCCCGCCAGATGCGTCGCGCGGAGTATGGCGACTGGGACCACATTGTCTATATGGACGACGAGAACGCCCGCGGCCTGTACCGAATTTTTGGGAAGGACCCCGATGGCAAGATCTCGCGCCTGCTCGATTGGACCGATCGCCCCGGCGACGTGGCCGACCCCTGGTACACCGGCAATTTCGACGCCACCTACCGCGATGTACTCGCCGGTTGCACCGCCATGCTCGAGCAGCTGTAGGCGCTCGGGCGGCGCGGGCACACGGGCCACGCCATCGGCATAAAACGAGCGTGGATTTTCTCCCACTTTGAGCGTTCGAGTGCGCTCTAAACGGGAGAAAATCCACGCTCGTTATCTCGGTGGGAGAAAATCCACACTCATGAATGTGACAAAGGGACTGTCCCTTTGTCACATCCGGGACTGGCCCTAGACCGGCTTGACCTCCAGCTTTATCCCCTCGGCGCAGGAGTCGCCCAAAACATCCGAAAGGGCCCAGGTCGCATATAGCGGCAAATAGAGAACCGCTCCGTTGCGCTCAACGTTGCCTCTCGAGAAAACAATCCCAAGCCTTACGCCATATTCAGCCGTATCAAGCACATGACCGAGCGCAGCGTGCGCGTGGTAATAGGAGCCCGATTTAACCTCGATCGGAACAGCCGTCCCATCCGGTCCGTCGACCACAAAGTCCACTTCACCGCGCTTTTTTGTCTGATAGTAGTAAAGCTGGCGATTTTGGGCAGCCAGCTGCTGGGCCACCACGTTTTCGTAAATGCCGCCCAGATTGGGCTCCTTGCTATCAAGATACGCCGCTTGGGCGACTCCAACGGGGTAGCGCGCCATCAACATGCCCGTATCCGATTGATATAGCTTGAACTGCGATGGCCGTGCCGTCTTGAGCAGGGGCGATTTTGGCTCGGTTACGATATCGGCTTTGAGAGCAACGCCGGCATCGACAAGCCATACAAAATCTCGCTGATACTTCTCGTAGTGAGCCTTGGGGTCAATGGAATTGAGCACGAAGCGCTTGTTTTCGCCCTCGAGCATAATAGGGAGCTGATCGTAGATGCTCTGCACCTGAAGGGCTCGCCCGCTTGCATACTTGGAGATATCCCGTCGGTACTGTTCGTTGAGCTCTGACTGCAGCTGACGAACAGAGGCAAGGTCGCCCCGCGTGTCAAGGAAACGCTGCACGACCTCTGGCATTCCGCCGACAACGGTATAGGTCCTGAAGTTTGCCATCATCGCGTCATGAATGTAACCAGGAATGGGCTTCTCGTTGATGCACGCGTCGCGTATCGTTTGGCGAGCCCCTTCGCTCACCCCGATTGCCCAGCAAAACTCCTCAAAATCGAGCGGGAACATCCTAAGCTCGTGAACATATCCCACGGGATAGGATCTGACGCCCTTGAACTGAGTCCCGAGCATTGACCCCGAAAACGCCCAGTGGCAGCGCCCATCCTCAACAAGGAACTTTGCCATTGTCATGATGTCAGGAGCCTCTTGGACCTCATCGATAAACACAAGCGTTTTGCCCGGCGCTATCGACTTTCCCGAGAGAAGCGTCACCCTGCTGATGAAATCATCGGCATCCCGCGCCTCGAGAAGAGCGTCTTTTGCCTGACGATTTTCCATGAGATTGAGTTCGATGTAGGTTGCATGGCTGGCTTTGCCAAATGCGCGAATCGAATAGCTTTTGCCGATCTGGCGAGAACCCGTGATGAATAAGGCCTTTTGCTCGGCAGACTTCAGCCAGCGCTCCAGCTCTACCGCTATTTTCCTGCGCAGCATAGGCTCTCCCCTCAGTGTCATCAAATGAAATGCAAAGTTTTATACGCTTGATT
This sequence comes from uncultured Collinsella sp., assembly GCA_900541825.1. Lineage (GTDB taxonomy): Bacteria > Actinomycetota > Coriobacteriia > Coriobacteriales > Coriobacteriaceae > Collinsella. The sequence continues at coordinate 40,731 of UQLJ01000010.1, forward strand.
ATCGATGAAACGCAGAATTTTTAGAACCTAAAATCGGATGAAATGCAGAGATTTGAGATTATACGCAAAAAGAAGGGACACCACCCGCGAATGTGACAAAGGGACTGTCCCTTTGTCACATTGCGCTCAACTACTCGTCGACGATCTCGGCAAGCCAGACGTTCAGCGTATCGACCTCGGGACAGCAGAACTTTGCCGTACCAGGCTCGTTGCCGGGCACGGTTCCGCCATAGCGCAGGATATCGATATAGGGAAAGCCCACATGGCAGGCCATGGCACACATCTTGCCGCGGTCGCGGTCAAAGTCGAAGACGTCGCCCGGCTTGTGACCATGGTGGCAGCGGCACGCACCCAGCTGGTCCACGCAGCTCACGCGGATACGCGGACGCTTGCCACGCGGCGCGCCGAGCGGCTTGCCCCCGCCCGCAGGCTTGGCGCCGCCCTCGCCAGCATTACTCATGGTCAATCACGTCCAGGCAGGCCTCGATGGGAAGGCCAGCCGACTTGTCCTCTTGGTCGGCATTGCGCTCGATAAGCTCAGCCACCACGCGCATGGCATCGGACGTCGCGCGCTGCAGACTCCAACCTGCCATAACGCGGCCGACGAGCACCGCCGAGAACGTGTCGCCCGTGCCCGGGAAATAGACCGGGATCAGGTCGAAGGGAATCGTGAAGTACTCCCCCGCCACATGGTCGTAACCGATGACGACATTCGCACCGTCGACCACAGCGCTCGTAATGACCACCGACTTGGCGCCCAGGGCACGCACGGCGTCCACAAGGGCGCGGGCCTCGTCGGGCGTGATTTGCTCGGCGATAGGCGTATCGGTGAGCAGGCATGCCTCGGTATAGTTGGGCACCGCATAGTCGGCGCACTCGAGCAGGCTGCGCATGAGACCGATCGTGGACTCGGGCACGCCGGCGTAGAGCTTGCCGTTGTCGCCCATGATGGGGTCGACGAACACCTTGGTACCCTTTTGCGCGCGACGGTGGCAGAAGTCCGAAATGATGCGCGTCTCTTCCTCGGTCACGATAAAGCCGGTAGAGATGGCGTCGAACTCAAAGCCGAGCTCCTCCCAGATGGCGAGGCTCTGGCGCACGTACTCGGTGGTGTCGTGGATGTAGAACTTGGGATAGTTGAGCGTATCGGAAACGAGCGCCGTTGGCAGGTTGTGGATGCGGTAGCCCATGTGCGACAGCACCGGCAGCATGGCGGAAAGCGCGACCTTGCCGTAGCCGCACATATCGTTGATCAGCAGCAGCTGAGTGTTCTTCATGAGGGTCTCCCTTGGTTCGGGCACGGCGCAGCAGCGCCACAGTGCGACTAAGTGTAGCGCAGGAGGCGTCGTGAGCAGTCACTAGGGTCGCGAAGAGCGCATTGTTGCGGAAAGGTTTCGGAAATGGGAGGCAAATCACGGCAGTAGCGGCACAGTAGCTGCCACCTATTTACTACCATTCCAAAACTATGCCGGATTACTACGATAAACCGCCAGTCTCCAACCACAACAAATTGCACTCCAGCAAAACCGCAGGTAGACAGCTTGTGATTTTCCGAAAAACAATGCCGAGGTCTGAGATTTCGAATTCATCGTAGTAATCCAGCATAGTTTTGGGCAAAGCAGCTTCGGAAGGGTGTCACCGCAGCCCAAAATGATCCGTTATCCTCCGTCCCCCACGGATCACTCAAATGCCAACCCAGGCAGCGCTGCAGATTGAGGACGGACAGCGAAAGCGTTCCTAAGCGAGCAAGGTGGCGTGAAAGAGGAGGGCATAGGCCTTGTGGCCATGCCCGACGATTGAACGCCAGATTGCCGCTTAGGAACGTTTGCAGCGTCGAGCGGTTACGGCGTTTGGTAAAGCGCCGTAACTTAATAAGTTTGGTACCTTGACATTCATTTCTCATGCTCCTAGATTGGTTAGGCACAAAACAATTCCACTACCTAACTAAAGAAAGGAGCAACACTAATTCATGTGCGATGAACCTCTTAACCTTTGTTCGCACGAGCCCGGCGGCGACCCGTCACAGCCGGCGGATGCACCCGAAGCGGTTAGCTCAGAAGACAAGCTTGCCAAGCGAATCCTCAATGGGCTTGGGTTTTGCGGCCATTACATGCATTTTCATGGCGGAGGCGTGTCCGGCAAGGCGCCCATCATCTGCCTGCTGGCCAAGCAACCCGGCGGCGAGATGTCGCAGCAGGAACTCGGCATGCACTTTGACCTCAAGCCGGGGTCGCTTTCCGAGATCCTGTCCAAGCTCGAGCTCAACGGCCTCATCGAGCGCAGCCGTAACCCCAAGGATCGACGGCAGCTCACCATTCGCCTGACCGAAACCGGCCGGGAAAACGCCCGCATCGACCAGGCGGCCCGCATCCGCTTTAGAGAGCAGGCCTTTAGCGCGCTCACCCACGACGAGCGCGAGCAGCTCGCCGAAATGCTCGAGAAAATCCGTGTAACCTGGGAGGAACTGGATGATTAAAACCCTCATGGGCAGCATCCGCGACTATATGAAAGTCACTGTTGCCACGCCATTGCTCGTGCTTGGCGAGGTACTCTGCGAGATGCTGATTCCATTTATCACCGCCAACCTGATCGACGCCATCAAAGACGGCGCCACCGTAGCCGAGATGCTTCCCACCGCGGGCTTTTTGGTGCTCATCGCGCTGACGTCGCTTGCTTTTGGCGCCGCTGCCGGCGTCACCTGCAGCCATGCGAGTTGCGGCTTCGCTAAGAACCTGCGTCACGACCTGTTCTACAAGATCCAGACGTTCAGCTTTGCCAACATCGATGAGTTCTCGAGCTCCTCGCTCGTCACGCGCCTGACCACCGATATCAACAACGTGCAGCAGGCCTTTATGATGATCATCCGTATCGCCGTGCGCGCGCCGCTGGTATTGATCTTCGCCTTTACCATGGCATTTATCATGGGCGGCAGCGTCGCTATGGTCTACCTGGTCATCATTCCGCTGTTGGGCTTTGGGCTGTTCTTTATCATCTTTAAGGTGCGCCCCATCTTCTCGCGCGTGTTCCACAAGTACGACGCCCTTAACGAGTCCGTCGAGGAAAACGTCACCGGCATGCGCGTAGTTAAGAGCTATGTGCGCGAAGACTTTGAGAAGGAGAAGTTCGCGACCGCCGCACGCGACGTCCAGATGGACTTCACCCGCGCCGAGAAGCTGCTCGCCTTTAACAACCCCATGATGAACATCTGCGTCAACGGCGCGTTTGTCGTCATCATCTACCTGGGCTCCAAGCTCATCATCACGAGCCAGGGCACGCTGTTCGACGTGGGCCAGCTCTCCTCGATCTTTACCTATGGCTTCCAGATCCTCATGAGCCTGATGCAGCTGTCGATGATCTTTGTCATGGTGACCATGGCCGACGAATCGGCACACCGCATTACCGAGGTGCTTGCCGCCGAACCCACGATCGCCGATCCCGCCGAGCCCGTGCTCGAGGTCGCCGATGGCTCCATCGACTTTGACCACGTGAGCTTTAAGTATTCCGCGCATGCGAAGCGCCAGGCGCTCGACGATATCGACCTGCACATTAAGAGCGGCGAGACCATCGGCATCATCGGCGGCACCGGCTCGGCCAAGTCCACGCTCGTAAACCTCATTGCCCGCCTGTATGACGCCACCGAAGGCACCGTGCGCGTGGGCGGCATGGACGTGCGCGACTACGACCTGGACGCGTTGCGCCACCAAGTGGCCATGGTATTGCAGAAAAACGTGCTGTTTAGCGGCACCATCGCCGAGAACCTGCGTTGGGGAGACCCGAATGCCACTGACGAAGAGGTCCGCGAGGCAGCGCACCTGGCCTGTGCCGACGAGTTTGTCGACGGCTTCCCCAAGGGCTATGACACCTGGATTGAACAGGGCGGCTCCAATGTCTCGGGCGGTCAGAAGCAGCGCCTGTGCATTGCGCGTGCCCTGCTGCGTCGCCCCAAGATCTTGATCCTGGACGACTCCACCAGCGCCGTCGACACCAAGACCGACGCCAAGATTCGCGCAGGGCTGGCAAGCTATCTGCCCAACACGACCAAGCTCATCATCGCCCAGCGCATCAGCTCCGTGCAGGACGCCGATCGCATCATCGTCATGGAGGGCGGCCGTATCGCTCAAATCGGTAACCACGACGAGCTGCTCAAGACGAGCGAGATCTACCGCGAAACCTTTACCTCGCAGAACAAGATGTCTGCCGAGGGCGAAGGGGCCGTCGAGGCCAACACCGATACGACCGTAACGCAAGCCCAGACCCAGGAAGGAGGCGAGGCACATGAGTAAGGCAACGACCGCCGAGCGCGCGCTCAACCGCAAGGGCGGCACCATGTCGCGCCTCATCAAGACGCTCTTTGGCTTCTACCCCGTGCTTTTGCCCCTCGTCGTCGTCGGCGTGGTGCTCTGCGCCATCATCAACTCCATCGGCGCGACCTTCCTTCAGAGCGCCCTGCAGATTATTAGCGAATCGTGGCAGTCGGGCGATTGGGAAGCCGCACAGCCCAAAATCGCACAGCTCGTGACCACCCTCGCCTGCATCTACGGCGTCGGCATCCTGTCCTCACTGTTCTGGAACCGCGCCATGGCCATCGTCACGCAGGGCTCGCTCGAGAAGCTGCGCGAGAAGATGTTCAACCGCATGCAGGACCTGCCGATTCGCTACTTCGACACGCACCAGCGCGGCGACATCATGAGCCACTACACCAACGACATCGACACGCTGCGCCAGATGATCAGCCAGTCGCTGCCCAACCTGCTCATGACGACCATCGTCATCGTCACGGTGTTCTTTATCATGCTGTACTACAGCGTTTGGATGTGCCTGGTCATTGTGGCAGGCGTCGCCTTTATGACCTTTATGACCAAGCTGCTCGGCTCCAACTCCGCGCGTTTCTTTATTGCGCAGCAGACCGAGCTCGGCGTGGTCGAGGGCCACATCGAGGAAGTCATGAACGGCCAGAAGGTCGTCAAGGCATTCTGCCACGAGTCTGCCGCCGAGGCCGATTTTGACGAGCGCAACGAAAAGCTCTTCGAGGTCTCGCAGAAGGCCAACATGTACGCCAACATCCTCATGCCTATCCTTATGAACCTGGGCAACCTGCTCTACGTGCTGGTCGCACTGGCAGGCGGCATTTTGCTGGCGCTGGGCGTGCCCAACCTGAGCATCTCGGGCATGGCGCTGTCCATCGCCGTCGTGGTGCCGTTCCTCAACATGACCAAGCAGTTCTGCGGACAGATCGGTCAGATCTCGCAGCAGATCAACGCCGTGGTCATGGGCCTCGCCGGCGCCGACCGTATCTTTGAGCTCATCGACGAGGAGCCCGAAGCCGACGAAGGCTATGTGACGCTCGTCAACGCTCAGGTGAACCCCGATACCTGGCAGCTCGAGGAGGCCGACCACCACACTGGCATGTGGGCGTGGAAACATCCGCACCGCGCAACCGGCGAGATCGAGTACGTGCCGCTGCGTGGCGACCTGGTCATGGACAACGTCGACTTTGGCTACACGCCCGACCACGAGGTGTTGCACGGCGTGTCCGTGTTTGCCAAGCCGGGCCAGAAGGTCGCGTTTGTCGGCGCCACCGGTGCCGGTAAGACGACCATCACCAACCTCATCAACCGCTTCTACGACATCGCCGACGGCAAGATCCGCTACGACGGCATCAACGTCAACAAGATCCGCAAGGCCGACCTGCGCCGAAGCCTGGGCGTCGTGCTGCAGGACGTGAACCTGTTCACCGGCACCGTGATGGATAACATCCGCTACGGCAACCTGGATGCGACCGACGAGGAGTGCATCGCGGCGGCCAAGCTCGCGGGCGCGGACGACTTTATCACCCGCCTGCCCGACGGCTATGACACCATGCTCACCGGCAACGGCGCCCAGCTGTCGCAGGGCCAGCGCCAGCTGATCTCGATCGCCCGCGCTGCCGTCGCCGATCCGCCGGCAATGATTCTGGACGAGGCCACGTCGAGCATTGACACCCGCACCGAGGCTATCGTGCAGGCGGGCATGGACAAGCTCATGGAGGGCCGCACGACGTTTGTCATCGCGCACCGCCTGTCCACTGTGCGCAACTCCGACGCAATCATCTGTCTGGACCACGGCCGCATCATCGAGCGCGGCAACCACGACGAACTGATCGCCAAGCGCGGGTATTACTACCAGCTGTACACGGGAGCGTTTGAGCTGGAGTAGGAACGGTTACTGACGGAGGGTGCCCCGGGGCGTCGGGGTAATTCCTCCGTGCTCAAACATTCTCGCTTCGCTGCGAAACTGCGCGCGGAGGAAATACCCCGCCGCCCCGGGGCACCCTCCTGCGCGCAATCAACCCGTCATTTAGAACGGAATAAAGTTAGTGAGGCCCTGGCCGTTTGGCCAGGGCCTCGTTTTGTTAGTCTTTTTGGGACGGGGCTTTTTAGCTACCCTGTGCCAAATACGGCGTCATGCTTCGACGGCACCAGATTGGGTAGCTAAAAAAGCCCCGTCCCAAAAAGACTACCCGCGCCAAATGAGCTACTTGAGGAGTTGGGCCATGGCGTTGACGAATTTTTGTACTTGGAGGGTGGGCTCGAGCGGATAGTGCAAAAAGACCGGCACCTCTCGCCCGCACAGGAACGGCACGCCCACAAAGGCCGGGTGCACCCCCGACCATGCGCCGCAGGTGAGCACCGCGTCGCCCTTTTCCTCTGCCTCGTTAAAGAGCGCAAAGTCAAAGCTGTCCACGTCGATCACGTCTACGCCGCCGTCGGCCAACAGATCGATACGCAGGCTGTCCATAGCGTCGTTGCCGTGGCGGAGCACGCGCAGACGCATACCCTCCAAGTCGGCGACCGTAATGCGATTCTTGCGCGCCAGCGGGCTCGTGCGCGGCAGGTCGATATAAAACGGCACGTTGACAATGCGGAGCTTTTGGCAGGCGTCACCCCAGCGCGGGGTCGAAAAACTCGACTGCACCACATCGACCTCACGACCGAGGCTGCGCATGACGGTCTCGCGCTCGTCATAGAGGTCGCTTACCGGCACGATCTCAAATCGCAGCGACGGTTCCAGCTCGTGTACGCCCGACCACATCGACAGCGTTTGGCGCCCCGGGCACATCATCGACACACCCAGACGCACGGCACCGCCATCGCCCGCCGCGCGTCGGGCGCGGCGCAGCGCGTCCTCGGACTGCCGCATGATCGATCGCGCGTCGTCCACCAGCAGAGCGCCCGCCGGCGTCACCTTAACACCCGAATGCGAGCGCTCGAACAACGTGATGCCAAACTCGGCCTCGAAACCCGACACCTGTTTGACGAGCGCCGGGGTCGACACGCGCAATTTTGCCGCCGCACGTGAGAAGCTTCCCAGCTCCGCGGCGGCCGATATGGCCTCGAGTCGTCGATCGTACACGTCAATCTCCTGTTTTCGCGCCCGTAGCCACATGGTGCCACAGGGGGTTGTTTTCGCAGGTCATACGTTCAATTGAGAATAAACTGCATCGCACAGTGTAAACCTACGGTTAACGCCATTCTAACAAATATGCAATTCACCTGCGCAAATGCAAAGCATACGATAACCTGCGAAAACCACGTGGGTCGGTTAATGGGAGCGACCCACCGGGAGGCACAAGAAGGGAAGTTCCTATGAGCAATTGGCTTAAGCTCGAGGGCGATGTCTGCGCCGTGACTGGCGCGCTCGGCGGTATGGGCGTCGAGATCTGCCGCGAGTTCGCCCGCAACGGCGCCAACGTCGTCCTGCTCGACCTGGACGAGGAGAAGGTCAAGGCCGCAGCCGCCGACCTCGCCGCCGAGTTTGGCATCCACGCCGAGGGTTACAAGATGAACGCCACCGACGAGGCCGAGGTTCAGGCCGCCGTCGATGCCACCATCGCCGACTTCGGCCGCGTCGACGTTCTCGTCAACACCGCCGGCATCCTGCGCTTCGCCGCCATGGAGGACCTGCCGCTGAGCGACTGGGAGCAGGTGCTCAACGTCAACCTCACCGGCTACTTCATCACCTCGCAGCGCTTTGGTCGCGAGATGATCAAGGCCGGCCAAGGTCGTCTGGTGCACATCTCAACCGTTGCCAGCCACTCCCCCGAGACGTTCTCGGGCGTGTACAGCTCCACCAAGGCGGGCGTCAACATGATGTCCAAGATGCTGGCTGCCGAGTGGGGCCCCTACGGCGTGCGCTCCAACTGCGTCGAGCCCTGCTTCGTTAAGACCCCGATGTCGGCCAACTTCTACGCCGACCCCGAGGTCGAGAAGAGCCGCAGCCGTCTGATCGCCACGCGCCGCATCGGCGAGGTCAGCGATATCGCCAACGCCGTCATGTTCCTGGCGTCCAAGCGCTCGGACTTTACCACCGGCGACGCCATCAAGGTCGACGGCGGCTTCTCCAACATGATGGGCGACCTCACCGCCAAGCCCGGCGGCCGCCGAGCCTATGCCGACAACTACCTTAAGAACAAGGGTGTCGAGCTCTGGTCCGATGAGTCCGGCGTCGCCAAGCCGACTGACCAGTAAACCAACCTAACAGGGAGGCCCCGCGGACACGCCCGCTCCTCCCCCGTATCGATTAGAAAGAGTCCAATGGCTTCCACCAACTCCAACAAGGGTCGCGCCGTCGTGCTTTCCGCCGCGTGCGTCACCATGTTCTTCATCAGCTCCATCGCGCTGTATTCCGTCGTGAGCAAGAACCTGCTCGCCGTCTACCCCGAGTGGTCCAGCGCTCTTACCTGGGCCTTCCCGGTCTTTCAGACCATCATGGCCGTGACGGGCATCTTCGCCGGCCGCATCTCCGATAAGATCGGCCCGCGCAACGTCGTGATCGCCGCCGCCGTGTGCTACGGCCTGGGCTGGTTCATGTCCGGCACCGTCACCGAGCCGTGGCAGTTCTACCTGTGGTTCTCGCTCGTCGCTGCCATCGGCAACGGCCTGGGCTACAACCCGGCGCTCACCACCGGCCAAAAGTGGTTCATCGACAAGAAGGGCCTCGCCTCCGGCATCACCCTGGCCGCTTCGACCGCCGGCCCCGCTGTACTGTCCCCGGTGCTCGCCTCGCTGCTCATCCCGAGCCTGGGCATCTTTGGCGCCCTCAAGGCACTCGGCGTCATCTTCTTTGTGACGATCGCCGCCTCCGCCCTGTTCCTGAAGGCCCCCGAGGCCGGTTGGCTGCCCGAGGGCTTCGAGGCCCCAAAGGGCGGCGCGCACGCCGGCACCTTCGGTGACCTCACCCCAGGCGAGATGGTCAAGACCCCGCGCTTCTGGGTCCTCATCGTCACCTTCGCCTTTGCCGCCACCGCGGGCACCCTGCTCGTGGGCAAGGTTGCCTCCATCGCCGCCGTCCAGCTCTTCGCCGACCCCACGAGCGCCGCGGCCGTCGCCCTCGGCGGTGTGGTGGTCTCCGTCAACACCTGCGCCAACCTGGTTGGCCGTCTGTCCTTTGGCCAGATTATCGACAAGCTCGGCGCCTACAAGTCACTGCTCATCAGCCTTGTCGTCACCATCGTCGCCCTCGTCATCATGTCGATGAGCTTTACGCAGGCCATGTTCTTTGTGGCGCTCGCCCTGCTCGGCTTTAGCTTTGGCGCCCTGCTCGTCATCTACCCGCCGCTCACCGGTGGCGCCTTTGGCACCAGCAACATCGGCGTCAACTACGGCATCATGTTTTTGGGCTACGCCGCCTCCACCTGGATCAGCCAGCCCATCACCGCCGTGCTGTATCACGCCGAGGCCGGCAGCGCCGCCTACCAGCAGTCCTTCTACGGCGCCATCGTGATCGCCGCCATCGCCGTCGTGCTCACCGTCTACATGATGGTCTCCGACAGCAAGAAGAAGTCCGCCTAGTTTTACCGATGCGACAAAGGGACAGCCCCTTTGTCGCATTCCACCGGTCACCAGTATTAAGGAGTCGAAATGTCTGAGCTCAACCCCGTCCGCATTGCCGTTATCGGTGCCGGCGCCATGGGCCGCAACCACATCCGCTTTGTCACCGAGGAGCCCGAGGCCGAGCTCGTCGCCATCGCCGACGCCTTTGAGGGCGCCCGCGCCACGGCCGAGGCCGCCGGCGTGCCGTTTTACACCGATCCCGCCCAGATGATGGACGAGGTCAAGCCCGAGGCCGTCATTATCGCCACCCCCAACGACCTGCACCTGGGCGTTGCCCGCGAGGCCGTAAAGCGCAACATCGTTCCGCTGGTCGAAAAGCCGATCTCCAACGACCTAGAGGATGCCCAGGCTTTCGCTGCCGAGGCCGAGACCGCCGGCGTGCCCGTGCTCGTGGGCCAGCACCGTCGCCACAACCCCTTCGTCAACAAGGCCAAGGAGATCATCGAGTCCGGCGAGCTGGGCAAGCTCACCGTGTCGAGCTTCCACTACATGATCTATAAGAACGACGAGTATTTCGATGTCGAGTGGCGCCGCAAGAAGGGTGCCGGCCCGATCCTGGTCAACCTGGTGCACGACGTCGACCTGCTCCGCTACCTGCTGGGCGAGCCCGTTGCCGTCCAGGGTATGCAGTCCAGCGCCGCCCGCGGTTTTGAGACCGAGGACTCCGCCGTGGTCAACGTCCGTTTTGCCGATGGCGCGCTCGCAAGCATGACCATCTCCGACGCCACCGCCAGCCCCTGGAACTGGGAGGCAACCGCTCGCGAGGATCCGCAGTACCGCCCCTTCGACGCCGACGCCTACTTTATCGGCGGCACTAAGGGCGCCCTGTCGCTGCCCCGCCTGCACCAGTTCTCCTACGACGGCGCCTCTAACTGGCACAAGCCGCTGCAGATGGAGATTCCGGCCGTCGACCCGGCACTGCCGCACAAGATGCAGCTCAAGCACTTTGTGAAGGTTGTCCGCCGCGAGGTCGAGCCCGTCGTGACCCCCGCCGATAACGTCAAGACGCTCACGCTTCTCAACGCCATCAAGGAGGCCGCCGAGACCGGCCAGCTCGTCGAGCTGTAATGCCTTAAGAGCGACCGCGGCAGAAACCCCATGCCGAGTCCCTCGGTCCGCCACCAACAAGCCCCTCTTCTTTGCCCTGCGAGCAGCCTCCTGCCCGCGGGGCTTTTGTGCAGTGGCATGTGACAAAGGGACAGTCCCTTTGTCACATCGCGGGTGGTATCCTTGGTAGCCCTGTGCTGCAAACGCACCTTAAACGCAAGGAGTCCCATGGATCTTATCGCCCAGCTCGCTCGCGAGCTCAACCTTAAGGCCGCCAACATCGAAGCGGCCGTCAAGCTCATCGACGAGGGCAACACCATTCCCTTTATCTCGCGCTACCGCAAGGAAGCCACGGGCGGCATGGACGACGTCGCCCTGCGCGCGCTCGACGAGCGCCTGTCCTACCTGCGCAATCTTGAGCAGCGTAAAGAGGACGTCATTCTGCTCATCGACGCCCAGGGCAAGCTCACGCCCGAACTCGAGCAGCAGATTCGCGAGGCCACGCAGCTCCAGCGCGTCGAGGACCTCTACAAGCCCTACCGCAAAAAGCGCATGACCCGCGCGCAGAAGGCCCGCGAGGCAGGCCTGGAGCCGCTTGCCAATATGATCATCATGCAGGCCTCGGCCAAGGGCAGCGCACTCGACACCGCCGCGGCATACGTCAACGAGGAAGCCGGCTTCGACACACCCGAGAAGGCGCTTGCCGGCGCCGCCGACATCGTGGCCGAGACGGTAGCCGAAGACCCCGAGAACGTCGCCGACCTGCGCGCCTTTACGCAAAACACCGCCGATATCGTCGTCGAGGCCACCGACCCCGCCGAGAAGACCCCCTATGAGCCGTACTACAACTATGACGAGCCGCTGCGCCGTATACCCAACCACCGCGTGCTGGCTATCGACCGCGGTGAGCGCGAGGGCAAGCTCCGTGTGCGCGTGAATGTCGACGGTGCTGCCGCTGCAGCGCGCCTGGGCAGCCGCTGGCCCCGTCGCCAAGGCGTCTTCGCTCCCGTCTTTGACGCCGCCATCGCTGACGGTTACAAGCGCCTCATGGCCCCCTCGCTGGAGCGCGAGGCCCGCGCCAAACTCACCGTTCGCGCTCAGACCGAGGCCATCAACGTCTTTGCCAAGAATCTCGAGGGCCTGCTCTCGGCGCGTCCCGTGCGCGGCGCCCGCGTGCTCGCGCTCGATCCGGGCTACCGCACCGGCTGCAAGGTCGCCGTCATGGACGAGACCGGCAAGCTACTCGACCACGGCGTGGTCTACCCCACCAAGCCGCGCCACGACGTCGCCGGCACCAAGCGCGAGCTCGCCCGCCTCGTCAAAAAGGACGGCGTCAACACCATCGTCATCGGCAACGGCACCGCCAGCCGCGAGACCGAGGAAGTCGTCTCGGAGTTCATTGCCGAGCAGGCGCCCAGCCTTCGCTACACCATCGTTAACGAAGCCGGCGCGTCGGTGTACTCCGCCTCCGAGCTCGCCAGCCAGGAGTATCCCGATCTGGACGTCACCGTGCGTGGCGCCATGAGCCTGGGCCGCCGCCTGCAGGACCCGTTGGCAGAGCTCGTCAAGATTCCGCCCCAGTCCATCGGCGTGGCCCAGTACCAGCACGACCTTGATCAGGCCGAGCTCTCACGCACCCTGGGCCACGTGGTGGAGGACGTCGTCAACCACGTGGGCGTCGACGTGAACACCGCGAGTGCGAGCCTGCTGGGATACGTATCGGGCATCACGCCGAACGTGGCCAAGAACATCGTGGCCTACCGCGAGGAAAACGGTGCCTTCACCGATCGCCGCCAGCTCAAGAAGGTCCCCAAGCTGGGACCCAAGGCATACCTCAACGCCGCGGGTTTCCTGCGCATCAGCGGCGGCAAGAACCCGCTCGACGCCACGAGCGTCCACCCCGAAAGCTACGAGGTGGCCACGGCCGTCCTGGAGCGCGCAGGTGTGGCGGCCAGTGAGCTCAGCCGTGGCGGCGTGCCCGACATCGAGCGCCGTCTGGGCAGCATCTCGGCGCTGGCAAGCGACCTGGACTGCGGCACCCTGACGCTCATCGACATTGTCAACGAGCTCAAGAAGCCCGGCCGCGATCCGCGAGACGACGCGCCCGAGGTGGTCTTTAGCCGCTCAGCGCTTTCCATCGACGACCTGGAGCCCGGCATGGAGCTCAAGGGCACGGTGCGCAACGTCGTCGACTTTGGCGCCTTCGTCGACGTGGGCGTGCACCAGGACGGCCTCGTACATATCTCTAAGCTGGCCAACCGCTTTGTCAAGCACCCCAGCGACGTCGTGCGCGTCGGTGACACGGTCAAGGTGTGGGTCGAAAAGGTCGATCGCGACCGCAAGAAGATCTCGCTCACCATGGTACAGGGCAAGTAACAGCAAAGGACGAACCACCGCTGTCCATCGTCGAACTTGCAAGTTTTTCTCACCCAATGGGAAAACTTGCAGATACCGCAACAAAAATGGTGCCGCCCCATCAAAGAGGCAGCACCAGCTAAGTCTTATTCAGCTCAGAACCTACTGGCAAGCTCGTGCCGGCAGCCCCGGCCTTTCCTTTGCCTAGCGCGACCCTCGCGAAGCGCGTGAGCGATAGGGGAAGGAAAGGCCGGGGCGAACAGCCCACGGTACAGTCGGTGTTCGCGCTACGGCAGGATATGGAAACCGAGCGCCGCGATATCCTTGGCAAAGCCGCGCACGGTGTCGAGCGAGACCTCGTACGGGTCGCGACCGATGTTTTTGCGCTTGGCCAGGATGCTGTTGGGCACCGTAATGATCTGGCAACCGCAGGCTTCTGCCTGGTAAATGTTGATGAGCTCGCGCGTGGACGCCCACAGGACCTCACAGTTGGGCTTGGTGGCGGCCTTCTTGACCGACTCCGTCATAAACGGAATGGGGTCGACGCCGGTGTCGGCGATGCGGCCGGCAAAGAGCGAGATGATGGACGGCGCCTCGGCGTCCACGGCCTCGACCATCTCATCGACCTGCTTAGGCGTAAAGATAGTAGTGACGTTAACCTTGATGCCGTCGGCGGAAAGCTTGCGGACCAGCTCGGCGGTGGACTCGCCCTTGGTAGTCACGCACGGAATCTTGACGTAGACGTTCTCGGCCCAGGTAGCGATCTCGCGCGCCTCGACCTCCATGGTCTCGACGTCATCGGCAAAGACCTCAAACGAGACGGACACATCGGTGATGTGGGCCAGGACCTCCTTGGCAAATGCGCGGTAATCTGTCACGCCGCCCTTCTTCATAAGGGACGGGTTGGTCGTGAAACCCTGAACGTTGCCGTTCTCGTACATGTCGAGCATGCCCTCGAGGTTTGCACCGTCAGCGAACACCTTGATTGCCATCTGCCTGATTCCTTTCGTTAGCATACGGCCGATAAACTGCTAAACACTTTACCTACGTTTATCAAGGCGTGAGCTGCGGTTTTTTATCTTCTCGGCGAACGGTATAAACACCTCAGTGTTTGGATTGATAAATCGATTGCGCATGCAAAAGCGAAGAGTCGCAGTTTGAGCAAACGTCAGAACGCGGGATTCATTAGATGAGGCCGAAATGCTGCATCGCTGTGACGGTACCGTCGTGTGCGACATCGTCGGTCACGTAGTCGGCGACCGCCTTGACCTCGGGCATAGCGTTGCCCATGGCCACGGCCGTCTCGACAGCGGCGAGCATGCCCAGGTCGTTGCCCGAATCGCCAAAGCCAAAGGTGCGCGCATTTCCCTCGCGGCCCAGATACGCCAGCGCTCGCGCCACGCCCACGCCCTTGTCAATGCCCTTGGGGCTCAGCTCGCGATTCTGGCCACCGGTGTTGCACAGCTCAAACTCGCGATCGATAAAGCCGTCATCGTTGGCCACGCGAGCCAAACTGGGCACACTGAGGCATACCTTGCCCACGCGCAGACTGCCGTCGACGCGCATTTCCTCGGTGCTGTGCACCACAGAAGTGCCGATCAGAGACGACTGCTCAACACCCGCGGGTTCCAGGGCAAAAGTAGCCACGTTGGTCTCGAAAAAGGCCTCAATCCCTGCCGCGGCCATACGGCGCGCAAGCTCCTCAATAACGTCCTCGTCAAAGCAGTCCTCATGCACCACGCGGCCCTCGACCTCGAGCGTCGCTCCCGCCATGGCAACGACACCCGCCGGGTTCAGCGCGCGCAGGCCATCGGCAATCAGCCACAAGGGACGACCCGTGCAGATAAATGCATGGTGTCCCGCGTCGCGCAGACGATGAAACGCCTCGACGACCGCCTGCGAGGGGTGAACCGCCGAAAAGTCCTTGTCGGTCATGTTGTCGGGATCGAACGACGTCAGCGTGCCGTCCACGTCAAAAAAGAGCACGGCGGAATCGGGGCACGCATCAATCATATGGGTTCCTTTCGGGGGCGAGAGTAAACGAAGTATTCATCATATAATGGAGCGACGCAACCAGAGAGGTCACCCATGGAATTTTACGCAAGCTGCCCCGAGGGCTTTGAGTCCGCACTCGCCGATGAGCTTAAACGCCTCGGGCTTTCGCATGTTCGCCGGCTGAAGGGCCGCGCTACATTTGAGGGCGAGCTCGAAGAAGGCTACCGCGCCTGTCTGTGGTCGCGCCTGGCGAGCCGTGTGTTCGTGGTACTCGGGCGCTTTGAGGCGCAGGATGCCGATGAACTGTACGATAGCGTTTACGACATCGCCTGGGAGACCATCATCCGCCCCGGCGCCACCATCGCCATCACCGCCCGCGGCGTGACCGAGCAGCTGCGCAACACGCGCTTCTCGGCCCTGCGCGCCAAAGACGCGCTGTGCGACCGTCTGGCCGAGACCACGGGCCGTCGCGCCGACGTCGATGCCGCCGACCCCGATGTTCACCTGTTGCTTTCGCTGCGTCAGCGCCGCGCGAGCATCAGCCTGGACCTTTCGGGCGACCCGCTGTTCAAGCGTCTGCCGCCCGCTGCGACTCGTGCCGGCGAGGGCGCACACGTGTTGCGCCCCGACTACGCCGCCCTGGTGCTGGCGCAGGTCGGCTGGACCGCACTATGCGAGCGCGAGCTGACGGCCGACGATTACGAAAACGAAGCCCTTCCCACGCTGATCGATGCCTCGTGCGCCGGCGGCGGTCTGCTGCTGGAGGCCGTGAACATTCTGACCGACCGCGCCCCGGGCGCCGCACGCGAGCGCTGGGGCTTTGAGGGCTGGCAGCTGCACGACGCTGTCCTGTGGGAGCAGCTGCTTGCCGAGGCGCGCGAGCGCGAGGCGGCAGCGCGCGAGCGCCAGGCGCGCATCGTGGCCGTAGACATCGACCCCGCCGCCCGCAAGACTGCCGAGCGCATGGTCAAGTGCGCCGGCTACAAGCGTTTTGCCGACTTTTGTGCCGCCAAGCCCGCCACCGTGCTGGACCATGCGGGCGCCGTCGCCGGTGCCGCCCTGGTCGCGGACACGACCGAGACCCCGCTTTCGCTCATGCACGATGCCATGACGCTCATCGGCGAGCTGCGCCGCGCCCCCGAGCTCGCTTCGGCGCCGGTCGCCGCTCTCACCCGCGACGGCTTGCTGGCCCGCGCGCTCCACGCCGAGCCCGAGCGCTCGATCGCCGTCATGCCCAATAACGAGGAGGCGGCTCTTGAGGTTTGGCCCTCACTCGACCACGCCGCTGCAGCGTTTGAGGCTGCGACCAGCGCGGATGCCGAGGCCGAGGTTGCGGATGCCAACGAAGCCAACGACGAAGCCGCCGCTTCCTCCATGCCCGAACCTGCCGCCACGCTCGACTTGGGCGACGGCAAGCCGCTGCCCGTGCTCATCCCGGAGTCCGAGCAGTTCGCCAACCGCCTGCGCAAGAATGCCCGTCTGCGCCGCAAGTGGGCCAAGCGCGAGGGCGTGAGCTGCTATCGCGTCTACGATGCCGACCTGCCCGACTACTCCGCTGCCATCGACCTGTACGAGGGTTGCCCGCAGACGCCGGGCCGCTGGCTCGTCATCGCCGAATACGCCGCGCCCAAGACCATCGACCCCGCGCTGGCCCAGGCCCGCATGCTCGACATCTTGGCCATCGCGCCGCGCATCCTTGATGTTCCGGCCGAGCATGTGCACGCCAAGGCCCGCATGCGTTCGCGTGGCGGCTCGCAGTACGGCAAGCAGGGCGCCGGCAAGGGCGGATCGGGCGAGCGCGCCAACATCGCGCGCCGGCGTCTGCCGCTCATCGAAGAAGGCGGCCTTACCTTTGCCGTCAACTTTGATGACTACCTGGATGTGGGCATCTTCTTGGATCACCGCGTCACCCGCAACCTGGTGCGCGAGCACGCCAAACAGGCACGCCGCTTCCTCAACCTGTTCGCCTACACCGGCACCGCCACCTGCTATGCGGCCGACGGCGGCGTCGAGGAAACCGTGACAGTCGACCTTTCCAACACCTACCTGGACTGGGCCGAGCGCAATATGCGCCAGAACGGCTTTGTTGGTCCGCAGCATCATTTTGTGCGCGACGACGTGCTTGCCTGGATTCGCGACCAGCGCCAGACGCGCAACCGCTGGGACCTGATCTTTGTCGACCCGCCCACGTTCTCGAACTCATCCAAGATGGGCCGCCGCACCTGGGATGTCCAGCGCGACCATGTTGAGCTTTTGGCCGGCGTATCGCGCCTGCTCGCACAGGGCGGCCACGCCATCTTTAGCTGCAACCTGCGCGGCTTCCGCCCCGAGACGCGCAAGCTCGCGCGCGCGGGCGTCGTGTTGGAGGACATTACGGCGCAGACCATCCCCGAGGACTTCGCGCGCAACCAGAAGGTGCACCACTGCTACATCGTGCGCCACCTGCCCATCGAGGACGCCATGGCCGAGGTCGGCTTTAGCGCCGAGGAGATTGCCGAGCGAACCGAGGAGCTGCGCAACCCCGAGGCCCGCAAGCCCCGCGCGGCTGTACCTGCGCACGCGCAGACCGGCAGCGGCAAGTCCAACTTTGCCGGCAAACCCTCCCCCACCGGCAAGCCCAAAAAGAAGAAGTTCTACGCCAGCAAGCCCAAGGGCAAATAACAAAGTTGCGGTGGAATACGGACTGTTTTGCCTGGAATTAGGCAAATTTAGACCGTATTTCACCGCAACTCATATTGGGATGGCGGACGCCGTCCTACCCTTGGGTGACCAGGCGATAGCCGATACCCACGTGCGTTTGGATGTAGCGCGGGTGCGCGGGGTCGGACTCAATCTTCTTACGCAACGTACCCATAAAGACACGCAGGCTCGCCAGGTCGCTCTTAGTCGCCGTACCCCAAATCTCGTGCAGGATAAACTGATGCGTCAGCACCTTGTCGGCGTTATGCGCCAGCAGGCACAGGAGCTTGTACTCGATCGGCGTCAGATGCAGCTCCTCGCCATCCATCGTGGCGATGCCGGCATCAAAATCAATATGCAGCTCACCGGCATCGAACGAGCCCTCGGAGAATACACCGCCCGTTTGCGCATACGAAAGGCGTCTGAGCGTCGTGCGAATGCGCGCGAGCAGCTCCTCGACCGAAAACGGCTTGGTCAGGTAGTCGTCGGCGCCGGCATCGAGCGCGCGGATCTTGTCCGCATCCTCGCTGCGCGCCGAGACCACGATGATCGGCATGCCCGACCATGCGCGCACCGACTCCACCACCTTGACGCCGTCCATATCGGGCAGACCCAGGTCGAGCAGCACAATGCTCGGTGCCTGCGATGAGGCGGCGGCGATGGCGGCATGGGCGGTCTCCACGGCCATATGACGCAAGCCGTGCGCCTCGAGCGCGGCAACAATAAGATTGCGAACGGCGGGGTCGTCCTCAACAACCAAGATGAGCGGTTTTACGGCAGAGTTTGGCACAGCGCTACTCCTTATCAAACGAAACATCGGCGACGGGAAGCTCAATCGTAAAGACCGAGCCGTGCGGGTCCGCCGCGGCAACCTCTATGCTACCGCCATGCGCCAGCGCAATGGAGCGGCAGAGCGAAAGCCCCAGGCCCACACTACGATGGCTGTCGGCCAGGCCATGGTTGGCGGTATAGAATGACTCAAAGATGCGCTCGCGATCCTCGGGTGCGATGCCCGGACCATCATCGGCCACCGAGCACGCCACGCGTCCATCGTTGACGCTAATCGAAATCATGATATGCGAGCCTGCGGGCGTATAGGTGATGGCGTTGTTCACCAGATTGACCACCAGCTGCACCATCAGGCGCGCGTCGACGTTGACGAGCGCCGGCTCGTCGCACGCCACCACCTTAAGGTCGTGCTCGCGCACGGCCGGGTTCACGTGGCGCAGCGCCTCCTCGACGATATCGTCCATGAGCTCGAGCGTGGTCGACAGGCGCATGCCGCCACCCTCGAGCTTGGTGATAGCGAGCAGATTCTCGACGGTGGCGTTGAGCCACAGCGCATCCGAGCGAATGGATAGAAGCAGGCCGCGGCGCGTTTGGGCGTCGAGCACCGCGGTGCCGGTCGAGCCCTGATCGAGCAGCACGTCGGCATTACCCGAAATACTGGTAAGTGGCGTGCGCAGATCGTGCGAGATGGAGCGCAGCAGGTTAGCGCGCAGCTGCTCGTTTTTGGCGAGCACCGCCGCCTCCTCGCGGGCCTCCATGGCGCGGGCGCGGTCGAGCGCCAGCTCGCCTTCGCTCACGATAGCATCGGCAAGTGTCCGCTCCTCATGTGTCAGCACGCCGGGCTCGGCAACGATAGCCAGCACGCCCACCACCGAGCCGGGGTCGCCCGAGCGCACGAAGCCGTCGCCCGTGCGAACCGTCAGGTAGATGCCATAAAACGCCGAGCCGCCAAACGTGGCGTCGAGCGGCGTTCCCACATAGGCGGACGCCGAGAGCCGCGGCGGCATCTGCGGCGCCGGCTCGTGCACCGGGGCGGCATCGCCCACGGCTGTGTACGTCGCACGCGGCAGCAGGTCATCGCCCTCGGCGTCGGCGCTATACCACACGACCGGACAGCCCGAAAGACGCGCCAGCTGCGTGGCCATGGCATGAACGATCTGATGCTGATCGGCGCACCGCTGCAACATGCGGTTGGTCTCGAGCACCATATGCGTGCGGCGGTCGCTGGCGGCAGCCTGTGCCAAGGCGCGGCGCAGGGCCAACGCAATCGAGCTCGACACAAGCGAGACCACAAACATGATGAAGAACATGCCAGGATAGCCGCGGTCGATAAGCGACAGCGAGTAGCGCGGGTCGACAAACAAGAAGTTGTAGAGCGCCACGGCGGCAGCCGAGCTCAGCAAGCAATACAGGCGACTCCAGGTAAAGAATGCGCACAGCTGAACGGCGAACACATAGACGATCATGATGCTCGGCGCGAGACCCGGATGGTCGAGCAGCGCGCCCACAATCGTCGCCGCGACCAGCAGCCCCACTGATACGCAGGCGTCATACAGAGGAGTGCGGCGCGTCAGCGTTGTGCGCCGCCACCAAAAGCTATCGGCAATATCGCCGTCCGTACGGACGTCCATCAGCGCCCCGCCCCTCTCTCAAAAACAAAAACCACCACAAAGGGACAGGCACCTTTGTGGTGGTTTCCCTTGTGGTGGTTCCAAGTGTATAGCCTTTGCAACCGGCGGTCGCTAGACAAACAGCACGTGCGCGAGCAGGGCACACACGCACACCGCTCCAAATACCAGTGCCACGATCGAGATCACGCGGTCGGCCATGTCCATGTTGGCACGATTCGTAAAGAACCGATCTTCGGCGGCGTCGACGCGCGCCTCACGCACCATTTCGACCACCGCCTCACGGCCATCGAGCGCCTTTGTATCCATGTTTACCTCCCCGGCCTCATACTTATCCATCAAAAACCAACTCCGTGTAGCCGCCGACGTCTACGGCCGCTCGTTGGGAGCCAGGCGTTGCATCTTGTTCACGGCCTTGAACTTGGTGAACAGCGGCACGTACTCAAAGCTCACGTTGGAGTTCTCCAGGCCGTACCAACGCGCGGGCGTGCCGGCGGCGCGGCGAATGATGTACTTGAGCGTGATGGCCGTACGCTCGCTGGGCTCCACATCGCTTTCGGGCGCCAGAAGCTTACGGATCAGGACGAACTTGAACGTGCCGATGTTACCCGGATCCTTGTAGACCGAGTAGTCATGCGTCTGCGGCGGCAGCTCGCCGGTGGCAGCCAGGTCCTGAACAACCTGACGCAGGTAGGCATTGACGCGCTGGTTGATCTTGTAGCCCAGGTACAGGTGCACGCGGAACACGTAGTCGGTGCCGAACGTCTCGACCGAATAGGCAAAGGTGTGCGGTTCGTCCATGGTCTCGACATTCACGAACCACCAGGCGCGGGCACGCTTGGGATGCTTGTCCAAGATCGAATAGACGATATCGCGGTCGATGTAGTCGGTATGGGTGTCCTTGGTCAGGTACACGACGTTGTCACTCATGCGCTCGTAACGGTCGTCGTCGCGCAGGCGCTTGAGCTGCGGCAGGTAGCTGCGCAGCGGCAGCAGCGTAAACTGGCGCTGCTCGACCGCCGTGCCGTTGTACCAGCACACCATAATGCCCATGATGAGTGCAGCCATGAGGATGGTGAAATAGCCGCCGTGGAAGAACTTGGTGAGCGAGCTCACGAAGAAGAAGCCTTCGAGCAAAAGGAAGAAGGCCGCGAAGATCCACGGAGCAACCTTGAGCTTGCGCTCCTCGTGCAGGTAGAAGAAGAGCAGCAGCGTGGTGCACATCATAGTCAGCGTAATGGCAAGGCCGTACGCGGCTTCCATATGCGCCGAGTTCTGGAACAGCAGCACCACGATGACGCAGCCGACAAGCATGACGTTGTTGACCATGGGGATGTAGAGCTGGCCCTTGGTCTCGGCAGGGTAGAAGACCTGCATGTGCGGCATGAGGTCCAGACGGCTGGCCTCGGACACCAGCGAGAATGCGCCGGTGATGAGCGCCTGCGAGGCAATGATGGCCGCAACGGTGGAAAGGCCTACGGCAAAGGGACGCAGGCCCGGGGCGAGCATCTGGTAGAACGGGTTGAGGTCGGCAATGCCCATGAGCTCGGGGTTGGCAGCGTTGTTCATAAGCCAAGCGCCCTGGCCCATATAGGAAAGCAGCAGGCAGCACTTAACGAACGGCCAGGTAGCGTAGATGTTGCCGCGGCCGACGTGGCCCATGTCGGAGTAGAGCGCCTCGGCACCGGTGGTGGCGAGGAAGCAACTGCCCAGAATCATGATGCCCGCGTGGTTGTTGGGGCTCAGCAAAAAGGCGATGCCGCGAACCGGGTTGAGACACAGCAGCACGGCGGGGTGCTGGAAGACAAAGAACAGACCCGTGCCGCCCAGGAACAGGAACCACAGCGTCATGATGGGGCCAAAGGCGTGACCGATCTTGGCCGTACCGATGCGCTGTACCAAGAAGAGCACGATGATGATGGCGAGCGTAATGGCGACGACGCGACCCTGGTCATCGCCCAGCACGGCATGGACCGCCGGGATGGTGCGCAGGCCCTCGATGGCCGTGGTAACGGTAACGGCAGGTGTCAGGATGCCGTCGGCGAGCAGCGCGGCGCCACCCAGCATGGCGGGGATGATAAGCCACTTGCCGCAGCGCTTGACCAGACTGTACAGGGCAAAGATGCCGCCCTCACCATGGTTATCGGCGCGCAGCGAGATGAGCACATACTTGATGGTGGTCAGCAGCGTGACCGTCCACACGACAAGGGAGAGCGCGCCAAGCACGAACTCCTCCGTCACACTTCCGATGCCGCCGTTGCCGGCAACGAGCGCCTTGGTTACATACATAGGGCTGGTGCCGATATCGCCGTACACCACGCCCAGCGTGACGAGCATCGCCGAGATGCTCACAGGAATCGCAGCGTGCGAGGCTGCCTCCTTGGCCTTTTGTTCCATAAGCCGGTTTCCTCCCAACTTTAATGTTCGAAGGGATTATAGGTAATCGACCTGCGCTTGCACGGCACCGTTTTCCCAGCTAGATAAACATTTATACGGCCTTTAGGCCACTACGGCGATATGGAATGCGACAAAGGGACTGTCCCTTTGCCTCATCTGTCATTTTCCGAGCCAGTTTTTGAACCACCACTCCATGGAGCGGCTCATCTCGGCCATAAAGGGACTCGTGTGCTTGCGGGTATAGATGTCCACGACGCGCTCGCCCACCTCGCGGGCATGCGGGCGAAACATCGCGTCCATCTCGGCCACCTGCGCGTCCATGGTCGCAGCATCGGCGCGGCAGTAGCGCTCCTCGTGCACCAGGTTCACCACGGGATGCGCAATAGCCGGGCGCTCCTTGCGGGGCGTGCCGATGATGAGCATCGACAGCGGCATGGTATACGGAGGCAGATCCAGCAGCTCGGCCACTTCCTCGGCATTCTCGACGATATCACCGATATAGCAGCTCCCCAAGCCCAGAGCCTCGGCGGCAACCACGGCGTTTTGCGCGGCGATCACGGCGTCCTGGGCCGCGATGGCAAAGTCGCCCAAACCCGGCGCGCGGCGGGGCGCCTTGCCCGTACGCTCGACAAACTCGGGCTCAAAGCAGCCCACGTGCTCAAACAGATCGATCCACTTTGCATAATCGACCACAAATATGAGTGCCCAGGGCGCCTTGGCAATCATGGGCTGATGGTCGCACAGGTCGGCCAGGCGGTCGAGCGTAGCTTGCTCGCGGATGCTCACGATGGAATACATCATCATGGCGCCCGCCGACGGCGCGCGACTCGCCGCATGCAAGATTGCCGCCCGCTGCTCGTCGGTCACCGCCACGGGGCGGTCGTCGTCATCACGCGCGAAGGCACGCGTGGAGGAACGGCGCTCCAACGTGTCCAGCACCGCATTGCCCGTAGTCTCGACCGGATAGCCGTTCGTATCCACGCCCGCAGCTCCGTCGCCACCCATGTCCGCCTTGCAAACCTGCTCGTTCATCGCCCTACCCTCGCCAATTCTTTAAGAAGCCTTTACGTTTCCGTGTAATTCCCGTCCATTATCGCGCAGGTCGCCACTACATTGCGCCACACCGCCACACGTGCGCGTTAATATGGCTGGTTGTTGTGCGCAGCCACCAATTGCAGCGCATATTTAGGTAACAATCGGGTAAACCCCCGCTTTCGTAGGTTTTAGTTTGTGAGGAGTCTCAGCATGTTCGCTGCCGCCATCTCGCTCGTCGGTCTTGCGGCGACCGTCTACCTTGTTTTGCGCGAGGCCAAGGCCATTCGCGCTCAGTCGGGCACCGTCACCAAGGGCGCCTTCGCCTGGAGCGTCGCCTTCGGCCTGTTCCAGGTTTTTTTGACCATTTGGGGCGCCATTGGCCTCGTCGCCCAAAACGAGCCGCTCGCCTTTGTGATGCTCATCCTGACCAATGCCATCCTCACCGGTTGCGCCTGGGCCAGCATCGCCCGCGACCGCATCGCCCCGCGCGTCTTTGCGTTCGCTGCCACCGATGCCCCCGCCCCCACCGGCAAGCTCGCTCGCCTGCGCAGCGCCTTTGTGGGCAAACCGCTCGTCGCCGCCGTCTTGTGCCTGCTGCTCGCCGGCGTCTTTGCGCTGCTGGGCATGGAGGTCTCGTCCAACCACGACTTTACCTGGGTCTACCCCCTGTGCATCCTGCTCGAGTGGGCCATCATCACCACGCTCATGGTCGGCCTGTTCTTCCTATTCCAGCGCCACGGCGCAGCTCCCGCCGTCCTGGCCTTTGCCCTCTTTGTCCTGGGCATTGCCGAGTTCTTCGTCATCACGTTTAAATCCATGCCCATCCAGCCGGGTGACCTTTCGGCCATCTCCACCGCCGCCGCGGTCGCCGGCAACGGCTACACCTTCTCAATCTCGCTGTTCTGCGTGCTGTCCATGGGCTTTACCGCCATCGCCATGCTGCTATGCGAGTACGCCGGCCTGGTGGCGCCGCACCGTCAGAAGGGCGCCGTCAATGCCAAGCGCATGCTGCTCACCAACCTGCTCGTCGCCGTGCTGTGCCTGGGCGGCGTGACCGCGCACGCCACGCTTATCAACTACTACAACACCCTCGGCATCACCGTCTACACCTGGCGTCCGCTCGAGAGCTACTGGCGCGAGGGCTACCTGCCCGCCTTTATTAGCGCAGCGCAGTCCATCAAGCCGCCCAAACCCGCCGACTACTCCGTCGACGATGCCAAGGCCACGCTCAAAAAGTACGCCAAGGCCTACGACAAGTCCGAGGCCGCCAAGAGTGACGAGCGCACCGCCGCAAAGGAGCAGTTCGACAGCGAGAAGCCCACGGTCATCGCCATCATGAACGAGACCTTCTCGGACCTGTCCATCTACCAGAACATGCGCGCCGGCTACGAGGGCCCGCAGTACTTTAAGAACCTGTCCAACTGCCTCAGCCGCGGCAAGCTCTATGTGAGCGCCTACGGCGGCGGTACCGCCAATACCGAGTTTGAGTTTATGACCGGCAACTCCATGGCCAACCTGGGCTCGGGCGTGTACCCCTACACCATCTACAACATGGAAACGACCGGGAACCTGGCAGAACAGTTCAAGTCGCTCGGCTACACCACCACGGCCATGCACCCCAACCACGCAACCAACTGGAACCGCGAGAACGTCTACAAGGACTTTGGCTTTGACCAGTTCCTGTCCATCAACGACTTCCAGGGAGCCGACACCCTGCGCGACATGGTGACCGACCAGGCTACCTACGACAAGATTCTTGAGCTGCTCGACCAGAACGCCGATCCGCAGTTTATCTTCGACGTGACCATGCAGAACCACTCGGGCTACGATACGGGTCTGGTGCCGGTCGACAAGCAGATGCACCTGAATATCGACACGACCGATCTGGACGCCAAGACCATCGAGGACGGCACGCTGTCCGATGTCGACGAGTACGTCTCGTGCATTGAGCAGTCCGACCAGGCGCTGCGTTACTTCCTCAATGCCCTGAGTAAACTCGATCGCAAGGTGGTCGTGGTGTTCTGGGGCGACCATCAGCCGTTCTTCCCGTCCAAGTTCAACGACAAGTGGTTTACCGACGAGGACGACGCTACGCATCAGGAGCGTCTGTGGCAGACCGACTACATCATCTGGGCCAACTACGACGTTGCCGGCTGCGACCAGACGAGCGAGGTCGACGACCTGTCCACCAACTACCTGTCCACGCAGCTTATGCAGCTGATCGGCGCACCGCTGACCGACTACCAGAAAGCGCACATGACGCTGCGCGAGTCGCTGCCCGCTATCAACTCCGTGGGCTACGAGGACGCCAGCCTGCGCTGGGCGCTCTCCTCCAACGTCACCGGTGACGACGACGCCGCCGCAGCCGCCACCAAGGCGCGCGAGGATTACGCCAAGATGCAGTACTACGAGATGTTCCGTGACGGCAAGAATGTGTACACCGAGCACTTCCAGACCGAGGCCAACGAGACCGACCCCAACTTGGCACCGGGTACGACCAAGATCAAGTAGCGGCGCGTCTTAACTGGTTCGTCTGCCCGGCGGCGCGGAACGTAAGGTTCCCTGCTCGGACAGTCCTGCTCGCACGGAGAGCACATTAAGTGCTCTCCGGCTCGTGCGGAACTCGCGATGAACCTTACGTTCCGCGCCGCCGGGCAGACGCCTCGGTGTTGAAGCGCGGCTTGTCATGGGGACACCTGCTGAACATATATAAGTTGAAGGCCACGTCATGTGGCCTTCTTTGTATTCGGAAAGTGTGTCCCGGAATTCATGTCCGGAATGGGATGCGGTTTCCACTTACGGCCCCGTTGGGAAACTGCATCCCACTCCGATTGCAAATTCCGGGTCGCATTTTCCACCAGAGCCCCCAACCGGAAACTACATCCCATTCCAAAGGCGAATTCTGGGACGCACTTTCCGAAACCCCATCCATCCGGAAAGTCCGCCCCACTCTGAATACATCCAGCGAACGCATGAGAGCGTGTCATCCAGGACGGCCTCGTCATCGGGGTGATGGAAAATATCGCCCCAAACGCTTGCCACGGTTGCGTCCACAAGTGTCAAGAAAAAAGCCTCGAGAATCTCGAGGCTTTCACGTTTGTACGATTGAACGCGCGGCACCGCAAGCGACGGTCTACTCGCCCAAAACGGCCTTTTTGGCGGCTGCAGCCATGTTGTCCAGATCTTCCTTGGTGGGATGGTCCTTCGCGGCAACCCAGTTGTCGAGCAGCATCTTAAATCGGGCGTTGTCGGGATCTTGCTCGAGCATGGCCTCGTAGCGCTGCTTGACCGCGGGGCCCATCTTGCCCTGGCACATCGCCCAGCCCGCAAGCTCGGCATCCCCAGCCAAATTAGAAGTTACGCGATCAATAATCTGCTGGTAATAGCTCTGGTCGGCGCCAAAACCGCAGGTGCCAAACAGGAAGACGCGCTTGCCGTGCAAGGCGGAGAGCAACGTCGCGACCGAAGGCGTGCACGCGCCCTTGTCGCACCAAAAACCGACGAGCACCGTGTCGGCCGCGCAGGCGCCCTGCGCCTCGAGCGCAACCTGATCTGCATCCGCATCGTCGCTCAACGCCGCGGCATGGACAAACTCAACACCCGCAGCCTGCAGAGCGCGCTTGATCGCGCCCGAAACCATCCTGGTATTACCGCTCTTGCTGTTAACCACCAAAGAGCACGTCATAGTCACGTTGCCTCGTATCCCCCAAAACTAAAGCCACTAATGCAATTTATTAGATGACTATCTTAGTACTAACGTGACAGATGTAAACCACCGTCTGTCGATTGATTAATTTGCCCCACGGGCTTGCTCACTGGGCAAACTGGCTGCGATAGAGTTCGGCGTAGAAGCCGCCTGCCGCTAGCAGCTCGTCGTGCGTGCCGCGCTCGATAATCTGCCCGTCGCGCATCACCAGAATGCAGTCGGCGTTGCGGACGGT
Organism: uncultured Collinsella sp.; assembly: GCA_900541825.1. GTDB lineage: Bacteria > Actinomycetota > Coriobacteriia > Coriobacteriales > Coriobacteriaceae > Collinsella. The sequence goes on from UQLJ01000010.1 coordinate 68,469, forward strand.
GCTCAGGCGGTGCGCCACGACAAAGCTTGTGCGACCGGCCATGAGCTCGTCGAATGCCGCCTGCACTTGCAGCTCGGTGCGCGTGTCGATACTCGAGGTCGCCTCGTCCAGCAGCAAGATAGCCGGGTCGGTGAGCATGACGCGCGCAATGCACAGCAGCTGTTTTTGACCTTGGCTAAACGTGCCGCCGTCCTCGCCGATGACCGTATCGTAGCCGCCTGGCAGCTGCACGATAAACTTATGCGCATGAGCGCGCTTGGCGGCTTCGACAACCTGCTCGCGCGTAGCTCCTGGGCAACCGTAAGCGATGTTGTCCGCCACCGTGCCCTCGAACAGCCAAGTGTCCTGCAGCACCATGCCAAAGGCGCGGCGCAGGCTTGCGCGCGTGTAGTCACGCGAGGAACGGCCATCGACCGCAATGCGACCGGCATCGATATCGTAAAAGCGCAGCAGCAGGTTGATGAGCGTCGTCTTGCCGCAGCCCGTGGGGCCGACCAGGGCAAAGCGCATGCCGGGCTTGGCCTCGATGCAGATGTCCTGCAGCAGTTTGCGGTCGGGCACGTAGCTAAAGTCCACGTGTTCAAAAGTCACCTCGCCCTGCGGGGCGGCAAGCTCTACAGCGTCCGACGCGTCGGGCTCCTGCTCGCGCGCATCGAGCAGCGCAAACATGCGGCGCGCCGAGGCGTACGCGGTCTGGATCTGCGTAATGACGTTGGTGACCTCGTTGAACGGCTTGGTGTACTGGTTGGCGTAGGACAGGAAGATCTGCACGCCGCCCACCGTAAGCGCCGTGGGCACGCCCGTGATCACGCCCACACAGCCGATCACAGCGACCACGGCATAGATGATGTTATTGATAAAGCGCGTGCCGGGGTTGGAGAGCGAACCCATAAACTGCGCGCACTCGCCCGCGGTGTAGAGCTCAGCATTGAGGGCATCGAAGCGCTGCTGAGCGTTCGAGCCATAGGCAAAGGCGTCGACAAGCTTTTGCTCGCCCACATACTCCTCGATATGACCACCAAGCTGACCCTGAATACGCTGCTGCGCCGTAAAGCTTTTGTTGGAAAGCTTGGCAATAGCACCGGCTGCAAAAATGGAAAGCGGCGTGACGAGTACCACCACGAGCGTCATGGTCAGGTTAATGGAGAGCATAAACGCGAGCGTGCCAACGATGGTAATAACACCGGTGAAGAGCTGCGTAAAGCCCTGCAGCAGACCGTCGCCCACCTGGTCGACGTCGTTGACCACGCGGCTCATGAGGTCGCCGTGGGCATGGCCGTCGATAAAGCTGAGCGGCATGCGACTGAGCTTGTCGCTCGCCTCCACGCGCATGTCGCGCACCGTCTCGTAGGACAGACGGTTGACGCAATAGCCCTGCAGCCACTGGAAGGCCGCAGCACCTACGACGACAATCGCGAGCTTGGTAACGAGCGGCAGCAGCGCATCGAAGTCCACCTGCCCGGCGGCGACGATAAGGTCGATGCCCTCGCCAATGAGAATGGGCGTGTAGAGCTGCAGAATCACCGAGACGGCGGCACTCAAAAACGATGCCGCAAACGAGACGCGGTGCGGACGGACATAGCCCAGCAGGCGGCGGGTCACCGCACCCACGGGATAGCGCTCGGGATCGCCGGGCTGGCGCGGACCGTCTCCCAGGTCGTTGAGGCTATCGTTGCCGGACACGTTGGCCGTCATCGTGGCGACCGAACCGGAGGAAGTGTACGGATTCATTTAGCAGCCCTCCTTTGCGCAGACGGATGTGGGGACGGTCGGGGCGCCTGGGGCGGGCGCGGGCGCCGTACTCCCCTGCTGACCCTCGAGCTCCTCGCGGCGAAGCTGCGACTGGCAAATCTCGCGATAGAGCTGGCAGGTCGCGTACAGCTCATCATGCGTGCCCAGACCCGCAACCGATCCGTGGTCGAGTACGCAGATCATATCGGCGTCGCGCACGGTCGAGACGCGCTGACTCACAATCACCGTGGTCAGTGGCAGCCCGCCCTCGGCGGCACCGCGCATGCTTCGTTCGCGAATGGCATGGCGAAGCGCCGCGTCGGTCTTAAAGTCGAGCGCCGAGGCAGAATCGTCCATGATCAATATCTGAGGCGAGCCCACCAGGGCGCGCGCGATGGTCAGGCGCTGGCGTTGGCCACCGCTGAAGTTCTTACCGCCCGCCTCGACCGGGGTATCGAGCCCCTGCGGCTTGTTGCGCACGAACTCGCTCGCCTGCGCCATGTCGAGCGCCGCCCAGAGATCCTCGTCGGTCGCAGCCTCGTCGCGCCAAGTCAGGTTGCTGCGGATGGTGCCGCTCACCAGCGACGCACGCTGTGGAACGGTCGCGACCACACGGCGCAGCTGGTCGAGCGGCCAGGTGCGCACGTCGGCGCCCATCACACTCACGCTGCCGGTGCTCGCATCGTACAGGCGCGGGATAAGCGAGACGAGCGTGGACTTGCCGCTACCCGTGCCACCGATAATGCCGAGCGTTTTGCCCATCGGCAATTCCAGGGTCACATTGCTCACGGCATTTGCCGCGCCCGCGCCAAACGAAAAGCTCGCATGGCTCAAGCTCAGCGCGGGGACTGGAGCGACATTGCCCGGCTCGGGCAGTGCGACCGGTTCGTTGTTCTCGTCGGTGATGCTCGGCTCGCAATTGAGCACCTCGTTGATGCGCGACGCGCTGGCGCTCGCCTTGGTAAAGACCACGACCAGGTTGGCGACATACACGATGGAGGTCAGGGTCTGCGTCATGTAGTTGACGAACGCCATGACCTGGCCCTGCGTGAGCTCGCCCACGTTGACCTGGATGCCGCCCACCCACAGGATGGCGCACACGCCCAGGTTCATCACCAAAAACGTGACGGGGTTAAGGATCGACGAGAGCTTGCCCACCGCGATGGCAGTATTGGCCTGGTCATCGGCAGCTTGGGCAAAGCGCTCGCGCTCGTGGTCCTCGCGCACAAAGGCGCGGACCACGCGGGCGCCCGAAAGGCCCTCGCGGCAGATAAGCGCAATGCGGTCGAGCTTTGCCTGCAGCTGCCTGTAGTACGGGATACAGCGCGCCATGACAAACCAAAACACCAGGCCGATAGCGGGCGTGCAGATCAAGAAGATCATGCCGAGCTTAAGGTCGATGGCAAGGGCCGCGCACATAGAACCCACCGCCAAGAAGGGCCAGCGGATGAGCATGCGTACGCCCAGCGCCACAGCGAGCTGCACCTGGTTGACGTCGTTGGTGATGCGGGTGATAAGCGACGGCGTGCCAAAGCGGTCGAGTTCGGCATAGCTCAACTTGTTGATGTGCTGGTAGAGCGCACCGCGGATATCGGTGCCCATGCCCTGCGAGGTGAGCGCCGCCATCTTTTGGCAGACGAGCGTAAACGAGATGCCGATCACAGCCATGGCGCCAAGCAGCATACCGTAGTGGACGACGGCGTTGACATCGTGTGCGCCAATACCCTTATCGATCATCTGGGCAATCACCAGCGGCGTCAGCAGGTCAAAGATCACTTCGATCAGCTTACACGCAGGGCCAATCACCATATACCGGCGAAACTTACCACCAAAACGCCTGAGCAGCTCAATCATGTATAGGCGCTCCCTATCATCATTCACACTCAATCCGAATCATGATAGTACTGTCGTCCCAAAAGACGAGTAAACAGCTCGTTATTTCTGGCGAGATTCAAGAGCAGGTAAACCGCCTGATATACTTACCTTAGTGCTACCAAGTTGAGCCGCCGACCCTTGAAATGAGGTGCCGAGATGAACGACATTCTCGCAAGAAGAGCAAGACGAGCAAGACGAGCAACCATGGGCATCGCCCTTTCCGTGGCACTTGCCGCGGGAATTGTCCCCGCAACGGCGATCGCGGCAGAAACCAGCTCCCCCGTCGGTGCGGTCGCCTTGCAGACGGAAGACGCGGCCACCGAAAAAGAAAAAGCGTATGCAGCCATGCAGGAAGCGCTCAAAAACCTCGAAGCCGCAAAAGCCGCCGCAAGTCCCGAGAAACTTGCGGAAATCGATGATGACATTGCCGCATTTCAAGAACTCTACGACATGATAGTGGCGGAAGCCGCCAAATGGAGGGAACCCCTTCCCGCCATGCAAGCGAACGTCGATGCAGCCCAAGCCAAATACGATGAGGCCCACAACCGGGTAAGCAAGCTTCAGGCAGAATTAAAAAAGGCATACGACAACGGAGATTACGCAGCTGCTCAACAGTTGCGTTCGGAGATCATGTCGGCAGAAAGGCAAGAAAAATCTTGCAAATCGGACCTTGACAGCTATCGGCGTAGGCTCGAGATCCAGGAAGGACAGGTTGAGCATTTCGAAAGTGCGGCGGAGGAAGCCAAAGCCCACATCGACGAGGACATAGCCAAGCGAAATGCGCTCACCGACGATTTGAAAAAGGCGCAGGCGGCCTATGACGACGCCTGCAAGGCATACGAAGAGGCGAAAGCCGCAGCAGACAAGGCCACCTCGCCCGAGATAACGAAACCCACCGAGACGACGCCTCCCTCCGGCTCGACGCAACCGGCCGAGACGACACAGCCCGCCAGCTCGCCCGCGACCGGCAAAGACACCGCACCGAGCTCCTCCAAGCAGGCGAACACGGGCAACGGCAAACAAGCGAATACGACCGCCGGCAAGCTCGCAAACACAGGCGACACAACGCCGAGCGCAATCGCACTTGCAGGAATCGCCGTCGCAGGACTCGGAATAACCGCCACAGCCACACGCCGCCTCAAGAACTCAAAATAGCCGCCAGAGCATTCTGCCTTCACCAATCCACAAGCCCAGAGACAAAAAGAGGCTCGTTTCCCCAACCTAGGGAAACGAGCCTCTTTAACTGCAAAAATTCAAGCAACAGCACCGCCGCCTCTTGAACCACGTAGCCATCAATGCCCAGACAACGCCAACGAGCAGCATTCCTTAAGGGATAGATTAAATTAGATAAACGCGCCTTTACGGGTGATTTTTGGACGACGGGGCCCGGCCGGCGGCGAGGTGTTTGGTAGTCGAGCGATCCCGCAGGCGCAGCCGAGGACCAGCGAGACACCAAACACTTCGCCGCCTCCTGGACCGCGTAGCCATCGATGTTTTGGCAAAGCCAGCGAGCGCCACCCAGAGCGAACAAGTTGGCATGAAAAAGGCAAGGCATAGACCTTCTGGTCATGCC
>UQLJ01000011.1:0-72193 GCA_900541825.1 uncultured Collinsella sp.
GGCCCGTGGGTTATACCCTAAGAGCAAACCACCCTTTTTAAGGGTGGTTCTGATTGCATTGTGAATGGTTTTGCAAGCGCGGAGGTATAGGAGCTCTTATTTTATGCGGCCGTGCTTGCCTCAGCTCAACTCCGCGCGTATTACTTCCCGCCGCGCACTATCGGCAATGCGAAACTGCTCGCTACTTCCGAATTCAAGAGATTTGTATGTGGATGCATCGATGTCGAACACGTAATTGTGTCCTGGCACCGAGACGGTGACGGATGCGAAGCGCCGCGAATAATCGTGGGATTGTATTTTCATTTTCAAGAGTGCTTCGCGAAGCATTTCCTCGTCAGCAAGAATAGTTGACCTGACAAACAGCTCATTTCTTCTAAAGATTTCATAATCGTCGGAGTTGAGTTTCTCCAGTTTTTTGTTAAGGGCTTCATAAACCAGCTCGAACGAATCGGTGCCCCTTGGACCAAACAGAATCCCGCTTTCATAATGCGCGCCGCACTGTTCGATCCGTTCGATTTGGCGTTTTCTCCAAGATTGGTCATCGATGAATGCGAGCCTCGAGTAAAGAGATTCAGCCTCTCTGCTTTCTCGTGATTGGGAATCTGTCACCTCGATGCCCAGAGAACGTGTCCTATCGATCAGATCTGGCTTGTCGCTGTAAGTTAGATTTCCATATTTGTTGCTATCGATAAACTGCAGAACGTGTCTTGCATAGCATTCCCAGATATCGATCCTGGTCCTATCTGGGAGTGGCTTGTCGTAATATACGCTATCGATGTGACTGTCCAAACCGCTCACCTCTGTTATTCGAATTCCTGGCTTTATGTTTTCCTTAATGAGGTTCTAGAGAATCCGTATCCATTCTTTCCGTTTCGCTGCGGATCTAATCGATTTGGCGAAGAGATATAACTCAGGGGTCAACTTGTTTGAGCTGCGTGATGCTTTCAATCGTGTCTTCAAGGTTGTCGGGGCGAAGCTTGGGTACGCATGTCGTAAATACACCGGCGCAAGCCGCGAATGTTTTTGGAATCTCTGATTCTTGGACGTAGGTTGCCTTTATTTAAACTGGCGTTTTGGCGCTACGCTTGCGCAAGCATTTTCAGCGCGGTAGTTTTTGAGGTGTAGGAAGGTGATTGACCATGCCCGAAATGTTCAATCCCAAGAACATCATCGTCACGGGCGGCTGCGGCTTCATCGGCAGCAACTTCGTGCACTACGTGGTGGAAAACCACCCGGACGTCCACGTCACCGTCCTGGACAAGCTGACTTACGCCGGCAACCCCGAGAACATCGCCGGGCTGCCCTCCGACCGCGTTGAGCTCGTCTTGGGCGACATCTGCGACGCCGAGCTGTTGGACCGCATCGTCCCGGGCCACGACGTCATCGTGCACTACGCCGCCGAGAGCCACAGCGACAACTCCATCGCCGACCCGGAGCCCTTCCTGCGCACGAACGTCGCCAACGAGTCCTGGTGGCGCCCGGCCAAGGAGGCCACCGAGGCCAGGTACCGTGCACAGGGCAAGTAGGAGGGGACAGATCTATGGCAGACATCGCATTCGAGAAGGACCTCTCCGTGGCCGGGTGCCCGCGCCACTACATCATGCGCAGCTCCTGGGTCATCGGCGAGGGCCACAACTTCGTCAAGACCATGAACGGGCTGTCCGACCGCGTCGCAGACCCCGAGGACGGGCTCGAGCAGGTCACCGTCGTGGACGACCAGCTGGGCCGCCTGACCTTCACGCGCGACATGGCCGAGGCCGTCTTCCACGTGCTGGACACGCGCGCCCCCTACGGCACCTACGACTGCACCGGCTCCGGCGCCGTGAAGTCCTGGGCGGACATCGCCCGCGCCGTCTTCGAGGCCGCCAACGGCAACGGCGAGAAGGCCGTGCCGGTGTCGACCGCCGACTACTACGCGAACGCCGCGGGTCCCATCACGCCGCGCCCGGTCCACTCCGCGTTCGACCTGTCCAAGCTTGAGGCTGCCGGCTTCCACATGCCCGATTGGGAGAAGGAGCTGGGGGAGTACATGTCCATGCTTTAACATCCAGTTTTATTTTCAGAATGAACCGATGGTGCATGAAGGGCTCGCTGATGGTAGAGCCCTTCATGCGTTATATTGCATGGTGCGCTGTGCTGTAAAACAAATTTCTGTTATTAAATTGGACGGTATTGAATGCTAAATCTTCTTTGGATCATTGGGAATGGATTTGATCGGAACCTTGGTCTCGCAACTGATTACCGTTCTTTTTTGAAGAATCGCTATTTTAAAGATGGCGTTCAGAACGAATATAGGGATGAGCTTGTAAAAAGAGTTGAGGGATTCAGCCCAGAACGAGCGTCTGAACTTTGGTGTGATTTGGAAAATCTTCTAGGTAGAGCATCGGCGTTTTATGAAGACGACGAAGAATTATTTCATCGGACATTTGAGAATATTCAAGATGAGTTTTTAGATTACGTATTTAGAGAGTCCAGCCGTATACCTGTCGAGCTTCCTCAGGAGGCAGTTCAGGAATTTCGAGCATCAATTAGCAGCTTCTATACGAGACTCACTGCTGTTGACGCATTAAAAGGGCTCCCCGCTTTGATGTCGACTTCTGAAGACGTGACTGTGCACGTTCTGGTTTTAAACTATACGAATACCGTCAATCGTTTTTGGGATGAGATTGGGAAAGACCAGCCCTTTGGTAAGTTGCTTGTCGGTACTTCGCCTAAGTTCTTTTATCAAGGCACGCTTCTTCATCTTCACGGAGAAATCAATGACGCGGGCACTGCTACCAATATTATATTTGGCGTTTCAGATTCTGATCAGATTACATCTTCCGTTTATTCCTCTAAGGTGGATTTTCAAGAGCTTTGGGTTAAAGAAAAAAAGAACTACGGAATTTATGGCAATACGAAAACCGCTGAGATGAGTGAACTGATAGCTAAAGCCGATAGCATTTGTATATATGGCTGCAGCTTGGGAGAAAGCGATGGTTACATTTGGCGACAAGTGGCTGACAGGTTGTCAGATTCGACATGCAGGCTTTATATTTTCGACTATGATTTACCCGATCGTTCTACGGTGGCTGCCAGGGCTTATCAGAAGCGACGTCGTGATTTGGTTCGACGTTTCTATGAGGTTGCTAATGTGGCTGCAGAAGACGAGAAATCGATATCAGATCGTTTTTTCCCTGTTGAGTCAACTAAGGTCTTTAATTTCAATTCACTTGTTTAATTGATTGGACCGCCTGTGTCTCGTATTGACGATTTCGGGTGGATGTTAGTTAAAGCTCTAGTGTTTGCGCTTTGGTGATTCTAAGCATAGGACTGTTCGGATGTTCCAAACTGTAATGGTGCATTCGTTGGCGCATTCAAAAACCTATCTGCTTTGAAAGGCTGTCTATCCAATGAACTCGCGCATCTCTCATCAGCTTCTTGTTCTCGGTAACGGTTTTGATATCACATGCGGTTTAAATTCTCGGTTTGTTCAGTTCTTTAGACCGAGGATGGCTGTTGTCGACTAAAACAAAAATATCTGTAAAAGGGTTGGGCACAAGTTCTCTCCGCCTCAGGCATTGCAGCCTGGGACTTAAATCTCTATTACCGTAAAGAACTAGCTAATAAGGACTATGACGTTAATCGGAGCGATATTGAGTAGGTTGTCTCCGATTCTCTCCAAAGAGATTTAGGTCAATCTGCTCAAAAGGTTGTTTTCGAAGGGGTCTCTTATCGCGTCTTCAGTTTTAGGGTGCTTGGTTTTGTCGCGTTTTCCGTAAGTGCTGGGAAATCGAAAACCGCCGAACTAACAAAACCGCGGGTCGTCGGAGCTCAAAACCGGGGTCTGGTCTGTCGATCGCGGATTTTCACCGCGCTTCCGGAGTGAGCACCAACTTGGTTGGATGGTTTATCGATTTGGGGCTGTGTAATCTTGCATATGCCTTGTTATTTCTATTTAAATAGATACACTTAACCTATAAGTTAAGTGTATCTAGAAATGGGAGGTGGCCTTTGGTTGAAGGATACGATCTTGTCGAATATGGGGATCCCAAGGGCCGACCGTTTTGGGAGCTGACGACTTCTCCCGTCAACTCTCAATTCCAGAAAATGTTGACAGACCCTAAAAAGAAGCTTGCTGCCCGTAAAATGATCGATCAGATTTCAAAAATCTATGATTATGGGTTAAAGGTCGCGAGTGGGACCTCAAAGCTACGATGTATTGATTCTAAGATCGGCCTCTATGAACTAAAAGGGTTTGATGGGGCAAATCGAGAGATGATTTATGCCATATGTCAGGGCGTAGACAAAATTGTTCTATTGTTTTGGTTTAAAGGACATCAGGGATCAGGAAACATCAGTAAAGAAATCGAGCGGGCCAAGCGATTAGCCGTAATAGCACGTCAACTTCTGGAATCTGAGCGTTGACTTTTATACTTGGCTTTCGAAACGGAGAACACAATGAATAAAGTAGATTTATCTGATTTTTACGCCGAGACTGAAACTAGCGAAACACGCGCTTATGAACACGCGCTAGATATCGAGTTTATTGTTCATCGCGAGATGAAGCATTTGGGTTTAAGCAAAAGCGATTTGGCAAAGCGTATGGGCGTGAGCCTTCAGTCGCTTTCGAAGCTGTTGAATTCTCAGCCCAATATGACGCTGAAGACGATCGCCAGGTTCGAGCTCGCTTTAGGTATCAATATCGTTCCTAAGGTTACCGTTAGCTATTCTAAAGAGCTACCGTTTCTCTCGCCCAATGAATCCCTACGTAAGCAATGGTCTTTTAGGAACGAGCGTCCGTCCTCGCATGTGAATCTCGAGATGATTTCCGGAGGTTTGGCAGCATGAGTGGGGATTTTATTGCTCCGATTCAAGTCGTTCATTTGTTCGTCGTTGACTCCGATTTCCATATCGAGGATTCGCCCTCAGATAATATGGAATTAAAAGTTGACGTTAGCTACCAAGATGTCCATCTTTGGAAAAACGGTAATGACGCTCGCGCAAGTTTAAAGATGTGCGTAATTGGCAGCCTCCTTGACGGAGATGAAGGTGCACAGGAGAAGATGCATGCTGGCGTTACAGTATCCATCTCGGTTTCAGCGCAAATGCCAATGAACTCTCCCGATGACGAGGTGCGTCACTACCTTCTTTCAAATGCTATTTCGATGGCATATGCCCATGCAAAGAGCTATTTGATGGTTGTTACTGGACTTTCGCCCATGGGAGCGCTTACATTGCCTGCCATTCTCCCTGCAGAGCTGTCAGCAGATTGCGATGTGCCTTTTCAGAGCGAATAGCATTTCTTCGATGAATCTAAGTCGAATGAGTTACCACTCCCACATCCTCTAAAAAAGTTCTTAAAACAGCCTTAAAGGCGCTCCAGCTCGCGTTGACAGCGTACAATACGCATGTTTGACTATGACAAATGTGGATTTTAGGGGAGGGGTGCGCCATGGAGGTGCTGGTTGTTGGCAACACCGCATATGTTGACGATGACTTTTGTGCCAAGGCGTTCCCCGGGGACCATGTGCAGGTCGTAGCCGCGCAGGACGCGTACCGCGACGAGTCGTCGCCCCATTCCTCGTGGAAAGAGCTTCTGCAACACCTGGATCAGGCCTACGAGTTCGACCGCATGGTCTACCTTTCCAATTACCTTACCCCGCATACCGATACCGTGGGCGATATCGAGCTGTTGCGCACGGTCTTTCGTGCGTGCGCGGGTCGCCGGGTCCAACTGCTGTATGTAGCGGGGCCCGCGGGTGCCGAGGGCGCCGCCGATGCCGCGGGGCGAACGGGCAAGGGCATTATCGCGCACGCAGCCAACGACCTGTGCTGCTACTACGCTGCTCGCGAGGGCGTTCAGACCAAGATTCTGCGCGTGCCGTTCCTGTATACCGCGTCTGCCGCGCTGGAGGACCCGTTTTTGGTGCCGCTGTTCGACGCGTGCTCAACCGGATCGGTCGCTCTGCAGGGCGCGCAGGATGCGGCGTTTCCCCTGCTGTGTGCCGAGGAGCTTGCGGTGCTGGTACGCCGTATCTTCGACAGCTGGGATGGTAACTTTGAGATGCTCGACGTTGCCGATACCTTCCATCACACGTCAGGTGAGGTTGGCGACGCCCTCAAGGCACTGTTCCCTGACCTTGCCGTTGCTTATGGCGATTCTGCCGGCTACACCCTGCCCGCCAGCGACGTCGCTCGCGTGCGTTATGGCTGGTTTCAGCGCTACGACTTGCTGCGCGATCTTTCGACCATTCAAGCGCGTTGGGATGCTGGCCGCGCAAAGAAGGTCAACCCCTTGCGCGCCGCCATCGACCGCATCCAAATGCGCACGCTGCCTATTAAATGCCTGGAGACGGCAGCTGCCTGGGTTCTGTTCGAGGTGCTGGAGCATCTGTTCTCCCAATCGGCCCAGCTCAACGTGCTCGATTATCGCCTGCTCTACGTGGTGCTGATCGGCACGCTGTATGGCTTGGACTTTGGCCTGGTTGCGGCGCTGCTGGCGTCGGTAGGTTTGGCCGTGAGCTACTTTACTCAGTACGGCTATACCTTCCAGGGCCTGTTTTACGAGCCGTCCAACTGGCTGCCGTTTATTGCGTACTTTGTCGTGGGTGCCGTGTGCGGCTATGTGCAGCTGCGCAACAGCGAAGCCATTAGGGCGGAGCGCGATCAAAACGAGCTCGTGCGCAACCGCAATACGTTCCTTACGCAACTCTACCACGACGCGATCGAGGACAAGCGCGCGTACAGGCGCCAGATCGTGGGTCGCCACGACAGCTTTGGCAAGATCTTTGCCGTGACGCAGGAGCTCGATGTGCTCAACCCTCGCGACATCTATCGCAAGTGCTGCGAGCTTCTGGGCGAGATCCTCGAGAACGATTCGGTGGCGATCTACCATGTTTCGGGCGGGGCATTTGCACGCCTGGTGGCAGCAAGTCCCGCGATTGCCGAAGATGCCGCACGCTCGCTCACACTTGAGCAGCTTGCACCTCTTTTGGGCGACGGGGGTCGTTCGAACCTGTGGGTGAACCGCGAGCTGACGCCGGGGCTTCCCATGTTTGGATACACGATCGAGCGCGACGGGGCACCCGCCGTGTTGATCTTTGTGCGTTGTGCGGCCGAAAACCAAATGACCCTCTATTATCAAAACCTGTTCCGCATCTTGTGCGGCCTGGTCGAAAGCGCGCTGGGCCGTGCTTTTGACTATGAGGCGGTGGCGCAGGATAAACGCTGCGTTGACGGTACTTGCGTGCTCAAGCAGGCTGCCTTTGGCCAAGAGCTCGCGGCGGAGCAAGCGCTGGCAGATAGCAAGATGGGGAGTTTTTTGCTCCTGCGCGTGGTACCGGGCGTGGAGCCTGTCGGCGAGCTGGTGGGCGCAATTGGGTCGGCAATCCGCGAGAGCGACGCGGCGGGCTTGGTCGACGGCGACGTGCTCTACCTGCTTATGCGCCAGGCAAAGGCGTGCGATCTGCCCATTATCCGCGAGCGTCTGAGTGCAAAGCAGATTGCGGTGGAGCCCGTCGACGGCGAGGACATCGTGGCGCTGCTGCAGCACATCTCTTACACCGGTGACGGTGAGGGGGGTGCCGCTTGATCTCGCTTGTCGTTGCTGCCGTCTTGCTGCTGATTCATGCGCTGGTTTGCCTGATGCTGTGGACGCTTATGAAGCTGGGCCTGCTGCCGGTGCGCGGGCACATGCTGGCTGTGATAGTGCTGGTGCCGCTGTGGGGCCCGTTGCTGGTGGTTCTGCTATCGGTCCGCAGCGCGGTGTTTGGCGAGGGGCTGAAAGAGTCTGCGCCGGAGTTGCTGCGCTTCAACGACGACCTGCATCGCAGCATCCTGGTGCACGACCGTGACGCCGATGCGGGCGTGGTCCCGCTCGAGGAGGCGCTCATCGTCAACGACCCGGCATACCGGCGCCGCCTAATGCTCTCCATGCTCACCGAGGAGCCCGACGCGTACCTGGCGCAGCTGCAGGCGGCTAAGCTTAACGACGACGTTGAGGTGGCGCACTATGCCGCGACGGCGGTGGCGCAGATCTCCAAGGAGTCCGACCTTAAACTGCAGCAGCTGGAGCGTGCCTTTAAGACGGACCCGAGCGCGCAAAACCTCAACGAATACTGCGATTTTCTTGGTGAATATTTGGGCTCGGGTTTGGCTGAGGGGCGCGTGGCTCAGATTCAGCGCCAACAGTACGCGCGCCTGCTTGCGCGTCGCTGCGAGCGCGAAGACACTTTTGAGCTGCGCATTCGATACGCGACGGCGCTGGCCGATGTCGGACAGATCGACGAGGCGCAGGCCGTGATCGACCAGCTGGTGCTCGACGTGCCCGAGGAGCAGGAGGTTTGGATGCTTTGCCTGCGCCTGGCCGTGATGCGCCGCGATGGTGACGAGGTCCACCGTGTGATCGATGCGATTGACAGGCAACATGTGTATTTGAGCGCCGACAACCGCGAAAAGTTGGCGTTTTGGCGCGACGGGGAGGAGGCCAGATGAGCGTGGCGCAACATATCCGCGACCGTGCAGGGCGCTTTCGTTGGATGGGACTCCTCGTGGTGTGGGCGGTCTTTATTGCCATGGCCGCCGTGCTGCTGGTGGAGCGTGCCGGCGTGCAGTACAGTGCGGGCCAGCATAAGCTGGGGATGCTTGCCGCCAACGATGCGGTGCCGGCCTCCTCGGCAATCTTTGGCCAAAAGCCCACGTGCCTGGTCATTACCGACTCGGACCAAGATAGCGTCGACGACGTTAAAGACCAGTTCGACCAGATTTTGCTGGACATGAAGATCGCCCATCGCGATGTTGATATTGCCACCGACGGTGCGGACGCGATCCCATCGCTCACGTCGTTTGATCGCGTGATTGTGCTTATGCCCTCGCTTGACGGACTGGGTACGCATCTGACCGATCTGATGAGTTGGGTGAGTGCGGGCGGCTCACTCATGCTGGGCATGACGCCAGATAACTCGAACTACCTGCAGGCTATTGCTTCCAAGCTTGGGATCGAATCGGCCGGATATGACTATGCGAAAGCCGAAAGTATCGTTCCGAGCGAGGACTTTATGTTGGGCGGAGGAGAGCGCTACGAGTTCTCGGATCCCTTCGATTCTTCGCTCTCGGTTTCATTGCGCGATACGGCGCACCTATGGGCAAAGACCGGTGACGCGGGCACGCCGCTCATTTGGTCTAACGATTGCGGCAGTGGTCACACCGTGGTGTGCAACATTGGCATCTACGACAAGGTCATGCGTGGGTTCTATGCTTCGGCCATAAGCTTGCTGGGTGATGCCACGGCCTATCCGGTCATCAACAGCGCCGTGTTCTATTTGGACGACTTTCCTAGCCCTGTGCCCTCGGGCGACGGCACCTACATCAAGCGCGACTACGGGCTTTCCGTCGCCGATTTTTATGCCAAGGTCTGGTGGCCCGATCTGCAAAAGCTCGCGCAAAAATACGGCATTCGCTATACCGGCGTGATGATCGAAAACTACGAGGACGCGGTCAACCAGACCGAGCCCGCGCGCCAGGCCGATACCACGCAGTTCCGCTACTTTGGCGGCATGCTGCTGCAGATGGGTGGAGAGCTGGGCTTTCACGGCTACAACCATCAGCCTCTGGCGCTCTGGGACACCGACTATGGCACGCTGTACGACTACAAGACGTGGAAGAACAAGGAGACGCTCGTCGCATCGCTCAACGAGCTTATCGCCTTCCAGGACGAGGTGCTGCCCAACGCGCACGGCTCGGTCTATGTGCCGCCGTCGAATATCCTTTCGGCCTGCGCGCGTCAGCTTATCGGCACCGACGTTCCGCGCATTAAGACCATCGCCAGTACGTATTTTGAGGATGGCACCGACTTGCCCTATGTGCAGGAGTTTGGCGTGGCGAGCGATGGCATTGTGGAGCAGCCACGTATTGTTTCGGGCGGCATGGTCGACGATTCCTATATGCGCCTGGCTGCCGTGTCCGAGCTCAACATGCACTACGTGAGTACGCATTTTATGCATCCGGACGACCTGCTGGATCCCGATCGCGGCGCTAAGGAGGGCTGGGAGGTCTACAAGGGCGGTCTGACCGACTATCTGGAGTGGCTTACCAAGTCTGCGCCCGACCTGCGTCGCCAGACCGGTTCGGAATGCTCGGGTGCCATCCAGCGCTTTTCGTCCGTGACGGTGAGCGTGGATACAGACGCGAATGCCTGGACGCTCAGCCTGGGCAATTTCCACGATGAGGCGTGGCTCATGTTCCGCGCCAACAACGGCGAGCCGGGTGCAGTCACGGGTGGCGAACTGACGCACCTTACGGGCAATCTGTATCTGCTCAAGGCAAATGATAAGACCGTGACGATCGAGCGCAAGGAGGGTGGCGATAAATGAGAATCTGCTTGGTACTCGAGGGTTGCTACCCCTATGTGCACGGCGGCGTATCTACCTGGATGCATGGCTATATCCAGGCCATGCCCGAGCACGAGTTTGTGCTGTGGGTGATCGGCGCGCATGCTGCCGACCGCGGCAAGTTTGTCTACGAGCTGCCCGGCAATGTGGTCGAGGTGCACGAGGTGTTCCTAGACGATGCCCTGCGGCTTTCGGGCGAGCAGCACGAAGTCAGTTTTAACGACCGCGAGCGCGAGGCGCTACGCCGTCTGGTGTCGCTCTCCAATCCGGACTGGGACGTGTTATTTGATATCTTCCATCGCCGTCGCGTGCATCCGCTCTCGTTTTTGCAGAGCCGTACGTTTATGGATATCTTTCGCGACGTGTGCCTGGCCGAGTACCCCTACACGCCCTTTGCCGATGCATTCCACACCATGCGCTCCATGCTGCTGCCCGTGCTCTACCTGTTGGGCAGCGAGGTGCCGGTGGCCGATGTGTACCATGCCATCTCGACCGGCTACGGTGGCCTGCTCGCCTGCCTGGGCTCAAGCGTTCACCATGCGCCGGTGCTGCTGACCGAGCATGGCATCTACACCCGCGAGCGCGAGGAAGAGATCATTCGCGCCGATTGGGTGGTGCCGTCGTTTAAGGACCGCTGGATCCGCTTTTTCTACCTGCTTTCGGAGGAGATCTACCGCCGCGCATTCCGCGTGACGAGTTTGTTCCATAACGCCCGCAAGACGCAGATCGATATGGGCTGCGATGCGGACAAATGCCTGGTCATCCCCAACGGCATCCAGTTCAACCGCTTTAAGGACATTCCCTTAAAGCCCGATGACGGCTGGGTGGACATTGGCGCTGTGGTGCGCCTGGCGCCCATCAAGGACGTCAAGACCATGATCTATGCCTTCTTTGAGTTGCACGAGCGCCTGCCCAAGGTTCGCCTGCACATCATGGGCGGCGTGGACGACGAAGAGTACGGCGCCGAGTGCCACGCGCTGGTCGATACCCTGGGCGTGCGCGACCTGATCTTTACCGGTCGCGTCAACGTGGTCGAGTACATGGAAAAGCTCGACTTTACCATTTTGACGAGCATCTCCGAGGGCCAGCCGCTTAGCGTGCTGGAGTCGCTTGCAGCGCGTCGTCCCTGCGTGACGACCGAGGTGGGCTGCTGCCGTGAGCTGCTCGAAGGCGCCCCGGGCGACGACTTTGGCGTGGCGGGTTTTGTGACGCCGCCCATGTATCGCAAGGGCCTGGCCGATGCCATGGAGCGCATGTGCGTGAGCCGCGCCCGTCGCATTGAGATGGGGGAGCGCGGGCAGCGTCGCGTTGCCACGTACTTTTTGCACGAGCAGATGCTCGCCAACTATCGCGCGCTGTACGACGAGACGGCGTGTGCGTTTAACCTGCCCAGAGAGGGGGAGTAGCCGGTGGCCGGAATTGGTTTTGAGCTCAAGCGCCTGTTTAGGCGCAAGGGCCTGTTTGCCACGATGCGTGCTTACGGCTACGCCGGCATTGTGTGCACGGGTCCCATGCTGTTGGGCGTGCTGCTCCAGGTGGGTATCTTGGTGCTGTGCGGTCTGTGGGGTGTGGGCCGTGCCAACCAGGATCTGCTGGTGTGCATGGTGACCTACACACTGCTGGCCTCACTTTTGCTCACGGGCTTTTTCTCTATGCCGGTCACGCGCTTTTTGGCCGATATGTTGTTTGCCGAGCGCGAGGATGAGATCCTGCCTTCGTTTTGGGGATCTAATACCATCATGCTCGTTGCGGGCACGGTGCTCTACGGCGTCTTTTTGCTGTTCTCGGGCGCCACGCTGCTGCAGGGGCTGCTGTGCCTGTGGCTGTTCAACATTATGATCGTCAACTGGAACGGCATGAGTTACCTCACGGCCATCAAGGATTACCGCGGCATCCTTTGCAGCTTTGCGGCCGCCATTGGCGTGGCGTGCCTGTGCGCCCTGGCCGCGCTGGCGCTGGGACTGCCGCCGGTCGAGGGCCTGTTGGCGTCAATTGCTCTGGGCTACGGCGTCATGCTCGCCTGGGACGTGGTACTGCTGTACCGGTATTTTCCTCAGAGCGACCGCAGCCCCTGGCCCTTTTTGCAGTGGCTCGATCAGTTTATGCCGCTGGCGCTCACGGGTCTGTTAACCAATCTGGGACTCTTTGCGCACCTGGTGATTATTTGGGCCGGTCCCATTGGCGTGCAGGTCAAGGGCTTGTTTTATGGCGCGCCCTACTACGATGTGCCGGCGCTCATCGCGTTTTTGACGATCCTGGTCACGACCGTCAACTTTGTGGTCTCGGTCGAGGTCAATTTCTATCCGCGCTATCGCGACTACTACAGCCTGTTCAACGACGGCGGCGTGGTGGGCGACATTGTGGTGGCAGAGGAGGGGATGCTCTCCACGCTCAACAGCGAACTGCGCTTTTGCGCGCTCAAACAGTTGTTTGTGACCGCGGCGGTCATCTCGCTCGAGACCACGGTGCTCTCGGCCCTGCCGCTGGGCTTTAACAACCTGATGCATGGGTATTTTCGCGCGCTGTGCGTGGGCTATGGCCTGTATGCCGTGGGCAATACGGTGATGCTCATCTTGCTTTACTTTACCGACTACAAGGGGGCCGTGTTGGCCTCGGGGTTGTTTGCCGGTGTGGCCGGGCTGGCGACTGCCGTGTCGTTGCTTTTGCCGCAGCAGTTTTACGGCTTTGGCTTTTTGTTGGGTGCGGCGGTGTTTTTTATCGTGGCGCTGCTGCGGCTCGATACCTATACCGCCAACTTGCCGTATCGTATCCTGAGCCAGCAGCCCATTGTGGCGACCGACAAGACGGGCTGGTTTACCGAACTTGGCCGGGTGCTCGACCGTGTTGAGCAATGCTACGAGGACAAGCGCGCGGGCGGTGAGCCGCGCAGTGCGTTTGAACGTATGGTGGTTCGCCTGTATCAAAAACATTGGGGAGGTTCTGATGATCGATAAGTTGATGTCTCGCCGCTGCCTGATCGAGGCGGCTGCCGGCGCGCTGTTGCTTTCGGGCTGTTCGTCTCAGGACGAATCCTCGACTAAAAAGGTCAAAAAGCAGGACAAGATTAAAAAGGCTGAGGCCTCGAATAAGGCCAAACACCTGCGCGACAAGGACGAGCTCTACGAGGTCTACGACGACTCGGGCATTGTGACCATGTACCTGACGGTCTCGCGCGGCAACAGCTCCGAGAACACCGACCACAGCTGGGCCGAGATCAACACGTACTCGGTGTATGACTATGCCGACATGGGCGTGACGCGCTATCAGGTTATGGGCCTGTTGCAGCCGGGCGACGAAGAGGGCCCGGAGGCTGGCGAGGTTGGCTATGGCGAGGAAGCACCCAATGCCACCGTGCAGGTGCGCGGTCAGACATCGAGCAACAACTCGCAAAAGAATTACAAGGTGGAGCTCAAAAAGGGCAAGGGTACCTGGCGCCAACAGCGCGCGATTGCGCTCAACAAGCACATGGACGAGGGTATGCGTTTTCGCAACAAGATGGCCTACGACCTTATTCGCGGGATTCCCCAGATGATGGGCCTGCGCACGCAGTTTGTGCATCTGTGGGTGTGCGACCAGACCGAAAAGTCCAACGATACCTTTCAGGACTACGGCCTGTTTACACAGGTGGAGCAGCTCAACAAGACGGCGCTTAAGGCACATGGCCTGGATAAGAACGGGCATCTGTACAAGGTGAACAGCTTCGATTTCCATCGCTGCGAGGACACCATTAAGCTTGCTGACGACCCCGACTACAACCAGGCAAACTTTGAGGGCATGCTCGAGATTAAGGGCGATTCGGACCACACCAAGCTCATCGAGATGCTCGATGCGCTCAACGACGAATCGCAAAAGATCGACGACGTGCTCGGCACCTACTTTGATACCGAGAATCTGGTCTATTGGCTGGCGTTTCAGATCCTGACGGGCAACTGCGATACGCAGAACCGTAACTGCTATCTGTACAGCCCTCTCAACTCAAATACCTGGTACTTTTTGGATTGGGATAACGACGGCATGCTGCGTAAGCTGGAGCTTTCTCTTACCGGGTTTTCGGACTACGCGAGCTGGGAGCGCGGCGTGAGCAACTACTGGGGCAATGTGCTGTTTAACCGTGCGTTGCGCAGCAAGTCGTTCCGCAGCGAACTCGACCGTGCCGTCAAGGACTTGCGCTCGTATTTGACCGAGACTCGCCTGACCAAGATGATCAAGCACTACCGCGAGGTTACTGAATCGCTGGTCTTTGCTTCGCCCGATATCGACCATCTGCCTGTCACCAAGGACCAATACGAGCAGATCGCCGCGGCGATTCCTTCCGAGATCGAGGAGAACTATAAGAGCTTTCGCGAGAGCTATAAAAAGCCCATGCCGTTCTACATTGGCGTGCCACAGATCGATAACGGTAAGCTGCGCATCAACTGGGATGCGTCCTACGACTTTAAGGCGCGCGATATTCGCTATACCGTGGAGCTTGCGCGCGACTATGCCATAAGCGACGTGGTCTTTAAGGCCGAGGACGTGCTGCTGCCGGAGGTAACGTGCGATGCGCCCGATGCCGGCCAGTATTTTGTGCGCGTGCGCGCCACCAACTCCGACGGCTATACGCAAGATGCGTTTGACTACTATGTGACCGACGGCGGCAAACAGTACGGCATGAAGTGTTTTTATGTGCAAGACGGCGGTAGGGTCGTGGAGGACACGTATGAGGAGGGCTAGCGCGCTTCTCGAGCGCCTGGCGGCACCTCCCGTGCGCACCACGCAGGAGCGTTATCGCCATGAGCTCAAGTACCTCATCAACGAGGGCGAGCACGCTGCGCTGGCCTGCCGCATGGCGCCGGTGTTTAAGCTGGACAAGCATGCGCGGGCGGGCGGTTACACCATTCGCAGCCTGTACTTTGACGACTACTGCAACTCGGCCTACGAGGAAAAAGACGCCGGCATTCTCATGCGCAAAAAGTATCGCGTGCGCATCTATAACGGCAGCGACAAGGTGATTAAGCTCGAGCGCAAAAAGAAGTACGGCAGCTGGATCTACAAGGAGGACGCGCCGCTCACGCGCGGCGAGTTTGAGCAGATTCTGGCTGGCGACTACGGCTTTTTGCTGAGGAGCCCCTATCCGCTCTGTCGCGAGTTCTACATCGAGTGCATCTGCAACGTGATGCGCCCGCGGACCATCGTGGACTACGAGCGCGAGCCGTGGGTGTTGGACGAGGGCACCGTGCGCGTTACGTTTGACATGAACGTGCGTGCCGCGGTGGGAAGCTTCGATATCTTTGACGCGACGCTGCCCGTGCTGCCGGTCCTGGAGCCCGGCAAGCTGGTGATGGAGGTCGAGTTTACGGAGTTTTGCCCGCAGCTGGTGCGTGATATGGTGCCGCCGGGAGCGGCCGAGCTTACGGCGGTCTCCAAGTACTGCCTGTGTTACGAAAAGACCGCCTACCTGCGCGGATTTAATTACTGGGAATCGGATTTTGAGAACCGAGGGGATATTTAGACCATGAGCACCAGGGACTTTTTTAAGAACTCCGTCTTGGAGGCGTTTGGCCAGGTCGACCCTGCCAGGATTGGCCTTTCGCTGCTCGTGGCGCTCGCCATGGGCATCCTGATCTACTACGTGTACAAGCGCTTTTTTACCGGCGTGGTGTATTCGCGCAGCTTTGCCGTGACGCTCGTGGGCATGTGTGTGCTCACCTGCATGGTCACGCTCGCGATCTCGACGAACGTGGTCATCTCGCTCGGTATGGTCGGTGCTCTGTCCATCGTCCGCTACCGTACGGCGGTCAAGGACCCGCTCGACCTGCTCTATCTGTTTTGGTCCATTACCATGGGCATTACGGCAGGCGCCGGTATGTACGCGCTCGTGGGGCTCACAGCGGTGGTGATCGTGGTGATGATCGCCGGCTTTGCGAGCCACCAGGACAAGGCGCGCGTGTACATGATGGTCATCCACTACACGGGCCAGACCATCGGCGACGATATCGTGCGCGCGTTTGGTCGCACCAAGTTTACGGTGAAGTCCAAGACCATGCGCGGCGATAAGGTCGAGATGGCCGTGGAGGTGTTCTCGGACGGCGTTGACATGCCCTATGCGGATGCCATTCGCGCACTCGACGGCGTTGAAGATCTGACGTTGATCCAATACAACGGCGAATATCACGGCTAACTATGTTCCGGCGTTTTAATAAACGCCGGACCGCTCGACGCTGCGCGGGCATCTGCCGGGCGATCTGCCGCTCAAACCGTCGCTCGCGTACATAAAGTACGCTTCGCTCCTCTTTCGCGGCACCTCGCCACGGCAGCTGCCCGCTCGCTAGCTATGCTCAACCTGGAAAGTTTATTTGGTTCGGTTTTAATTAAGGGATGGTGCCGTGTGGACGTGCAACGGCTAGAAGAGGTCTGGGCTGCAAGGACTGGCGCGCGTGGGGCGCGACTGGTTGCGGCCTCGCATGTGCCGGCGGCGCTGTCTCTGTTGGGGATTGTACATCCCGGCGATCGCCTGGTTGCGTTTGCCGATGACTTTGCCGATGCGTTTGCGCGCGGCTTTGATGGCTGCGACGTGGCTATGGTGGGGGAGCCGTCGGTTGTGGCGTTTACCGCCGCGTCCGAGGGTTTTGATGCTTCTTTTGAGGTTGAGGGGCCGCACCTGTGGTGGTTCGTCAACTCTATTGGCGGGTTTGGATTGCGCGTGCCCGATCTGCGCGCGTTGGGACGCGCCGCGCGTGAGGCCCATGCGCTGCTTGTGGTGGATAACACCGTGGCTGGTGTCTTTGGGTGCGATCCGTTGCGCTTGGGTGCCGTGCTGTCGCTCGAGGCGCTCGATCGCGTTTGCGCCGGCAAGGCTCCGCGCAAACTCGTTGCCGCTTCGGTGGCGCGCTCGCAGCTTAAGCGCCATCGTGTGGATGCCGTCGCCGAGTGCGCGCATGCCCTGCTTGAGGGCTTCGGCTTGGCCAAGCTTGATTTGCCTGCTGACGAGGCCGGCGTGCTGGAGCGCGGGCTGGACTCGCTCGATGCCCGCATGCAGGCTCACTTCGACCGCGCACGTGCACTGGCCGAGTATTTGGCTGCCAATGAGATGGTGCGCGACGTGCGCTATCCCGGACTGAACTCGCATCCCGACCATGCGGTTGCAACGGGAATCCTCGAGCACGGCTTTGGTCCGGCAGTTGAGTTTGACCTTATCGAGCGCAGTGCGGGTGAGCTGTTCGACGCTTTGCCGGGAGAGTTCCGCGCATCGCCCGCCGGCGGTGCAATAACACGCCTTTCTGCTCCACGTGGCAAGCAGGGGAGCGCCATCCGCCTCTTCGCCGGCACCGACGACCCCCTGGTTGTAGCGGCCGCCCTAGACAACGCCCTTCGCAACTAGCTAAATCATCCTCGACTCTATAAGTTGCGGTGAGATAGGGATTGATTTACGGCTTTAACCGCATAAACAGTCCCTATTTCACCGCAACTTATGAGAAGGGGTTGTGTAGCTAAAAGCCCCGTCCCAAATTGGCTACTCTTTGATGCTGGCGATGAGGACGTCGGCTTTGGCAGCTATGACCTGGTTTATGTCGGCCTGCAGCTCCTCGTAGGCCGCTATGGCTCGCTCGCCGGCGGGGGTGAGCGTGGATCCGCGGGCGCCGTCGCGCTCGATGAGCTTGCAGCCCAGCTGGCTTTCGGCTTCGTTCACAATGCGCCATGCCTTGGAATATGCCATGCCCATGCTCTTGGCAGCGCGGTTGAGCGAGTGCTCGCGGGCGATACCTTGCAGCAGCAAGACGCAGCCGTGGCCGAAGACGCCCGGCAAATCCTTGTCGCACGCTTGAATGACCAACTTTGCCGTCGTCTTGTACTCCATGTGCTCCACGTCTCCCCGCTAAAGTGTTTGCTGGGCAAACGCAAAGCCTGCGTCAAACCCTCGTGTGCTCTTCTTAAATCATGCATTGTAGCAGTCAAAGTGCGTTAAGATACTTCCCCAGTATTGGGCGCCCAAGGTTGGGCTGGGTCCTACGAGGCCTGCAGCCGACCGGTCGCATGGAAAAAGGAGAAACATGGCTACGTTCTTTCCCGGTGAGTCCCACACGTTTTCGGAGTATCTGCTGGTCCCTGGTTACTCGTCCTCGCAGTGCATCCCCAACAACGTCTCTCTTAAGACGCCGCTAACCCGCTTTAAGCGCGGTGAGAAGCCGGCAATCACCCTGAACATCCCCATGGTTTCCGCCATCATGCAGTCCGTCTCGGGCGTCGATATGGGTGTCGCGCTCGCTACCGAGGGTGGCCTGTCCTTCATTTACGGTTCCCAGAGCGCCGAGTCCGAGGCCGCTATGGTCAAGGCCGTCAAGGATCACAAGGCCGGCTTCGTTCAGTCCGATTCCACGCTGACCCCCGACATGACCATGGAGCAGGTCATCGAGCTCAAGGAGAAGACCGGTCATTCCACCATGCCGGTCACCGACGACGGCACTCCCAAGGGTAAGCTCCTGGGCATCGTCACCAGCCGTGACTATCGCCCCAGTCGCGATGACCACCAGACGAAGGTCTCCGAGTTCATGACCCCGCGTGAGCAGCTCATCGTGGGCGACAAGAACATCAGCCTCAAGGTTGCCAACGACGTCATCTGGGACAACAAGCTTAACGCCCTGCCGATCGTTGACGACAACGATCACCTCATGGGCATCGTCTTCCGCAAGGACTACGACAGCCACAAGACCAACCCCAACGAGCTGCTCGATAACGACAAGCGCTACATGGTCGGCGCCGGTATCAACACCCGCGACTATGCCGAGCGCGTGCCGCTGCTCATCGAGGCCGGTGCCGATGTCCTGTGCATCGACTCTTCCGAGGGCTTCAGCGAGTGGCAGAAGCGCACCATCGAGTGGATCCGCGCCAACTACGGCGAGGATGTCAAGGTCGGCGCCGGTAATGTCGTCGACGCCGAGGGCTTCCGCTTCCTGGCAGACTGCGGTGCCGACTTCATCAAGGTCGGTATCGGCGGCGGCTCCATCTGCATTACCCGCGAGACCAAGGGTATCGGCCGTGGCCAGGCCACCGCGCTGATCGACGTCTGCCGCGCTCGCGACGAGTACTACGAGGAGACCGGCGTCTACGTGCCCGTGTGCTCCGACGGCGGCATCGTCTACGACTACCACATGACGCTCGCCCTTGCCATGGGTGCCGACTTTATGATGCTGGGCCGCTACTTCGCTCGCTTTGACGAGAGCCCGACCGAGCGCGTCAACGTGAACGGTCAGTACATGAAGGAGTACTGGGGCGAGGGTTCCGCGCGTGCCCGCAACTGGCAGCGCTACGACCTGGGCGGCGCCGCGAAGCTCAGCTTCGTCGAGGGCGTCGACTCCTACGTTCCCTACGCCGGTTCCCTCAAGGACGGCGTGGGCGGCACGCTCTACAAGGTCAAGTCCACGATGTGCAACTGCGGTGCCCTCTCGATTCCCGAGCTCCAGGAAAAGGCACGCCTAACGCTGGTCAGCTCTACCTCCATCGTCGAAGGCGGCGCCCACGACGTAGTCGTGAAGGATTCTCAGCAGAGCGTTTCCTATCGATAAGCGGCTTTCCCAAGCACCGCACCTTGCCGTTCAAACCGTCGCTCGCGTACCAAAGTACGCGTCGCTCCTCTTTCACGGCAATCTGCGGCACTTGGAAAACCCGACCATGCTTGGGCGGATAACAAATAGCGGTTGATTCACAACCACGTTATTTAGATAAAGCGAGATGCCTGCAAGTTGCAGGCATCTCGCTTGTCGTATTTGCTATCATCAGTCAAGTTAACCTTAGGGTCGGGCGGCTTGGCTTTGTTCGCTACAAGTTCCGCACGCAAAGAAGAGCACTTAATGTGCTCTTCGTTTTGCGCAGGACTGTCCGCAGTAGCGAATAAAGCCAAGCCGCCCGACCCCAGCTAAGATTAAAGGAGCTGATATGTGCGATTGCACAGATCATAAGGACGAGATCCCTGCCTACGACGCGCAGGCCATTGAGTCCAGGTGGATGAAGGCCTGGGAGGACTCCAACCTCTTTGCCGTCGACACCGACGACAGCAAGCCCAAAAAGTACGTGCTCGAGATGTTCCCGTATCCGTCGGGCGACCTGCACATGGGCCACGCTCGCAACTATACCATTGGCGATGCCATGGCCCGTCAGGCCCGCATGCGCGGCTACGACGTGCTGCACCCCATCGGCTTTGACGCCTTTGGTCTGCCTGCCGAGAACGCCGCCATCAAGCACAACACGCAGGCTGCCGCCTGGACGTATAAGAACATGGACCAGGCGCTCGCCACGATGAAGCGCATGGGCTTCTCCTACGATCTGGATCGCATGGTCAAGACCTGCAGCCCCGACTACTACCGCTGGGGTCAGTGGATCTTTGAGAAGATGTGGGAAAAGGGCCTGGTTTACCGCAAGAAGAACCCGGTCAACTGGTGCCCCACCTGCAAGACCGTTCTGGCCAACGAGCAGGTTACCGAGGGCAAGTGCTGGCGCTGCGGCACCGAGCCCGAGAAGCGCGACCTTGAGCAGTGGTACTACAAGATTACCGAGTACTCTCAGGAGCTGCTCGACGACCTGGAGAAGCTCCCCGGCTGGCCCGAGCGCGTCAAGCAGATGCAGGCTAACTGGATCGGTCGCTCCGAGGGCGCCGAGGTCGACTTTACCCTGTGCGACCAGGATGGCGAGCCCATCGAGGGCGATGAGGGCAAGATTACCGTCTTCACCACGCGTGCCGACACCCTCTTTGGCGTGTCCTTCTTTGTCCTGGCTCCCGAGTACGCCCGTCTGCACGAGCTCGTCGAGGGCACGGAGTACGAGGAGGCCGTGACCAAGATCGTCGAGGACTCCAAGCATATCTCCGCCGTCGAGCGTGCCCAGGGCACCCTCGAGAAGCACGGCGCCTTTACCGGCCGCTACGTGGTGAACCCCGTCAACGGCGAGAAAGTCCCCGTGTGGGTTGCCGATTATGTCGTTGCCGACTACGGCACCGGCGCCGTCATGGCCGTTCCCTGCGGCGACCAGCGCGACTTTGAGTTTGCCCGTAAGTACGACCTGCCGATCGTGCCGATCATCCTGGACGATGACGATCGCGCTGCCGTCGAGGCCAGCGGCGAGACCATCGATACCTTCCATGCCGAGACCGTCGACTGGGATTGCGCTCACGCTGCCGAGGGCACGCTCGTCCAGTCAGGCAAGTACACCGGCATGCGCGGCGGCAAACACTCCGAGGGCGAGGCTGCGATCGTGGCCGATCTCGAGGCCATGGGCTGCGGTCGTCGTAAGGTCGAGTTCCGCCTGCGCGACTGGCTCATCAGCCGCCAGCGCTATTGGGGTAACCCCATCCCGGCCATCCACTGCGAGCACTGTGGCATCGTCCCCGTGCCCGAGGACCAGCTGCCGGTGACGCTGCCCGAGAACCTGGACCTGGGCGCCGGCGAGACTCTCGCCGAGTGCAAGGAGTTCTACGAGACCACCTGCCCGGTCTGCGGTCGCCCGGCCAAGCGCGAGACCGATACCATGGACACCTTCACCTGCTCCAGCTGGTATTACCTGCGCTATACCGATCCGCACAACACCGAGCTGCCCTTCTCCCGTGAGGCCGCCGACCGTTGGATGCCCGTCGATAACTACATCGGCGGCATCGAGCACGCTATTCTGCACCTGCTCTACAGCCGCTTCTTTACCAAGGCACTGCGCGACCTGGGCCTGCTGAGCGTGGACGAGCCCTTCACCAACCTGCTGTGCCAGGGCATGGTCAAGGACGAGAACGGCGACACCATGTCCAAGTCCAAGGGCAATGTCGTGCCCCCGAGCTCGGTCATCGAGCCCTACGGCGCCGACACCATGCGTTTGGCGATCCTGTTTATCGCCCCGCCCGAGAAGGACTTCGACTGGGATCCCAAGGCCGTTGAGGGTGCCAACCGCTTTATCAAGCGCGCCTGGCGTATCGTTTGGCAGCTCGTCCAGTCCGGCGATGCCAACGTGGCCTTCGACAAGTCCGCACTCGACGAGGTTGCGATGAAGCTCTATCGCGAGCGTCACCGCACCATCGCCAAGTGCACCGAGGACTTCGATCGCGGCCAGTTCAACACCGCCATCTCGGCCGTCATGGAGCTCGTTAACGCGGCGAGCGCCTACCTCAATGCCACTGAGGGTACCGCCCGCGACAAGGCGCTGTGCTACGGCGTGGCCAAGGATATCGTGAGCGTCCTTGCCCCCATCTGCCCGTTCTGGGCCGACGAGCTGTGGCACGAGGCGCTCGGCTGCGAGGGCAATGCCTACACCGCTGCCTGGCCCGAGTTCGACCTGGCCGAGTCCGTTGAGGACACGGTGCAGATCGTGGTCCAGGTGCTCGGCAAGGTCCGCGGCCGCGTCGACGTTGCCCGCGATGCCTCCAATGTGGATATGCAGGCTGCCGCCGAGGCCGCCGTCGCCAAGTGGCTCGACGGCAAGACGGTCGTCAAGGCCATCTGCGTGCCCGGCAAGCTGGTCAACCTGGTGGTCAAGTAAGCACTGCGCGCTTAACTGACGCATAAAAGACGAGGGACGGTCCGGATGGGTCGTCCCTCGTTTTTCATGTACCTGCCCTGATGTCTGCGGTCAATTGTCCTATTCTTGTGGAGATGCTGTGGGCGCGCTGACCTGCGAATTTCCGTTGCGCTTGCACGTTTTCGCAGGTATTGGTATAGTTTGCTTGCAAATGAAGTTGTAATTGAAAGAAGTGGGGTTTCGGCCCCGCTTCTTTTTTGTATGGATGGAGGTGCCGCAATGGTCAAGACCAAGACCGAGCAGGCGATCATCGACGCGCTCGAGGCCGTCGCTCCCCAGCACGATGTCGATATTGTCGACGTTGAGCTCGTGGGCGCCACCAAGGCCCCCTGCGTGCGTGTGCGTATCGAGGGTGCCGAGGGTCAGAGCCTGTCGCTCAACGACGTCACGGCCAATACCAAGTGGGTCGGCGACGTGATCGAGGAGCTCGACCCCATTTCTTCGAGCTATACGCTCGAGGTGTCGAGCCCGGGTATGGCGCGCCCACTGCGCCGTCCGCGCGACTTTGCCCGCTTTGTGGGCGAGGACTGCGAGCTCACCTCCACCGCCACCGAGGGCCGTCGCAAGTACTCCGGCAAGATTGCCGCCGCGACCGAGACGAACGTGACCCTCGAGCTCGAGGACGGCGAGTCCGTCACCCTCGATTTCTGTGATGTTAAAAAGTGCAAGTTGAAGCCCACCTACGACTTCAAGCCCGCGAAGGAAGGAAACTAACATGGCAGCATCCGACATGATGTCCGCCCTGATGGAGCTTTGCCAGGACAAGCACATCGACCAGCTCTACTTGATTGACCGCCTGGAGCAGTCGCTCGCCAAGAGCTACGCCGAGATCTTGCATCTTGATTGGGGCGCCAAGGTGACCATCGACCGCACCACCGGCAAGATCTACGTCTACCGCCTTGAGCCGATCGACGATTCCATGGACGAGGAGGGCAACTTCACTGAGTTCGAGGAGATTGACGTCACCCCCAAGAACACGAGCCGCATCGCTGCCCAGCACGCCAAGGCCGAAATCAACGCCATCGTGCGCAACTCCGCTCGCGAGCAGATCTACGAGGAATTCTCCGGCCGCATCGGTGACCTCATCAGCGGTACCGTGCTGCAGTCCACGCCCGACTTCACGATCGTCAAGATCCGCGAGGGCGTCGAGGCCGAGCTTCCGCACTTCGACCAGCGCCGTTACGAGAACGAGCGCAACGAGCGTCCGATGGGCGAGCGTTACCTGCACAACCAGCACATCAAGGCCGTGATCATCGACGTTCGCGACCCCAACTCCAACCTGCAGCCGGTTCGTGGCGAGCACAGCCGTCCGCCGATTGTCATCTCCCGTACCCACCCCGAGCTCATGCGTCGTCTGTTTGAGCAGGAGGTGCCCGAGATCTATGAGGGCACCGTCCAGATCAAGTCGATCGCCCGCGAGCCCGGCCAGCGCTCCAAGGTCGCTGTCCACTCGCTCGACGACCGTCTGGATCCCGTGGGCGCCTGCGTCGGCCCCAAGGGCAGCCGTGTTCGCGCTGTCGTGGGCGAGCTCCGTGGCGAGCGCGTCGACGTCATCCTGTGGGATGCCGATCCTGCCGTCTACGTCGCCAACGCCCTGTCGCCCGCTAAGGTCACCCGCGTCCTCATCGACGAGGAGAAGGCCTACGCCGGCGTCATCGTGCCCGACGACCAGCTGTCCCTCGCCATCGGCAAGGAGGGCCAGAACGCCCGTCTCGCCGCGCGCCTGACTGGCTGGCACATCGACATCAAGTCCGAGACGCTTGCCGCCGACATCCTCAAGAACGTTCCCGTTCACGAGGAGCCCGCCGCCGACCTGATCGGTGACGAGGAGGACGAGGACGTCCGCCGCTGCGAGTACGTGTCCGAGGACGGCATCCAGTGCCGCAACCAGGCTCGTCCCGGCTCCCGTTTCTGCGGTGTCCATGACACCGACGCCTTCGATGATGCGGAGGACCTGATCTAGCGCGCGGTCGCGCCGGGCAGGTCCCGGCGCATCTCCCACGCTCGTTCAGTCTCTAGGCACCCAAGGTGCCAGAAAGGGTAGGTGAAGTCATATGGCTAAAGTCCGTGTGTCCACCCTGGCCAAAGAGTTCGGCATGACCTCCAAGGAACTGATGGGTCATCTCGCCGATATGAAGATTCCCGCTAAGTCCGCTTCCTCCACCCTGGAGGACGCCTACGTTGCCATGGTTCGCAAACAGCTCGCCTCGGTAATCGAGGCCCGCGCCCAGGAAGTCGAGGCCGCCAAGCAGGCCGAGGAGCAGGCAGCTGCCGCCGAGGAGGCCGCTCGCGCCGCCGAGGCCGAGCGTGAGCGCATCGCCGCCGAGAAGGCCCGCGAGGAGGAGCGTCGCCAGTTTGCCGCAGCCCAGGCTGCTGAGGAGGCTGCCCGCGCCGAGGCCGAGGCCAAGAAGAAGGCCGAGCAGGAGCGCCTTGCCCGTGAGAAGGAGGAGGCTGCCCGCGAGGCCCAGCGCCGCGCCGTTCCCGCTTCCGACTCCGGTTCGCGCTTCCGTTCGCTGCTCGACCAGATCGCCGCACAGGAGACCGTGCTCAAGGAGAAGAAGGACGCCGAGGACAAGGCCAAGGCCGAGCGCGCCGCAGAGCGCGGTAACCGTCGTGGCGGCAACAACGACCGCCGCGGTGGCCGTCGTAACGATCGCAACGCCTCCGACAACAGCTCCGAGCGCAACGCCTCCGAGAGCCGTCCACACAGCCATCGCACCAACGCCAGCAACAACGTCGCTGCCGGCATGGACTTCCCCAACCCCGACAAGCAGGGCAAGGGCAAGAAGCGCAAGGGCGGTCACAACAACGAAGAGGACCACTACAGCCGCATGGCTCGCGAGGCCGAGGAGTACAGCCGCGAGAAGGTGCTCGAGGAGGCTCGTGCCGCCGTCGAGGAGGCCTCTCGCGAGTCCACCGGTCGCCGCAAGAAGCGCAAGGAGAAGCGCGAGCGCGAGGCTGCCAAGGCTCAGGAGGAGCGCAAGATAGAGGAGGCGCTGGCCCAGGGCGTGAACCCCGAGGACCTCGATGCCATCAAGGTCTCCCAGGGCGTTACCGTCCAGGAGCTTGCCGAGGCGCTCGACGTTCCGGCCAACGACATCATCAAGCGCCTGTTCCTGCTGGGTACGCCGCTCACCATGACGCAGTCCATGTCCGACGACCTCGTCGAGCTCGTCGCCGACGACCTGGGCCGTCAGATCAAGATCATCACCCCCGAGGAGGAGAACACCTTCTCGTTCTACGACGATCCCGCCGACCTTAAGCCGCGCGCCCCGGTCGTCACCGTCATGGGCCACGTCGATCACGGCAAGACGAGCCTCCTCGACGCTATCCGTCACACCGGCGTTGCTGCCGGCGAGGCGGGCGGCATTACGCAGGCCATCGGCGCTTCGCAGGTCATGATCAACGACCGCAAGATCACCTTTATCGATACCCCGGGTCACGCCACCTTTACGGCTATGCGTGCCCGTGGCGCCAAGGTGACCGACATCGTCATCCTGATCGTCGCCGCCGACGACGGCGTCATGCCCCAGACCGTCGAGTCGATCAACCACGCCAAGGCCGCCGGCGTACCCATCGTCGTCGCCGTCAACAAGATCGATAAGCCCGGCGCCAACCCCGACCGTGTGCGTCAGGAACTCACCGAGTACGGCGTCATCCCCGAGGAGTGGGGCGGACAGAACATGTTCGTCAACATCTCGGCCAAGCAGAAGATCGGTATCGACGACCTTCTGGAGACCGTGCTGCTCCAGGCAGACGTACTCGAGCTCAAGGCCAACCCGGACACCTTTGCCTCCGGCAACGTCCTCGAGGCCAAGCTCGACAAGGGCCGTGGCTCGGTTGCTACCGTGCTCGTGACCCGCGGTACCCTGCACGTGGGCGATACACTGGTCGCCGGCCTTACCTACGGTCGCGTCCGTGCCATGCTCGACCCCAAGGGCCGCGCCGTCACCGAGGCCGGTCCCTCCGACGCCGTCGAGATTCTGGGCCTGCAGTCCGTGCCCAACGCCGGTGACGAGTTCCGCGTGTTCGAGGACGAGCGCGAGGCTCGTGCCCTGGCCGACGAGCGTTCGCTCAAGGCCCGTATCGAGGAGCAGAGCCGCGTCAAGCACGTCACGCTCGAGAACCTCTTCGAGACTATTGCCGACGCCGAGGTCAAGGAGCTCAACCTGATCATCAAGGCAGACGTCCAGGGTTCCATCGAGGCTCTTCAGGACTCGCTCGACAAGATGGATCAGTCCGAGGTCCGCATCAACACGATCCACTCCGCTGTCGGTGCCATCAACGAGACCGACGTCGTCCTGGCCGACGCCTCCAACGCCATCATCATCGGCTTTGGCGTCCGTCCCGACGGCAAGGCCCGCTCCGCTGCCGAGCGCGAGGGCGTCGAGATCCGTTGCTACGACGTCATCTACAAGTGCCTCGAGGAGCTCGACGCTGCCCGTATCGGTATGCTCAAGCCCACCGAGGTCGAGGTCTCCACGGGTACCGCGACCGTCCTGGACACTTTCAAGGTGCCCAAAGTCGGTATCGCCGCCGGTGTCCGCGTCGAAGAGGGCGAGATCGCCGCGACCGATTCCGTGCGTCTGGTGCGCGACGGTATCGTGGTCTTCAACGGCAAGATCGCCTCGATGCGCCACTACAAGGACGAGGCCAAGAGCCTCAAGAGCGGTTCCGAGGGCGGCATTGGCTTGGAGAACTTCCAGGACATCAAGCCCGGCGACCAGATCGAGGGTTACCGCATCGACCAGGTTGCCCGTACCGAGTAGGGGGTAGCGCTATGAAGCAAACGCAGGCAACCCGCCGTCTGGGCGAGCAGCTTCGCGAGAAGCTCGGTTATATCCTGCTCTTTGAGGTTTCCGATCCGCGTCTCGACCTGGTTACTTTGACTGCGGTCGAGGTCGCGGTGGACCGTTCGTTCGCGCGCGTGTACGTGTCGTGCGATGCGAGCCGCTACGACGAGGTCATGGAGGCGCTCGCCAGCGCCAAGGGCCGTATTCGCAGCCTGTTGGCTCGCTCGCTCGATTGGCGTGTTACGCCCGAGCTCGATTTTCGCATCGATCGCTCGACCGATGAGGCCGAGCGCATCACGCGTGCGCTGGAAAACGTTCCCGCCACGCTTGCGATCGAAAAGGACGAGGACGGCTATCCGATAGCGGACGCCGCCCAGGAGGCAGCTTTAGATGACTAATTCCGCCGACCTCGCTTCGTGCGAGTCTGCAGATATTCAGCGACGCATCCTCGAGCTCATCGAGGGTGCGTCCTCCATTGCGATTTCGGGACATACTTCTCCCGATGGCGATGCCTTGGGCTCCGTATTGGGTCTGGGCCTTTCGCTTATGAAGTTTTTCCCCAACAAGGACATTGCCCTGCTGCTGGCAGACGATGACCCGGTTCCGCGCATCTACCGCTTTATGGAGGGTGCCGATCGTCTGGTGCCGGCATCTACGTACACCGGCAATCCGGACCTGTTCATCTCGGTGGATGTGCCGGTCGTCGAGCGCCTCAACAACTCGGCTGAGGTGCTTCGCCGCTCCAAGCATGTGGTGTGCTTCGATCACCATCCGGCTCGCGAGGAGTTTGCCGAGCTCAGTCTGAGGCGCGTCGAAGCTGCAGCCTGCGCTATGATCATCGACCGCTTCTTGGACAATTGTGGCATTGTCGCACGTGATGGCGTTGCGACTTGCCTGCTGTGCGGCTTGGTGACCGATACCGGCCGTTTTCAGTACCAAAACGCCGATGCTGCCGCGTTCCATGCTGCTTCGCGCCTGGTGGCGCATGGCGCCAATCCGGCTCGTGTCGCACTCGAGGTCTATCAGAGCATGCGCGTCGAGTTTTTGCACCTCAAGTCCATTGTCATGGGCCGTATCAAGACGGTCGCGCACGGGCGCGTGGCGTATAGCTATGCCTTCCAGAGCGACCTTGAGGCCTGCGGCGTCACCTCGGATGAATGTGACGGTCTGGTCGATGTGGTGCGTTCGGTGATGGGCGTCGAGGTCTGCCTGTTCTTAAAGGGCATCGACGGCGATACCAAGGTGCGCGGCAACCTGCGCTCCAAGGGTGACCTCGATGTGTCCGAGATCGCTGCCAACTTTGGCGGTGGCGGGCATCATGCCGCCGCCGGCTTTTCCAACAACGGAACAATTCGCGAGACGCTCGCCGTGGCACTTCCCATGCTGGCCGAGCTGGTGGGGGAGGATCCCGCTTCGGTGACCGTCGAGCTTTAACTTTTTGGATGGTACATGGCTCGTCGTACGCCTTCTCAACTGAATATGCTGCTCGCCGTCGATAAGCCGGTGGGCTGCACGTCCCACGATGTGGTCTCGCAATGCCGATGCGCCCTCCATGAGCGGCGCGTCGGCCATGCCGGCACGCTCGACCCCATGGCATCCGGCGTCATGGTGGTGGGCGTGGGCCAGGCTACTCGTCTGCTGGGCATGCTAACCCTCGATACCAAAAGCTATGTCGCCGACATCTCGTTTGGCGCCGAGACCAATACCGATGATGCGGAGGGCGAGGCGGTCCGCACGGTGGCTGTTGCCAACGAGCTCCGCGATCCTGCCTATGCTCGTGAGCGCTTGGCCGCCATGCTGGGCCCGCAGATGCAGGTGCCGCCGGCGTTTTCTGCTATCTCGGTCAATGGCGTTCGCGCCTACAAGTCTGCTCGCGAGGGCAATGCGGTGGACCTACCTCCGCGCCCCGTCGAGGTCTATGCCGCCGACCTGATCGCCGTGGGCGGCGAAGGTGATACGTGTGTGTGGACCGTGGCGTTCTCGGTGAGCAAGGGCACCTATATCCGTGCGCTCGCTCGCGACCTGGGCCGCGCTTGCGATAGCGCCGCGCATATTTCCGCGCTGCGCCGCACGGCTTCCGGTGTTGTTTCCATTGGCGCTTGTCATGCGGTCGAGGAGCTTTCTCCCGAGTCCGCGGCTGGCTTTGCCCTGGATCCCATTGCGGCCCTGGGCGCCACACGTGTTGACTTGCCGGGCAATCTTGCCGACGACCTGCTCTGCGGCCGACGCATTCCCGTTGAGCGTGCGCTTGCCGATTTCGATTCCTCGAAGGCGCCGTTTGCGTTGGTGCTCGATGGGGGACTCAAGGCGCTCGCCCGCATTGAGGGCGGCCGCTTTGTCATGGAGCACGTGTTTCCGCAGGCAATCGGCGGTGTTCGATGATGTTGTCCGCTCGCGAGCTCGCGCGTGTCTTTTTCGCGGGCGAGTCGGACGAGGCTCGCATCGTTGCTGCCGATACGTTTGATGAGTGTGAGCACTTGGGTGCCGCTTCAATCGCCATTGGCGTGTTCGACGGCGTTCACCGTGGACACCAGGAACTCATCGAAGCGCTTGTCCGTGATGCCCGTGCCCATGGCTGTAAGGCGGTCGTGGTTACCTTCGATCCCGACCCGGACGTTGTGGTGAGCCCTTCGCCCGCTCAAAAATTGATGACGACGGCCGACCGTCTGCATGCCCTGGCTCTCACCGGTGTCGATGCGGTCGTAGCTGTTCCCTTTACGCCTGCGGTGGCGGCTCTCGACCACGTGGGTTTTCTTGAGCTGCTGTCGCGCGTGGTCGATATCCGCTCGATTCGTGTGGGCATTGACTTTAGGCTGGGTCGCGGCGGCGCCTCGGGCGTTGCCGAGATGCAGACATGGGGTTCCGAGCACGGAGTTGACGTCTATGGCCACGAGTTGCTGTGCGTCGATGGGCAGACAATCTGCGCTACCCGTATTCGCCAGGAGCTGCGCCAGGGTCATGTTGAGCTTGCCGCCGAGCTGCTCGGCCGCCCGTATATGTTGCGAGGTATTGTTGCCGGCGGTCGTCACCAGGGTTCCGACATGGGTTTTCCCACGGCAAATATTCAGGTGCCCGAGGGTATTCAGGTTCCTGCCGATGGCGTCTACGAGGGCCTTGTGCTGGTCGATGATACCGTGTGGCCTGCCGCCGTCAACGTGGGCCTGCCGCCGACGTATGCCGACGACGCCGCCTCGGCGCATCTCGAGGCCAACTTGATCGGGTATGCGGGCGACCTGTACGGTGCCTCGGTGTCGTTGGCGTTTACGCGTTGGCTGCGCCCTTCGCGCGTGTTCGATTCGCTGGACGAGCTTATCGCGACCGTCGAGGGTAACATTGACGATATCCGTCATCATTTGGGTGAGCAGGGGGTGAGCATCCGTGATTAGCGATGAGGAAAAAGACCAGGTGCGCGCTGCGTCCGATCTGGT
Source organism: uncultured Collinsella sp. (assembly GCA_900541825.1). Taxonomy (GTDB): domain Bacteria; phylum Actinomycetota; class Coriobacteriia; order Coriobacteriales; family Coriobacteriaceae; genus Collinsella. The sequence continues at coordinate 31,120 of UQLJ01000011.1, forward strand.
TGCCATCGTGCAGGAAACGGTTGAGCTCAAGCCCCGCGGCCATGAGTTTTGGGGTTGTTGCCCCTTCCATGGCGAAAAGACCCCGTCGTTTCATATTATCCCCGCCACGCAGGTGTGGCATTGCTTTGGCTGTGGCGAGGGCGGCGACGTCTTCACCTACATCATGAAGCGCGAGAACCTGAGCTTTCCCGAGTCGATTCGCTACCTAGCCGACCGTGCCGGCATTGAGCTGCACGATACCGGTGCCTATCGCGAGCGCGGCACCAAGCGCGCCCGCATCTATGACCTGTGCGCCGAGACCGCCCAGTTCTACCACACCATGCTTATGCGCGGTAAGGACAGCCGTCCGCGTGAGTACTTTGCCAGCCGCGGTATGGGCGGCGATGTCTGCCGCCGCTACTGCTTGGGCTTTGCGCCGGGTCGCAACGCGCTGGTGTCGCATCTGTCGCAGGCGGGCTTTACCCCGCAGGAGATGATCGACGCCAACGTGGCCGTGAGTCGTGGGCGCGGGCAGCTTGCCGACCGTTTTTACGACCGTGTGATGTTTCCCATCTTTGACGAGCAGGGTCATAACATCGCCTTTGGCGGGCGTATCATGGGCGACGGCCAGCCTAAGTACCTCAACACCGCCGAGACGAGCGTGTTCCATAAAAAGCGAAACCTCTATGGCTTTAACTGGGCCAAGGAGTTTATCGTCGCGCAGGACACCGCTATCGTGGTGGAGGGTTATACCGACTGTATCGCCTGCTGGGAGGCGGGGATCAAAAACGTCGTCGCCACGCTGGGTACGGCGCTGACGGAACATCATGTAAAGACGCTCACCCGTTTTGCCAAGCGCATTGTATATATGTTCGATGGCGACGCCGCCGGTCAAAAGGCCGCGCGCCGCGCGATTCAGTTTATCGAGCAGGATTCGATGGACCTGCGCTGCGTGGTACTTCCCGACGGCAACGACCCCATGGAGTTCATCACCGCGCATGGTGGCGAGGCGCTGCAGGCGCGCATCGATGCCGCCGAGCCCCTCATGGACTTTGTATACCGCTCGCTGCAGGAGTCGAGCGACATTACCACGCCGGGCGGTCGTGCCAAAGCGCTCGAGGACGCACTGACGCTCATCTATCCGCTGCGCGATAGCTACATGATCGATACGTACTTTATCCAGATTGCGGACCTTTTGGGTTTGGATCTGGAGACGGTGCGTTCGAGCTCGGGCCGTGTGTTTCGCGATGTTGCCAAGCGCGAGGACGCTGAGCGTCGTCGCGAACAGGACTACGAGCGTCAGCGGGCGCAGGCCGAGCGCGCAGGCGGTCGGGCATCTGGTTCGCGGGAGGCGTCTCGCGGCGCCTGGGCGTCGGGGGCGACACCGGCGGTGTCCACACCGGTTGAGGAAGAGCCGTACGACTATGTGCCACTCGAGGCCTATGGCGCCGCGCCGGTCGAGGTCGTCGACGATATGCCGCCGATTGATGTGCCGGTTGGTATGGATGGCGCAGCGCCGGTTGCCGATGCAACGGGCGCGTCTGCGGCGCCGACGATGCCGATCGTGCTGACCGACCTGGAGCGAAAGTCTTTGGCGGGGGAGCGCGAGCTGCTGACGATGCTCACGAGCTACCCCGACCTCTTCCGCACGTATGCCGACCGCATCTGCTCGATCGAGTGGGTGGATCCGCGCCACGAGTCCATCGCGTGGGCCGTGCTCGCGACGCCGCCGGGCACCGATCCCACGGCGTGCATGGATGCGGCGCGCGCGGTGTGCCCCGAGGCGGCCTCCCTTGTTAGCGCCGGGCGCATCTCGTCGACGAGTAAGCACCCCACCGAGACAAACATCGTGTTTATGCTTGATACCCTTGAGCTCTACACCATCAAGCGCCGCATGCGCGCCGCACAGGCCAAGCTACGTCAGGACCGGTCTCTCGACGACGAGGCGCGCCGTGTGCTGACGATGCAAGCGATGCAAGATTCTCAGCGCCAGCGCGAGCTACAAAAGTCGATCGGCGGCGTGGCAGACCCGTTCCGTTTGATCGGTTTGGAGACAGCGGGCGCAGGCCAAGCCTAGATGTTGTGGTCAACCAGCGTATTCGCGCCTATATCCAGTCTGAATTTTGGGTATAGACGTCAATGTGTGTGCTAAAGTAATGAGTCCTGTGGACTATGAAGGGAGAATCTGTGCCAAAAAAGAGTGAGAGCACGGGTACTGGGCTGGAATCCTACGTTGCAAAGCTCATGGGCAACGGCTCAAACAGGACTTCGGTAACCGAGGACGAGATTCAGGTCGCCCTGAAGGATATCGATGTGTCTGACGAGCAGCTCAACGCGGTGTATTCCGCGCTGCGCAACAGCGGCATCCAGATTATCTCCGCGAGCGGAAACGACGACGCCCCCATGGACGTCGACGATGACGATAACGATAGCAATACCGACGATTTCGATGACGACGAGCACGATTCCGGCTCGCTCGACGATCACGAGCTTAAGATGGCCCGTCAGGCCGACGCCGAGATGGGTTCTTCTAAGAACAAGAAGAAGCGCACCGTGCGCACGTCCCGTTCGCGCTCGCGCGTGCGCGGTATCGATGCCTCCACGGTAATGCTGACCGGCGACCCGGTTCGTATGTACCTTAAGGAGATCGGCAAGGTCGACCTGCTGACCGCTTCCGAAGAGGTCGATCTGGCTATGAAGATCGAGGCCGGTCTCGAGGCCACCGAGAAGCTCGAGGCCGCCGAGGCGGGCGAGATCGAGCTCACCCGCGCCGAGATACGTCGCCTGACCCGTATCGAGAACGTCGGTCTCGAGGCCAAGCAGGCGCTCATCAGCGCCAACCTGCGTCTGGTCGTCTCCATCGCCAAGCGCTACGTTGGTCGTGGCATGCTGTTCCTGGACTTGATCCAGGAGGGCAACCTCGGTCTGATCCGCGCCGTCGAGAAGTTCGACTACCAGAAGGGCTTTAAGTTCTCCACGTACGCCACGTGGTGGATCCGTCAGGCTATCACGCGTGCTATCGCCGACCAGGCCCGTACCATCCGTATTCCCGTGCACATGGTCGAGACCATCAACAAGCTCGTCCGCGTGCAGCGCCAGCTTCTTCAGGACCTGGGTCGCGACCCGACCCCCGAGGAGATCGGTGCCGAGATGGACATGAGTGCCGACCGTGTCCGCGAGATCCAGAAGATTTCGCAGGAGCCCGTGTCGCTCGAGACTCCCATCGGCGAGGAAGAGGATTCCCAGCTGGGCGACTTCATCGAGGACTCCCAGGCTATCGTTCCGCCCGATGCCGCCAGCTTCTCCATGCTGCAGGAGCAGCTCACCCAGGTGCTCGACTCACTTGCCGATCGTGAGCGCAAGGTTATCGAGCTGCGCTTTGGCCTTGTCGACGGACATCCCCGTACGCTCGAGGAAGTCGGCCGCGAGTTTGGCGTCACGCGCGAGCGCATCCGCCAGATCGAGTCCAAGACCCTGGCCAAGCTCCGGCACCCCAGCCGTAGTAGCAAGCTCAAGGACTACATCGAAAGCTAGTCAAGCAAGAAGCGCCCTCAAGCACACCCGCTTGGGGGCGCTTTTATGTAGTCGTTGGGGACGCCCCCAATGACTAGGTCGGAAAAATTCTCAAAAAAGTTCTTGCCCTGAGCTGATTCGTCCGTATAATAAACTTCGTTGCTTGAGAGCACGTACCTATTCCTCGGTAGCTCAATGGTAGAGCACGCGGCTGTTAACCGCGCTGTTGTAGGTTCGAGTCCTACCCGGGGAGCCAGGTTGTAAAACCCGTCGCTTATGCGGCGGGTTTTTTCATGCCGCGAGCGTCTGGCGCGAACGTTACCATATCAACATTTCGTGTCGAGGATGTAATCCCGCGACCCACCACATCAACATGGCGCGGTCGTTGTAGAATATTACAATGATTGCTCCCACGAGATGGTGCCGCGAGCACCAGATAAGGAGATTCTTGTGTCTGAGACCATTAACGGCAGCCTGAGCGTCTCGAACGACGTTATTGCCGATATTGCCGGTTATGCCGCGATGACGTGCTACGGCGTCGTCGGTATGGCCGAACAGCTCCAGGGCGCCGAGAGCGTGCGCCTGCTTGCCGGCCAGCGCCTCCGCAAGGGCGTGCTTGTCTCCGCCGACGAGAACGGCCTTACGGTCGATCTTCACGTCGTGCTCGAGAACGGCGTCAACATGAAGTCCGTCTGCCACAATCTTTCGAGCTCCGTTGCCTTTACCCTGCAGGAGATCGCCCAGATCGATCCCGCCAGCCTTAAGATCGGCATTCACATCGACGCGCTCAAGAGCCGTCTGAACTAGCATCCGAAAACGGAGATTCAAATACCCATGATTGCAAAGACCATTCGCACCTGTTTTCCGATCGCTGCGGCTGCCGTTTCCGACAAGGCCGAGGAGATCAACAAGCTCAACGTCTTCCCCGTACCCGACGGCGACACCGGCACCAACATGTCGCTCACGCTCGCCTCGGTGACAAAGGAGCTTTCCGCCCTTCCCGCCGATGCCGACATGGAGGCCATCGCCGGCGCCATCACGCACGGCTCCCTGATGGGTGCCCGCGGCAACTCCGGCGTCATCACCTCGCAGATTCTGCGCGGCGTGGCCGAGGGCCTCGTCTCTGCCGACGAGCCCATTACGTCCGCCAACATCGCCTTCGCCTTCCGTCGCGCCGTCAAGGTCGCCTTCCAGGCCGTCCGCAAGCCCATCGAGGGCACGATCCTCACGGTGCTGCGTGATGTCTCGACCAAGGCCGACGAGTGCGAAAAGAAGAAGTTCTCGGCCGAGGACGCGCTCGACGTCATCGTCGTCGAGGCCTACCAGTCCGTCGCCCGCACGCCCGACCTGCTGCCCGTTCTGAAGGAGAACGGCGTGGTCGACTCCGGCGCCTTTGGCTTTGCCATCTTCCTGGAGAACTTTGTTGCCGCCGCGCTTGGCCGCAGCACCGTTGTCGAGGATTTCTCCGCCACGTTTGATTCAGCCGGCTCTGCCCGCGACGCGGCTCTCGATCGTGTTGAGATCGAGGCCAACGACGACTGGGAGGGCTCGGAGTTCCGCTACTGCAACGAGTTCCTCTTTAAGGCCGATGCCCCGTTTGACGAGGACGAGTGCCTTAAGTTCCTGGGTTCTATGGGCGACTGCGAGCTGCTCGTGGGCGCCTACCCCGACTACAAGATTCACGTGCACTCCAACACCCCCAACTTGGTGCTCGAGCACATGCTGCAGCTTGGCCAGATCTACGAGGTCTTTATCCACAACATGGAGATGGAGGCTCACGACCGTACTGCCAAGATTCATGAGGACCAGGAGAAGGCTGCCGAGCCCGCCAAGGCGTTGGGCTTTGTCGCCGTTGCCGCCGGTTCGGGCGAGGCCGACATCCTCAAGTCCCTCGGCGTTGACGTGATCGTCTCGGGTGGCCAGACCATGAACCCTTCGACTGCCGATCTGCTGGGCGCGGTGGACCAGGTCAACGCGACCTCGGTCATCATCCTGCCCAATAACGGCAACATCCGCATGGCTGCCGAGGCCGCCGCTTCTGCCTGCACCGACAAGAAGGTCGCCGTCGTTCCCACCAAGACCGTCCCGCAGGCGTTCTCCGCGCTGTTCGCGGTCCTGCCCGATTCCGAGCTCGAGGATGCCGTTGCCGCCATGGTCGACGCCATCAGCGAGGTTCGCGATGGCGAGGTCACTCGTGCCGTGCGCGATTCCAGCGCCTCTGACGGCTCTCCGATTCACTCCGGTGACGTTATGGGTATCATTGCCGGCTCCATCGACGTGGTCGGCTCCGATGTGAAGCAGGTCACGCTCGATTGCATCAACCGCATGCAGGAGGAAGAGGAGGGTGACGCGCTGACGATTCTGGCCGGCGAGGAGCTGTCCGATGAAGCCTTCCAGGAGATCGTCGACGCCATTGAGGAGGCTCAGCCCGACCTGGAGATCGATGCCCATCGTGGCGAGCAGCCGCTCTATCCTGTGATCTTCTCGATCGAGTAGGCATCTGCCCATGTCCGAGCTGTGCTCCGTGCCGCGCGTCTCGGAGCGCTTTGCCCAGAGCAATGCGCTTGACGAGGATATCGCGCGACTCAAATATGTTTCGGGTAAACGTGAGGAGGCCCTTCGCCGTCTGGGAATTCGGACGGTGGGGGACCTCCTTCTCCATATCCCTCACCGATATCTCGACTTCACGCGCTCCTGGTCCATCGAGATGGCGCCCATCGGGGCCGTGTGCACGATTGTCGCCACGGTCGATCGTGTCGTCCAAAAGCAGCCCCGCCCGCGTATGCAGGTGACCGAGGTCTCGCTGGTGGACGAGACGGGCGTGCTGCAAGTCGCCTTTTTCCGTCAGCCCTGGATTGCCCAGCAGTTTAAGCAGGGCGACCGCCTGGCCGTGATGGGTAAGGTCGAGTTTGCCTACGGCTTTAAGCAGATGGCCTCTCCGCATTTCGAAAAGCTCGAGGGCGGGCGTGCCGCGGGCACCATTCTGCCGGTCCATTACGTGAGCGATGGCGTGAGCCAGGCGTGGATGCGTCGCATCGTTAGCGGCGCGCTCGAGGTTGTCGGCAATCCCTTCGATCCGATTCCTGCACGCCTGCGCGTCAAGCGCCGATTGATGAGCAATGCCCGCGCGCTGCGCTCAATTCATTTTCCATCGAGTATGGCCGAGCGGGATATCGCGCGACGTCGCCTTGCCTACGAGGAGTGCCTCTGCCTTCAGCTGGCGCTGCGCCTGCGCAACGGCGGCGGCTTGGTCGAAGTCGCTCCCTACGCCCACGCCGCGGGCGAGCACCTGGCGGCGCTTAAGGAAGCCCTGCCGTTTTCGCTGAGCGACGAGCAGGAGGCCGCGTTCCAAGACATCCTGCACGACATGCGCGATGGCGGGCGCGTGATGAACCGCCTGCTTCTGGGCGACGTCGGTACCGGCAAGACGGCCGTCGCCGCCTGCGCGCTGGCCGTCGCGGCCGATTCGGGCACCCAGTCCTGCGTTATGGCGCCTACGGGTGTGCTGGCGCGCCAATATGCCGATAAGACCGGCCCCTTGCTTTCGCAGGCCGGCATGTCCTGGGCGCTCCTGACGGGTGCCACGCCGGCAGCCGAGCGCAAGCAGGTCCATGCGCAGTTGGAATCGGGCGAGCTTGACGTGCTCTTTGGTACCCATGCGGTCCTTTCGGATGACGTGGCGTTTAAGCGCCTGTCGCTTGTCGTCATCGACGAGCAGCACCGCTTTGGTGTGGGTCAGCGCAATGCGCTGCGTGCCAAGGGTCCGGGTGCCGACTTGCTGGTCATGACAGCCACGCCGATCCCGCGTACGTTGGCGCTCTCGGTCTACGGCGACCTGGACACGAGCATCATCCGCCATCGTCCCGTTCCGGGTGCCGGCGTGACGACGCGCGTCCTCACCGAGTCGAGTCGCGACCTTGCCTATGGCGCCATTCGCGAGGCATATGAAAAGGGGCAACAAGCCTACGTGATCTGTCCGCTCGTGGAGCCGAGCGATTCAGCCGATGAGCTCGAAGACGTACCCGGCATCGCTCGCGACGACGAAGGCCGCGTGACCGTGCCCGTGCCGTTGCATGACACGGCGACCGAGCTCGATCGCCTGCGCCTGGCATTACCGGGGCTTACCATCGAACGTCTTCATGGCCGCATGCCGGCGGGGGAGAAGGACCGGGTCATCGATGCCTTTAAGCGTGGCGAGATTGATGTGCTCGTCTCGACCACGGTGGTCGAGGTGGGCGTTGACGTGCCCAACGCCACCGTCATGGTCATCGAGAATGGCGAGCGCTTTGGTTTGGCGGCCTTGCACCAGCTGCGTGGGCGCGTAGGCCGCGGCAGCGTGTCGGGTACGTGCCTGGTCATGACGCACTCCAAGGGCAACGGCGGCGCGTCGGCGGCACAAGACCGCCTCCAGTCGCTCGAGAAGACCTCGGACGGCTTTGCGCTCGCCCAGATGGACTTGCGTCTGCGCCACGAGGGCGAAATCCTGGGTTACCGCCAGCATGGCGGCGTGACCTTGCGCTTTGTTGACCTCGATACCGACGAGGAATTGATCGAGTGGGCCCATTTGGACGCGGTCGAGCTCTTGCGGTATGCTTGCAACCTTGACTCCGTGGCGACGCGTCCCTTGCGTGACGCGGTCGCCACGCGCTATCGACATATCTTTAAGGAGGTCAGCGGAGGATGAGAATCATTGGCGGTGAATGGCGCGGCCGTAAAATCGAAGAGCCGCGTGGGCGCGATGTCACCCGTCCCACGACCGATCGCGTGCGCGAGGCATGCGCGTCCATGGTCATGTCGGCGTTCGATTTCGATTTGGATGAGGTCCGCGTGCTGGACGCCTTTGGCGGCTCCGGCGCCTTAGGGTTAGAGATGCTCTCTCGTGGGGCCCGCTCGCTCACGACGTTTGAGATCGATCGCAACGCCGCGCGGCTCATTACCAAGAATATCGAGTCGCTCTGCCGTGACCGTGCGCGCTGGCGCGTGGTGACGGGTGACGTGCTGGCGAGCGCCTCGCGCGGCCGCGTGCCGGGCGGCCCCTTTGATCTGGTCCTGCTCGACCCTCCCTATGCTTTTGGTGCCGAGCCGGTCGAGGAACTGCTGCAGAACCTGGCTCAGCAGGGTCTGCTTGCACCTGGCGCTTTTGCCCTGTTTGAGCATGCCGCCGCCGATGCGGGCGCGCATCCGGTAGGCTTTGAGACTGTACGTGAGAAGCGCTACGGCATTACCTCGGTCGACCTGCTTCGTTGGGTCGGCGATGACGATGGTGAGGGCGATAGCGCCGGCACCGATGCTGACAACAACGATGCCACGACGTTTCAGGAGGATGCTCATGAGTGACACCATCAATCGCGTGATCGTCCCGGGCACCTTCGATCCCATCACGTTTGGCCATATCGATGTGATCCGCCGCGCCCGCCGCATCTTTCCCAGCGTGATCGTCGCCGTGGCCGAGTCGCAGGGTAAAAACGGTGTGGGCACCACGTTTACGCTCGATGAGCGCGTGGCGCTGGCCCGCGAGGCGCTCGGTGATATCGACGGCGTCGAGGTCCTGCCCTTTACCGGCCTCTTGGTCGACTTCGCTCGTGAGCAGGGGGCGGGGGCCGTGGTCAAGGGCCTGCGCGCCATGACCGACTTTGAGTACGAGCTGCAGCAGGCCGACCTCAACTATCGCTTGGATAGCGAGCTGGAGTCCATCTTTGTCATGAGCGCGCCGCAGTACGGCTATATCTCGAGCTCGGTTGTTCGCCAGATCGCCTCGCTCGGTAGTGACGTGTCGACGTTTGTCCCGTCCAACGTGGTCGAAGCGCTCAAACATCGCTTTTCGTGACGTTTCTTATTGCCTGGTGGCATGTGGTAAACTAGCACGATGATATGTTACCTATGAAAGGAGACCGGATGCCGGGCGAGATTTTTCCTGGCGATAGGATCGTCAGCTTGGTCGATGAGCTCGAAGGGCTGATCGAGGAAGCCAAGCCGCCTTTCGGCAAGAACGCTCAGTTCAAGGTCATCGACGCCGACGTGTTCTTCAACATCCTCGACGAGATCCGCATGAGCTATCCCGAGGAGTGGCAGAAGTCCCGCCGTATCCTTAAGGAGCGCGAGGAGCTCATGGCTTCCGCCGCCGCTCAGGCCGATTCCATCATCGCTGACGCTCAGCAGCAGGCCCTCACCATTGCCGGTGAGCAGGAGATCGTCCGCCTTGCGCAGCAGCAGGCCGACGACATCCGCGATCGTGCCCAGCAGTACGAGCGCGAGACGCGTTATGCTGCCGAGGACTACGCAGAGCAGGTCTTTACGCACCTGGAGGAGAACCTCAAGAGCCTGACTGGCACCGTTACCCGTTGCCGCCAGCAGCTCAACGAGGGTGCCGCCCAACAGAATGGTCAGTGGTAATGGCTGAGTTCCCGAGCGTTACCGTCGATCTTTCCGAGCAGCTCGAGTTTCCTGGAGATTCGTATCCGCTGACCGGTAAGGTCGATGTCGCCACCTACACGGTGGGCGAGAAGGAGTACCAGCTTCAGGACGGCATCGACTACGACGTTGTCTTTACCAATGCCGGTACCGGTGTCTTGCTCACGGGCATGGTCCGCGCGCACGCCACCGGCGAGTGCGACCGTTGCCTGGAGCCCGCCTCGTTTGATATCGCCGGCGAGATCGAGGAGTTCTACCTCTTTGAGGAGCCCGAGGATCCCGAGGCCTACGAGGACGGCTACGAGCTCCTGGGTGAGGACCGCATCGTCGATCTGGGCGAGCCCATCAATGACACGGTCGTTATGGACACGCCGTTTGTGGTGCTCTGCAAGCCCGATTGCCGTGGTCTGTGCCCCACATGCGGTTGCAATCTCAACGTCGAGCAATGCGATTGCGCCGCCCAGGCAGAGGCAGAATGGGCCGCTGCCACGGAAAATCCATTTGCAGCATTGAAGAATCTCAAGCTTGATGAGTAAAACTGTGGTAGTATCGCTACTTGCGCGTAATCGCCACACTGGATAGTTCATAAGGAAGGTCACTATGCCCGTACCTAAACAAAAGCAGGGTCGTATCCGCACTCACACCCGTCGTTCCGCCAACATGAAGATCTCGGCTGCGGCTCAGTCCACGTGCCCCCGTTGCGGCGCTGTCAAGCTTCCGCACCACGTGTGCCCCAGCTGCGGTTTCTACAAGGACCGCGAGGTTATCGTTACCGAGTAACGGTATACTCTGGATGCGATGCCGTTCCAAATGGAACCACAATGGCCGGCTCAATGAGTCGGCCATTTTTGTATAAGGAGCATGTATATGAGTAACGTTCGCGTTTGTGTAGACGTTGTGGGCGGAGACGAGAAACCTCAGGTTGTTCTCGATGGTATCGAGGCTGCGCTTGCCGCCGATCCCGATATCGAGGTCTTGGCAGCTGGCCCCGCCGAAATCGTCAATCCCTTTGCCGCCTCCCATGCGCGCGTCGAGGCCCTGGAGGCACCCGACGTTATCGCCATGGATGACGATCCCATTCGCGCCGTGATGACCAAGCGCAAGTCTTCGATCGTGCTGTCGTGCCGCGCCATCAAGAAGGGAAATGCGGACGCGTTCTTCTCTGCCGGTTCGACCGGTGCCATGACCGCCGCTGCCACCGCCTACGTGACGCCGTTTAGGTATCAGGCCGAAGGCAAAAAGCAGCCGGTGCGCCCCTGTCTGACCAATGCGCTGCCCAATCGCGCCGGCGGTCTGACGGTGCTGTGCGATATGGGCGCCAACCCCGATGTCGAGGTTGACGATATGGTACGTTTTGCCCAGATGGGTAGCGCCTATGCCCGCGTCGTCCTGGGCATCGAGCATCCCCGCGTGGGCCTGCTTGCCAACGGCACCGAGGACGAGAAGGGCTCCAACTTTACCAAGGCCTGCTTCCCGGCCATGAAAGCCGCCGTTCCCGGCTTTGTTGGTAACTGCGAGGGAACGGACATCACCTCAGGTAACTTCGATGTTGTCGTTGCCGATGGCATGTCGGGCAATATTGCGCTCAAGGCCACCGAGGGCGCTGCCAAGTTTTTACTGCAGGAGCTCAAGGGCGCCTTTATGTCTTCGCTCGGCACCAAGATTGCCGCGCTGCTCATCAAAAAACAGATGCGCGAGATTAAGGCCAAGCTCTCTGGCGACGCCAAGGGCGGCGCGATTCTTCTGGGCCTGCGCGGCGTGGTCCTGATCGGTCATGGCGCCACCTCGGTCGAGGCTGTTAAAAACGGTACGCTCGCGGCGGCCGAAGCCGTGCGCGCCGGGCTGGTCGAGAATGTCGCCAACTCTATGGACGGTATCGTTTTATAAGAGCGAGTTAGAGCGCTGTTATGTGCTTCGCGGTGCACGTCGTGGGGTAGAATCAGAACCGTGTCTTGGTACCGCCCGGGCGGCACCATTCTTTTGGTATTCATGCACTATGAGAGGAAGCGCTATGGACCGCTCCGAAATCTTCGACAAGATCGCCGAGGTCGCTGCTGACGTTCTGGGCGTCGATGTTGCCGAAATTAGCGATGAGACCACCTTTGACGACCTCGATGCCAACTCGCTCGAGCGCCTGCAGCTGGTTACGGCTATCGAGGACGAGTTCAACCTCGAGATCGATGACGAGACTCTGCTCTCGCTCAACTCTGTCGCCGACGCCGTCGACGCGATCGAAAACGCCAGGGAGGCCTAGGTCTTGGCTTTATCCGAACGACTTACGCGTGCCCAGGAAATCCTGGGCCACGAGTTCAATAATAAGGTGCTGCTGCGCGCGGCCCTTACGCATCCCTCAGCAGTCGAGGGCCAGCCGGTTTCTGCCAGCTATGAGCGCCTTGAGTTCTTGGGCGATTCCATTTTGGGCGCCGTGGTCGCACGCTCCCTGTTTGAGTCCTATCCGGAGTTTGACGAGGGCAAGCTCACGCGCCTGAAGGTGTCGCTTGTCTCGGGCGCCACGCTGTCCGAGGTTTCTCACGAGCTGGGCATCGACGACATCATCATCTTTGGTGCCTCCGAGACCGGTACCGGTGCGCGCGGCCTGCATTCGGCCCTCGAGAACGTCTATGAGTCGCTCGTGGGCGCGCTGTACCTGGATGCCGGCTGGGACGTTGCGGCGGAGTTCATTCACCGTACGCTTAAGCCGCATTTGGCTTCCGAGCGTGCCGAGCATCCTGCGAACCCCAAGTCGTTTTTGCAGGAGTGCGTGCAAGCCGACGGTCACGAGCCCCCGGCGTACAAGCTCGTTGGCTCCGAGGGCCCGGCGCATGCGCCCACCTTTACCGCTGTGGTTTTGATCGATGGTATTCGCCAGGGTCGCGGCTCCGGCTCCTCAAAGAAGGAAGCCGAGGGAGCCGCCGCGCTCGAAGCGCTCGACCGCATGGGTTACACCACCAACGGCGTGATTCTGAATAAGAAGCACGTGTAAGCGAGGAACCGTGTATCTCAAGTCCCTCACGCTCAAAGGGTTCAAGTCGTTTGCCGACCGTGCCCATATGACGTTTGAGCCGGGCCTGACCGTCATCGTCGGTCCAAACGGCTCGGGAAAATCGAACATCTCCGACTCGATTCTGTGGGTCCTGGGCGAGCAGAGCGCCAAGCAGCTGCGCGGCCAGGCCATGGAGGATGTCATCTTCTCGGGCTCGTCAGCGCGCAAGCCTGTGGGTGTCGCCGAGGTCACGCTGGTGCTCGATAACTCGGACCATATGCTGCCCGTCGATTTTGACGAGGTCGCCATCACCCGTCGCATGTATCGCTCGGGCGAAAGCGAGTACCTCATCAACTCGAGTCCGTGCCGTCTGATGGACATTCAGGACATCCTGCACGATTCGGGCCTGGGCAAGGATACGCATTCCATCATCAGCCAGGGCAAGCTCGACGCCATTTTGCAGAGCCGCCCCGAGGAGCGCCGCGCCCTTATCGAGGAGGCCGCCGGCATCTCCAAGCACAAGCGTCGCAAGGAGCGTGCACTCAAAAAAATTAAGTCGATGGACGAGCACCTGACGCGTGCCCGCGACATCAATAAGGAAATCGCCCGTCAGCTGCGACCGTTGGAGCGTCAGGTCGATCGCGCGCGCAAGTACAAAGAGCTGTCCTCGCGCGCGAACGAGCTTACGCAGATGCTAGCCGTCGACGAGCTGCGTTCGCTGCAGTCGCAGTGGAACGACCTGGAGAGCCGTTCCAAGGAAGGTGTCGCCGAGCTGGAGCTTGCGCAGTACCGCATGGGCGAAAAGGAGCGCGAGCTCGAGAAACTTCAGGTCATGCTTGAGGAAAAGGGCCTGTTTGTGGGCGACCTGGGCGAGCAACGCCGTCATATGCAAGATGTGGTCGGCCGCATTAACTCCGACATGCGCCTGCTCGAGGAAAAGGGCCACAACATGGTGTCGCGCCTGTCTGACATGCGCGGTCAGATTTCGAGCTCCGAGCATCAGCGTCGTCGCGTGGTCGAGGAGCTCGAGGACGCGCGTGCGCAGCTTGAGGAAGTGACCGGTGCGCATATGCAAGCCCAGGAGGACGTTGACGCCGCTGGTCCTGCCGCCGCTGAGCTCCACGAGCGGCGCGTGGCGCTCGACAATCAGATTTCGCTGCTTACGCGAGAGCAACGCGATGTGCAGCGCGTGGCCGATAACGCCGCGCTCGAGCTCGCCAAGGTGAAGGATTCCTTGAGCAATGCCGAGGTCGAGGACAACATGTATGCCTCGCGCCTGGAGCAGATTGACGAGCAGCTCGAGGAGGTCACGGCCTCGCTCGAGAGCCGTCGCGACCGCGCCGAGGAGCTTGAGGGCGCTCTTGAGGAAGCGCGCCAGGCCCAGGCCGATGCGCGTGAAGCCACCGAGGTCGCCCGTGCAGCCCTGAAGGACCTGCGTGCCCGCGAGAGCGAGGCGCGCAACAAGTTGTCCGAGGTGCGCTCGGAGCTTTCCAGCCAAAAGAAACTCGATGCCCGCATGGCCGACAGCTCGCCGCTCGTGAGCCGTCTGGTGGGTGCGCTGGGCGACGATGTCTCGGGTCGTCTGGGCGACGTGCTCGAGGCCCCGCGCGAGCTTGAGGGCCTGGTGGAGCAACTACTTGCCGGCGATATCGATGCGCTGCTGTTCGACGATACGTCCGCGCTTGAGCGTGCCGGTCGTTCCGCTCTGGACCAGAAGAAGGCCTCGGGTGAGGCGCTGCTGGTGGCGCGCGGCGTGAGTGGCTCTGCTGCCGCCGAGGGCGCTGCCGGTACCCGTCTGGTTGATCGTCTGTCCGTGCGCGCAGGCTACGGACCCGTCGTCGAGGCGCTGCTCGGCGGCTATTACGTCGTGGACGATCTTTCTGCCGCGCTGTCGGCGCCGGTCGTTGACGGCGTGACTTACGTGACCTCCGATGGCGCCCGCGTCGCCTGCGGCGGCCTGGTGCGTGTGGGCCTCGATGCCGGCGAGGCGTCGGGTGCTCTGGAGCGTAAGCGTCGCATTCGCGAGCTGGAGGGGCTTGAGCCCGATTTGGCCGCTGTGTTTGAGCATGTGTCGGATCAGGTCATCGAGGCCAATGCGGCCGTTGAGGAAGCGCGTGCCGCTGAGGGCGATGCCGCCGGTGAGATTGCCCGTCTTGAGGGCGAGCGCCGCTCGCTGCTCTCCGAGATCGGCCGCTTGGAGCAAAGCGCCAACAATGCCGAGGTCGAGCGCGTGCGCATCTCCAAGCGCCGCGAGCAGGCCGCCGAAGCCGTTCGCGCTGCGCGCCCGCGCGTTGACGAGCTCACCCGTTCGCGTGACGAGGCCCGCGCGCAGGCAAGCGATCTGGGCTTGCAGATTGCCGAGGCCAACGACGAACTCGACCGCGTTCGCCGTGACGATTCCGAAGCTGCCGGCAAGCTCGCCGACGCCAAGGTTCGCCTAGCCCAGACGAGTGAACGCCTGCGTTCGCTGAAGGGCCGCGTGCCCGACCTGGAGCATCGTCTTGAGGGCATCGACCGTCGTATCCGCGGAACACGCCAGGCCTCGCGCTCGCTCGAGCTGCTGCGCCTGCGCGTCGATCCCATGCACGAACGCTATTCTGCCCTGTTGGAACGCGCGTCGGATTGGGCAGCGCGCCTGCGTGACCAGGCCTCTCTGGAGGAGGCGGACTCCGCTTCGCTCAAGAAGACCATCGAGGATGCCAAGGCCGAGGTCTCCCGTGCCAAGGAGCGGGTTGATGCCGCCACGGCGACGCAAAACGAGTTCAAGGTCGCGCGTGGCAAGCTCGAGGTGCAGGTCGAGGCTGCCATCAAGGCCATTATCGCCGATGGCACGACGGTGCTCGAGGAAGCGCTCATGCTTCCGGCGCCCACGGACCGCGATGCCGCCGAGCGCGAACTCAACCAGCTTGTGCGCCAGATCAACAACCTTGGTCCCGTTAACCAAGTTGCCATGGAGGAGTACGAGCAGCTCAAGCGCCGCGCCGACTACATCGAGGAGCAGCTGGCCGATCTGGAGAGCGCACGCAAGGCGCTCACCAAGATCACGGTGGCCATTGATCGCAAGATGCGCAAGGCGTTCCTGGTGACGTTTGAGAAGGTCGACGCGAATTTCCGCGAGATCTTCGCCATGCTCTTCCCGGGCGGTCAGGCTCACCTTGAGATGACCGATCCCGAGCATCCGGCCGAGACGGGCATCGAGGTCGTGGCGCAGCCGCGCGGCAAGCGCATCACCAAGATGATGCTCATGTCGGGCGGCGAGAAGAGCCTGACGGCGCTCGCCCTGCTCTTTGCCGTGTATCGCACGCGTACGGTGCCGTTCTATGTGCTGGACGAGGTCGAGGCGGCGCTCGACGACGCCAACCTGTCCAAGCTCATCGGCGCCCTCGATGTGCTGCGTTCCGATACGCAGCTCTTGGTAATCTCGCATCAGCGCCGTACTATGGAGGACGCTGACGTCCTCTATGGCGTCTCGATGCAAGCCGACGGCGTCAGTCGCGTCGTCTCGCAAAAACTCGATCGCGAAACCGGAAAGGTCGTGAATGCATAATGGGATTCTTTGACGCACTCTCGCGCGGACTTGAGCGCAGCCGCGAGGCCCTCAACGAGGTCTTCTACTTTGGCGGTGAGGTCGACGAGGATTTTTGGGAGGACCTTGAGGACACCCTCGTCATGGGTGACATGGGCGCCGAGGTCGCCATTCAGGTCTCCGATGACCTGCGCGACGCCGCTGCCAAGAAGAACCTCAAGACCGCCCCGCAGCTTCGCCGCGCCCTGGCCGAGCAGCTCGAGGGCCATTTTGTGCCTGTTGAGCGCGACCCGTTTTCCGATACGCCGAGCTGCGTGCTGTTTGTCGGTATCAACGGCGCCGGCAAGACCACCACGGTCGGCAAGATTGCGAGCGCCATGGCCGCCCGCGGCAAGAACGTGGTGATCGGTTCGGCCGACACCTTCCGCGCCGCCGCCATCGAGCAGCTCGATGTGTGGGGCCAGCGTGCCGGCGTACCGGTTATCAAGCGTGACCGCGGCTCCGATCCGGCGAGCGTGTGCTATGACGTGCTCGACGAGGCCGATAAGCGCGGCAGCGACCTGGTGCTCATCGATACCGCCGGTCGTCTGCACACGAGCCCCGAGCTCATGCGCGAGCTCGCCAAGGTGGTCAATGTGACTCGTAAGCGCGCCGCCAATATGGCCGCCGGTCCCATGCCGGTCTCGGTCGTGCTTGTGATCGATGCCGCCACTGGTCAGAACGGTCTGAACCAGGCGCTCGAGTTTAACGAGGCGCTGGGCCTGGACGGTATTATCATGACTAAGCTCGACGGCACGGCTAAGGGCGGTATCGCCATGGCCGTGGCCGAGAAGCTCAAGCTCCCAATCCTGCGCATCGGCGTGGGCGAGCAGGTCGATGACCTGCAGGAGTTTAACGCCAAAGATTTCTGCCGCGCCCTGGTGGGCGAGTCCAACTAAGGAGTAACCAGTGTTTGATTCCCTGAGCGATCGCCTCAACGACACATTTGACCGCCTGCGCGGCAAGGGTAAGCTGACCGAGGCCGATATTACTTCGGCCATGCGCGATATTCGCATGGCCCTGCTCGAGGCCGACGTTAACTTTAAGGTCGTCAAGGAGTTCGTCGCCAAGACCAAGGAGCGCTGCATGACCGCCGAGGTCATGGAGTCGCTGTCGCCGGCGCAAAACGTCGTCAAGATCGTGCTCGACGAGCTCACCGAGATGCTCGGCTCAACCGAGAGCAAACTCGTCTTTAGCAACCGCATTCCCAATGTCATCATGCTCGTGGGCTTGCAGGGCTCCGGTAAGACCACGGCGGCCGTAAAGCTGGCCTACCTGCTCAAGAAGCAGGGCCGCTCGCCGCTGCTCGCCGCGTGCGACGTCTACCGTCCCGCCGCTGCCGACCAGCTGGCCACGCTCGGTGGCGAGATCGGCGTGCCGGTCTTCCGCGGTGACGGAGCGCACCCGGTCGATATTGCCAAGGGCGCCATCCAGGAGGCCGTCGACCACCTGCGCGACGTGGTCATCGTCGATACCGCCGGTCGCCTTCAGATCGACGAGCAGATGATGCAGGAGGCCGTCGACATCAAGAAGGCCGTCAAGCCCGACCAGGTGCTGATGGTCGTCGACGCCATGACCGGCCAGGACATCGTCAACGTCGTCTCGACCTTCGCCGATCGCACCGACTTTGACGGCGTGATCATCTCCAAGCTCGACGGCGATGCCCGTGGCGGTGGCGCGCTTTCGGTGCGTCAGGTGACCGGCAAGCCCATCAAGTTTGTGAGCATGGGCGAGAAGCCCGATTCGCTTGAGCCGTTCTATCCCGATCGCATGGCCAAGCGCATTCTGGGCATGGGCGATGTCGTCGGCATTATCGAGAAGGCTCAGGAGGCAGCCGATGCCGAGCAGCTCGAGGCTGCCGAGCGTATGCTGCGCGAGGGCTTTACCATGAACGACATGCTCGACCAGATGAAGGCCGTCAAGAAGATGGGCGGCATGAAGGGTATCCTGGGCATGCTCCCCGGCGGACAGCGTGCGCTCAACCAGATGGGCGGCAACCTGGATGAGGGCATCTTCGATAAGAACGAGGCCATCATCATGTCGATGACCAAGGAGGAGCGCCTGCGTCCCTCCATCATCAACGGTCAGCGTCGCGCGCGTATCGCCAAGGGCGCCGGCGTAACCCCCACCGAAGTCAACAGCCTTATGAAGCAGTGGGGCGAGATGAATAAGATGATGGGCCGCATGCGCACGATAGCCAATCAGGCACAGGCCGGCGGCAAGAAGGGCAAAAAGGGTAGGAAGGGCAAGAAGATGCGCATGCCCAATATCCCTGGCCTGGACGCTATGGGTCTGGGCGGCATGGGCGGCCTGGGTACGGGCGGTCCCAAGTCCGATATGGAGCTGCTGCGCCAGATGGAAGCGCAGATGCGCAATAAGAAATAGGGCTGTAATTCCAGCTTGATATGGCAAAGGCCACTCGGAAGTTACCGGGTGGCCTTTGTTGTTGGCTTTGATTGTTGGGTTGCGCTTAGCGTCGCGCCTCGAGCTCGCAGTGCCGTGCCGTTAGTGGCAGCCGCAGCCCTCGTGGTCCTCGTGCTCGTGATGGCCGTGGCAGCTGCAGGAGTCGCCATGCTCGTGGGCGTGGTCGTGGCCGTGGCAGTCGCACGTGGCCTCGCCGTTCTGTGCGAGCGTGCCGGCGATAAGGGCCTCGACGCAAGCGTCGCAGCTGCCCTGAGCACCTGCGTATACCGTGATGCCGGCTTGGGCAAGCGCGTTGATAGCGCCACCGCCGATGCCGCCGCAGATGAGCGTGTCCACGCCGCCGTTGGCGAGCAGGCCCGCCAGGGCACCGTGGCCGGTGCCGCCGGTGCCCACGACCTGCTCGTTGAGCACCTTGCCGTCCTGAATGTCGTAGATCTTGAACTGCTCGCTGCGGCCAAAGTGCATAAAGATGTTGCCGTTGTCGTACGTGGTTGCCACCCTCATGTTGCCGATCTCCTTTGCTGGCCATGCGGCCGTCGTCGTGGTAATGGGGGAGTACGCGATGTTACCGCCTTCGATGACGATCGCCCGTCCATTGACCAGCGCGTTTGCCACCTTGCGATGCGCGCGGCTGCAGATTGCCGCCACCGTGGCGCGGGCAATGCCCATGTGCTGGGCGACGGCCTCCTGATTGAGACCCTCCAGGTCACACAGCCGCAGGACTTCGAGCTCGTCGACCGTCATATCGATGGCGTCTCCGCTGGCAAGGCCGTCGGGGGTAAAGCCGCGGTATTCGGGGATGATCCCGACGCGGCGCAGTTTCTCGCGTCTTCCGGCCATGCACACTCCTTATCTGACATATGTCAACAATAGAATAGCGAACGCGCAGATTTGCGCAAGGAATTTTTGGCATATGTCAGAAAATGAGGGCTTATGTTTGGGCTGTGGGGCCGCGTGCGCCTGGGCTACAATGAATCTCGCTTGTAGGCGACTGACAGGAGGGTCAATGAGCAAAGCTGATCAACAGTTTGTAACCATGTGCCGCGATATTCTGGACCATGGCACCACCACCGAGGGCCAAAAGGTCCGCCCGGTGTGGGAGGATGGCACCCCTGCCTATACCATTAAAAACTTTGGCGTCACGGCGCGCTATGACCTGCGCGAGGAGTTCCCCGCGCTTACGCTGCGTCGTACGGCGCTCAAGTCCGCTATGGACGAGATCCTGTGGATCTATCAGAAGAAGTCCAATAACGTGCATGACCTCAACAGCCATATTTGGGATGAGTGGGCCGACGAGACCGGCTCTATCGGCAGGGCCTACGGCTACCAGATTGGGCAGAAGAGCCATTATGCCGAGGGCGACTTCGATCAGATGGACCGCGTGCTGTACGACCTCAAGCACACGCCGTACAGCCGCCGCATTATGACGAACACCTATGTGTTTAGCGATCTGTCCGAGATGCACCTGTATCCGTGCGCCTACAGCGTGACGTATAACGTGACGCAGCGCACGCAGGATGACAAACCGACGCTCAACATGATTCTCAACCAGCGTAGCCAGGACATTTTGGCCGCGAACAACTGGAATGTGTGCCAGTACGCCATTCTGCTCATGATGGTGGCGCAGTCGGTCGATATGATCGCTGGCGAGCTGCTGCACGTGATTGCCGATGCCCACATTTACGACCGTCATGTCGATATCGTCCGCGAGCTTATCGAGCGTCCGCAGTTTGCGGCGCCCAAGGTAACGCTCAACCCGGATGTGCATGATTTCTATGCGTTTACGACCGATGACCTGATCGTCGAGGGCTATGAGCACGGCCCGCAGGTCAAGAACATCCCCATTGCGGTGTAGGTGACGCGTATGACGTGTAAGCTTTCTGCCATTGTCGCCGTGTGCGATGACTGGGGCATTGGTTGCGAGGGTGACATGGTCGTGTCCAATCGCTCCGATATGTGCCATTTTGTGGCGTGCACCAAAGGTTGCCCGGTCATTATGGGACGCAAGACACTTCTGAGTTTTCCCGGCGGACGACCGCTCAAGAATCGCCGCAATATCGTGCTCACCCGCGACGAGAGCTTTGCTGCCGAGGGTGTCGACGTGGTGCATAGCGTCGACGAGGCCTTGGCCGCCGTGGCCGATGAGCCCATTGCGTGGGTGATTGGCGGCGGCGAGGTGTATCGACAGTTCTTGCCGTATTGCGTCGAGGCTGAGGTTACGCATAACCATTGCGTGCATGACGTGGATACGTACTTTCCCGATCTGGATGCCGATCCCGCGTGGGAGATTGCGAGGCGTGGCGGTGTTGCCACGATTGCCGCGGGCGAGGGTGACGAGGGTCTCGATTATGAGTTCGTGACGTATCGTCGCGTTGAGGCGTAAACCCGATTATCCCTTCGGTATTATCGGGTTGGAATGAGTGGCGGGGCAGCGCATGGCGTTGCCCCGATATTTGTATAGGTGCTGCAAAGAAAGGTGCGGGCAGGCTGCTATGACTGATGCCGTTGAGGTGCTGCGAATCGATTCGCTCGAGGACGAGCGGCTCGATGCCTACGTGCGACTGACCGAGCGTGAGCTGCGCTGCGTGCTGGAGCCGCAAAAGGGCATCTTTATCGCCGAGAGTGCCAAGGTTATCGAGCGCGCAGTGCGTGCCGGATACGAGCCGGTGAGCTTTCTTTTGGGCGAACGCTGGCTCGACCAGATGATGCCGCTGTTTGAGCGCCTGGCGGTACGCGAAGGTGCGGGCCCGGTTCCCGTGTTCGTGGCCTCGATGGAGCTTATGGAGCAGCTGACGGGCTTTAACGTGACGCGCGGTGCGCTCGCGGCGTTCCGTCGCCCGCGTCAGATTCCGGTAGCCGAGTTCTTGGGTGGCGTCGTCGAGGCGGCGGGGGAGCGCCCGGTGCGCGTGTGCGCGCTCGAGGGCATTGTCGACCACACCAACGTCGGCGCGATTTTCCGCTCGGCGGCTGCGCTCAATGTCGACGGTATTTTGGTCAGTCCGACGTGCTGCGATCCGCTGTACCGTCGCTCGGCCCGCGTGAGCATGGGCACGGTGTTCCAGGTGCCCTGGACACGCATTGGCAGCGAGGCGCGCGTATGGCCGCATGATGGGCTGGCGGCGCTGCACGATGCCGGCTTTTCGTGTGCCGCGATGGCGTTGACGGATGATTCGGTGTCGTTGGACGATCCCGCGCTGCAGGAGATTGACCGCCTGGCAATCTTTATGGGCACCGAGGGTGCTGGCTTAGGCGCCAAGACCATTGCTGGCTGCGACCGAGCCGTGCGCATTCCGATGGCGCACGGGGTCGATTCGCTTAACGTGGCCGCGGCAAGTGCTGTCGCCTTTTGGCAGCTGTGCCCGCATGTGAGCAACGAGTACCACTACCAGCCGGGGCTGTATCACTAAACAGATATTTCGCACCGGGCTGTGGTTCGGGGCGTTTCGGCCGACGCTGGTCGGTGCTAAGCTGGTGTCGGCTTTGGTCTTAAATTGCCGTTTTGTTGTATGACGTACGCTAGTGGGGAGGGCGTGTGGCTAAGAAATCTACGGCTATCGATGTAACGCAGGGTGTCATTTGGCAGCAGCTGCTGTCGCTGTGCGTTCCCATCTTCTTTAGTTCGTTCTTTCAGCAGGCATACACGCTTATCGGTACCTATATCGTCGGTCAGTTTGGCGGCAAGCTCGCGCTGGGTGGCATTCAGGCCACGATGGTGCTCACCGAGCTCTGCATTGGCTTTTGCGTTGGCGTCGGTGCCGGCTGCGCGGTCATTACGGGCCAGTTTTTTGGCCAGCACGATGACGAGCGCCTGAGCCGATCGGTCCATACGGCCATGACGCTCGCGCTGGTGGGCGGAATCGTTTTCTCGATTCTTGGCATAGTGTTCGTTGAGCCCATGCTGGTGCTTATGAATACGCCGCATGAACTATTGGCCGAGGGCGTGGCCTATGCCCGTTGCTATTTTGCCGCCATGGTTGCGGCGCTGCTGCTCAATATGGGAACGGCATTGCTGCGCGCCGTGGGCGACACGCGCGGGCCCGCTGTGATCATCGCTTCCGGCTGCCTTGTTAATGCGGTGCTGGATGTCATCTTCGTTGCCGTACTTCATATGGAGGCTCTGGGCTGCGGCATCGCGGTGGCGCTGACCATTTGCTCCAATGCCACGATGATCGTGATTCGTATGATGCACGCACCGGGTGCGTGGCGGCTTTCACTGTCCAAACTCGGCATTGATCCTGGTATTTGTAAGAGGATGATTTCGTGTGGTCTGCCGCTTGGCTTTCAGTCTGCTGCGTATTCGATTTCCAACGTTTTGATTCAGGTGTCGGTCAACTCGTTTGGTGCCGATGTCACCACGGCTTGGGGTCTTTCGGGCCGCCTGGATGGCATTGTCTGGATGGTTACCGAGGCGCTTGGCGTGTCGATTACCACGTTCTCGGCACAGAACTTTGGCGCGCGCAACTACGAGCGCATGCGAAAGGGCTACCATACGTCGCTCGTGCTGTCGTTTATGCTCATTGGTGGCCTGTCTGCCGTGCTGCTGGTGTTCTCGGGTCCGTTGTCGCGTTTGTTTGTCGACGATGCTTCGATTTCGGCGTACACCACGACCATCCTCCATTTCATTGCGCCGTTCTATGCGATTTTCTCGATTATCGAGAACGCCTCGGGTTCCATCCGCGGCGCCGGCGTGAGTCTGCAGCCTATGATGCTCACCATCTTTGGCACCGTCGTACTCAGAGTGATTTGGGTGTTTGCGATCATGCCCTTCGATCCGTCGCTTGAGCACCTGCTGCTGGTTTACCCTGTAACTTGGCTCATCACGGCCACGATGTTTACCATCTACCACCACAGCGGCAACTGGCTCGGCCGCGCCACTGCCAAATGATCCCTTGGGGACGGAGGAAAACGGATCATTGCTCTCCGTCGTGATGTCGATGATCCGTTTTCCTCCGTCCCCTTCGGATCAATTAGTATTCGATGCCTTGGCGGGCCAGGAGGCCTTCGTCGAAGTAGTGTTTGACGGGGCGCATTTCGGTGACCAGGTCCGCGAGATCGGCCAGTGGCAGCAGTCCGCGGCCGGTGAGCACGAGCTCCGTGGTGGCGGGCTTTATCGCAATCAGTTCCTCGACATCCTCTCGCGCCCCAGCGCAGCCGTCGTCTTGCCCTTGCCGTCGCCCGTATAGATTTGAACCTTGCCGACTTCCAGTGATGCCATCTCTGTCCTTTCGTGCCCGGCGTCGGTTTATCGCCGTCCGGGTTGGGTATTCTAGAAAACATTATCAACCCCAGTAGATGGAGTTCAAGCAGATGGAGATGGATGACCACAAACGTAGACGGAATATGATCCTCTACGTGCTCATCGCCTTCGTCGTCTACCTCGTGCTCTCGACCGTACTGTTCCCCAACATCGGTCACACGCAGCAGATTACGAAGACCGATTACTCGACGTTTGTCAAAGCGCTCGATAAGAAGAGTGTCGACAAGGTCGAGTACAACACGGACGATTACACGATTTATTACACCAAGAAGGGCGAGGACGAGAACATCGCCTATAAGACGACCGGTGTGCCGAATGACGCGGGCTTTACCGATCGCGTGCTTGAGTCCGGTGCTTCGCTGGAGTCGGTCGTTCCCGATAAGAACTCGGGCCTGATGACCTACTACTTGCTCACCCTCATTCTTCCCATAGCCATCTTCTTCCTCATCGGTTGGTGGCTCAACCGCCGCATGAAGAAGGCTATGGGCGATGACGGTCCGTCGATGAACTTTGGCGGCGGTGGCTTTGGCGGCGGTGGACTGGGTAAGTCCGGCGCGCGCGTGATCGCCTCCAAGGACGTGGGCGTGACCTTTAAGGATGTCGCCGGCCAGGAAGAGGCCAAGGAATCCCTCAAGGAGGTCGTCGACTTTCTGGAGAAGCCGCAGCGCTACGAGGAGATCGGCGCCAAGCTGCCGCGCGGTGCTCTCCTTGTTGGCCCTCCGGGCACCGGTAAGACCCTGCTCGCCAAGGCCGTTGCCGGCGAGGCGGGCGTTCCGTTCTTTAGCATTTCGGGTTCTGAGTTCGTCGAGATGTTTGTCGGCCGCGGCGCCGCCAAGGTGCGCGACCTGTTTAAGCAGGCCAAGGAAAAGGCCCCGTGCATCGTCTTTATCGATGAGATTGATACCATCGGCAAGAAGCGCGATGGCGGCGGCTTTAGTGGCAACGACGAGCGCGAGCAGACGCTCAACCAGCTGTTGACCGAGATGGACGGCTTCGATAACCACAAGGGTATTGTCGTTCTCGCTGCTACCAACCGTCCCGACAGCCTTGATCCGGCCCTGTTGCGCCCCGGTCGTTTTGACCGCCGTATCCCCGTTGAGCTGCCCGACTTGACCGGCCGTAAGAACATTCTTGAGTTGCATGCCAAGAGCGTGAAGACGCAGCCGCCGATTGACCTGACCGCGATTGCCCGCGCCACGCCCGGTGCCTCGGGTGCGGACCTGGCCAACATCATCAACGAGGGCGCCCTGCGTGCCGTCCGCGAGGGTCGCAAGCGTGCCACCCAGGATGATTTTGAGGAGTCGGTGGAGGTCGTCATCGCCGGTCAGCAGCGTAAGTCCACGGTGCTGTCCGACCACGAGAAGCAGGTCGTTTCTTATCACGAGATCGGCCATGCCATCGTTGCCGCTCGCCAGAAGGGCTCTGCGCCGGTCACCAAGATCACCATCGTGCCGCGCACGAGCGGTGCTCTTGGCTATACCATGCAGGTCGAGGAGGACGAGCGCTTCCTGACGACACGCCAGGAGGTCTTGGACAAGCTTGCCGTCTACTGCGGTGGTCGCGCGGCCGAGGAACTCATCTTTGGCGAGATGACGACCGGTGCCGCCAACGATATCGAACAGGCCACCAAGCTCGCCCGCAACATGGTGACGCGCTTTGGTATGTCCGACGAGTTTGGCATGATGGCGCTCGGTACCGTGCAGAATGCGTACCTCAACCAGGACACGTCGCTCACCTGCGCTCCCGGTACGGCCGAGCGCGTGGACGCGATTGTCGCCAAGCTGATCGAGGATGCGCACGACCGCGCTCTGCAGATCCTGAAGGAGAACAAGTTCAAGCTCCACGAGCTGGCTCGTTACCTGTACAAGAAGGAGACGATCACGGGCGAGGAGTTTATGAATCTCCTCACGCGCGAGAATCCGCTGATGCCAAAGCAGCAGTAAGGCTGGTTGCACATTGTTGAACGCCCCATTTGAGTCTCTATCTCAAATGGGGCGTTTTACGTGGGAGGGATATGTATGAAGATCGTGGTGAGCGCCTGCTTGATGGGCGAGAGCTGCAAGTATAACGGGCTCGATAACTACCATCGCGAGCTGGTCGAAGCGTGCGAACGCACAGGGGCCGAGGTCCTGTTGGTGTGCCCTGAGGTCTTTGGCGGTCTGCCCACACCGCGCAAGCCGTCCGAGATTGTGAACGGCGAGGTTCGTACCTGCGAGGGCGCCTCGGTCGATCGTGAGTTTCGCCTGGGTGCCCAACGTGCGCTCGATATGTGTGAGCAGGCGGGCGGACCGGAAGAGATAGTCGCGTGCATCCTTCAGGACCGCAGCCCCTCGTGCGGTGCGGGTCACATCTACGACGGCACCTTTAGCGGTACGCTCACCGCGGGTAACGGTGTTTTCGTCGACCTGCTGCTGCGTCACGGGTACCGCGTGATTCCGGCCAGCGAATTTGACCCCAGTATGTTGGAATAGCAAATGAAAGGGGGAGGCCATCGAGTAGATGGTCGCCCCCTTTACTGGCAAGCTAAACTATTTCAACAGATGTTCAATGGCGTTTGCCCAGATAAAACCTGCCAAAATAAACCTGTCCCTTTTTGGTAGGTTAGGCGAGGAGGGTGTGGCCGTAGGCGTCGGCGGCCTTGATGGCGGCGGCGAACTTTTCGTCGGTGAAGGGCTCCGGGTTGCCTTGCTTCCACTCGTTGGTGGCGTGTGCGTATTCGCACAGGGCAGGGATGTCGGCCTCGGAAAGTCCGACCTGCTCAAGCGTTACGGGCAGGCCCATCTGCTTGTTAAAGGCGGCGTAGCGTTCAAGGCTCTCGGTATCGCCCGTATAGGCAAACAGCACGAGCACGCCCAGGCTCACGACCTCACCGTGCAGATAGGTTCCCTCGCGCGGAATGCTGCACGTCGCATTGTAGAACGCGTGCGCCACGCTCGAGTTGTAGTAGTAATCGTTTTGGTTGGTCAGGTTCGAGACATAGCCCGTGTTGACCACGATGTCGAGCGCGATCTGCTTGACGGCCTCGCTCGACAGATTCCGGCGCACGTCCTCAAGACCCTGGACGCCATAAGTAAACAGCGGCTCGGAGCAGGTGTGGGCGAGTGCCAGGCCAAGACCGGCGGTATGCTCCAAATTACCGGCGCTCGTGGCGTATTCGACCTCGGGCTGCTTGGACAGGGCATCGCCCACGCCGGCCCAGAAGTACTCCGCCGGAGCTTCGGCGATAATCTTGGGGTTGATGAAGATATGCGCAGGTCGGTTGGGGTACGAATATCCCTCGAGCGAGCCGTCGTCGTTGTACACGACGGCAATGGCGGTCGCGGCCGAGCAGTTGGAACAGATCGTCGGGACGGTGAAGACGATCTTCTTGAGCTCGATGGCTGCGGTCTTCACGGTGTCGAGTGCCTTGCCGCCGCCACAGGCGATGAGAACGTCAGCTTCCTGGCAGGCAGGGGAGTTTATGACCTTGGCGATATTGGCACGCGTGCTGTTGGTGCCATAGACGCGCGTCTCCAGAATCTCGACGTCGGTACCCGCTAGCGCAGCTTCGATACCGGGAAGTGCTGCGGCCAGTGCCCGCTTGCCACCGATGATCGTGACCTTGGCCGCTCCGTACTCCGCCAGCGCGCCGGGCAGCTCGTCAAAGCAATCCTCGCCAACGGTGTAGTCGCTCATTCCAATCGTGCGCATAGCAACCTTCTTTCGTTCGATAAAGTGCTTTCAGGTATTTTGCTCCAAGAGAAGGTCCACAGCCGCGAGAAATTTCGAACGTATAAAACCAGTGTTGAGGGTTTTTCGCCGGCGCTGAACGTGCTAGCATACTCCGCATAAGCGTTGATGGGGACGAGTAGTCGGCCGTCCGCATGCTACAGAGAGTGGGGAGCGCTGAGAACCCGTGCATGCGACCGATGAAAATCACCCCGGAGCTGCGGTCCCAACGGACGTGCCGCGCAGGTTCGTCTTAGTAGACATCGCCGAGATGGTCGTCGATACAGACCAGCCGAGTAACGGATGCGAGCACGCGGCGACGCGGGCGAGGGCATCTAAGCTGGGTGGTTAAGCGAAGAGCTTTTACGGGCAGACTGCCTGTTTTGTGGCGCTTCGTCCCAGCTTGTAGGGACGGGCGCTTTTTTGGTGCCCAGAGGGCGTGCGCGCCCACGACATGAAAGGGGTACCGTGGCAAACGAGTACAAGCAGACGATGAATCTGCCCAAAACCGGATTTCCCATGCGTGCCGGTCTTTCCAAGTCCGAGCCCAAGCGACTCAAGGACTGGCAGGACAACAAGGTCTACGAGCAAGTTCTAAAGAAGAACGAGGGTCACAAGAAGTTCGTGCTGCACGACGGCCCTCCGTACGCCAACGGTCCGATTCACATCGGCCACGCGATGAACAAGATCTCCAAGGACATGATCAACCGTTACTGGATGATGCAGGGCTGCGAAGTTCCCTATGTCCCCGGTTGGGACTGCCACGGTCAGCCGATTGAGCACAAGGTCGAGGAGAAGCTCGGCACCGAGAAGTTCAACCAGACCTCCACGGCTAAGATCCGCGAGCTTTGCAATAAGTTCGCTGTCGAGAACATCGAGCTGCAGAAGGCCGGCTTCCGTCGCCTGGGCGTGCTTGGCGACTGGGACAACCCCTACCTGACGCTCTATCACCAGCATGACGCTGCCGACATCGAGGTCTTCAAGGCCATGTTCGATAAGGGTATGATCTATCGCGGTCACAAGCCCGTCCATTGGTGCAAGCACTGCCACACCGCACTCGCTGAGGCCGAGATCGAGTACTCCGACGAGACGAGCCCGTCCATCTTCGTGCGCTTTGAGATGACCTCCAAGCCCGCCGGCCTCGAGAACTTCGACGGCCCGGTTGACTTCATCATCTGGACGACCACCCCGTGGACCATCCCCTCCGACCAGGCCGTTTCCCTCAAGCCCGGCGCCGCCTATGTCGCCGTTGAGCACGATGGCCGTGCCGAGGTCATGCTCGAGGACCTGGCTCCCAAGTGCTGCGAGGAGTTTGGCTGGGAGTACACCCCGGTCATGGTCGACGGCAAGCCCTACGTGGTTCCCGCCGAGACCTTCCATCATATCCACTACAAACAGCCGATCTTTGACGGTGTCGAGGGCGTGGCGCTGCTGGCCGATTACGTCGGTGTCGATGACGGTACCGGTATCGTCCACAACTCGCCCGGCCACGGCGTCGACGACTACTTCGCCTGCCTCAAGGAGGGCATCACCGACATATGCATGCCGGTCGATGACGACGGCAAGTTCTACACCGGTGAGGAGTTCGGCACCGGTGGCCCCTTCAGCGGCATGGATACCGATGAGGCCAACCCGCACATCATTGAGTTCCTGCGCGAGCGCGGCACCCTGGTCCTCGAGAAAAAGATCACGCACAGCTATCCGCACTGCTGGCGCTGCAAGCACCCGGTGCTCTTCCGCGCTACCGACCAGTGGTTTGTCTCGATGGACAAGACCGGTTTGCGCGAGCAGGCTGGCAAGGAGGTCCGCGAGAACGTCAAGTGGTATCCGGCTCACGCCGCCAACCGCATTGGCGCTATGGTCGAGCAGCGTCCCGACTGGTGCATCAGCCGTCAGCGCAACTGGGGCGTGCCCATCCCGAGCTACACCTGCGCCGACTGCGGCGAGAAGGTCATGAACGACGCCACGCTCGACGCCGTCATCAAGCTCTTCCACGAGAAGGGCTCCGACGCCTGGTTCACCGACGCTCCCGAGAGCTACCTGGGCGAGGCCTGCGTCTGCCCCAAGTGCGGTGGCCATCACCTCAAGGCCGATAAGGACATCCTCGATGTGTGGTGGGATTCCGGCGTCTCCTGGAAGGCCGTCTGCGAGTACCGCCCTGAGCTTGAGTATCCGGCGGATGTGTACCTCGAGGGTTCCGACCAGCACCGCGGTTGGTTCCAGAGCTCGCTGCTCACCTCGGTGGGCGCCAACGGCCACGCTCCGTACAAGGCGGTCGTCTCGCAGGGCTTCACGCTCGATGGCCAGGGCCGTAAGATGTCCAAGTCGCTCGGCAACGTCATCGACCCCAACAAGGTCTGCGACGAGATGGGCGCCGATATCATCCGTCTGTGGGTTGCGTCCGTCGATACCAGCTCCGACGTGTCGATCGACCACGAGATCCTTGCTCGTACGTCCGATGCCTACCGTCGTTTCCGCAACACGCTGCGCTTCCTGCTCTCCGAGCTCGAGGGTCAGTTTGAGCCCGAGACCGACGGCGTCGCCTTTGCCGACCTGCTGCCGCTCGATAAGCTCATGGTTGCCCGCCTGACCCAGGTCCAGGCCGAGGTCGACGATGCCTACGCCAGCTACGAGTTCCCGCGTGCCTACCGTGCACTCTACGACTTCGTGGTTACCGAGCTCTCCAACGTGTACCTCGATGCCCTGAAGGACCGTCTGTACTGCGACAAGCCCGGCTCGCTCGAGCGCCGCAGCGCCCAGACCGTGCTGGCCGAGCTCTTTTCGATGCTCATGCGCGACCTGCAGCCGATCCTGTCCTACACGGTCGACGAGGCCATGGCCTATGCACCTGCCGGCTGCGTCGATCACCAGAAGTACGCCGCGCTGCTCGATTGGTACAAGTCGCCCATCACGGTCGATGAGGCCAATGAGTTTGAGGGCGTGCTCGAGGCCTCACTCGAGCTCCGTAGCGCCGTGACCAAGGCCCTTGAGGATGCCCGTTCTGCCGGCACCTTCACCAAGAGCCAGCAGGTTCGCGTCAAGGCGGTCGTTCCCGCCGAGATGTACGCGCTGCTGACCGGCGACAAGGCCGTCGACCTCGCCGAGTTCTACATCGTCTCCGATGTTGAGCTGACCCAGGGCGAGGAGCTCTCCGTTGCCATCGAGGCTGCCGAGGGCGAGTGCTGCGACCGTTGCTGGAACTACCGCACCACCGTCGGCGAGTACAACGGCCACGCGCATATCTGTAAGCGCTGCGCTGACGCGCTGTAGGTTATGGCGTTCGTAGAACGCCATAACCTACCGACGCTGCAAACGCCCCTAAGCGGCAATCTGACGTTCAATCGTCGGTCGCGTACCAAAGTACGCTTCCCTCCTCTTTCACGTCACCTTGCTCGCTTAGGGACGTTTTCGCTGTTGGTGACGGCAACGCGGCTTTTCCATTGTTGGAACTAGAGCCTTCTCTTTCGACCAGTGCTCTTAGTCGAAAGCTATTTAGCGACATTCCGTTATTCGGAATGTCGCTTTTGTTTTGTGCTGGATATTTCGCTTGCGTTGGTGGATATGTCGTGCGCTCTGCTTGTGGCAATATAAGATGTTTACTTGTGTTAAACGGAATTCGATGTTCTTGAGGGTAGGGGATTTCTTTGGGTCGTACTGGGGTTATGACGCCGCCTTTGGGTTGGCGGCTGGGTGTTGCTGGTGGTGTGGCACTGGTTGTGCTGCTCGTTGACCAGCTGGCCAAGCTTGCGGTTCGTGCCGTGGGCGACGCTTTACATGTGACTGTTATCCCCGGTGTGATCGACTTTTTATTTGTCCGCAATATCGGTGCTGCCTTTAGCATGGGCGAGGGGCATGGCATCGCGTTTGCCGTGCTGGCGTTGGCGGTCATTATCGCTATCGCCGTGTACCTCGTTCGTGCATCCCAGCTCGCCCATCTTGAGGTTGTGGGCATGGCTATGGTTGCTGGCGGCGCTATCGGCAACGCGATCGATCGCCTTGTCTTTGGCTTCGTGACCGATTTTATTGCCACCACCTTCATCGACTTCCCCGTCTTTAACGTGGCCGATATCGGCATCACCGTAGGCGTCGTGCTTGCCCTTATCGGCTACATGTTCTTGAGCCCTGCGGCCCGCGAAGTTGATGCGACTGCCGAGCTCAATGCCCGTGATGAGGCACGCGCCAAGCGCAAAGCCAAGCAGCGTGGGGAGCGTGCCCGCAAGATCCGCGAAAGGAATGAGCGCTAATGGCCGACATCCATATTCTTGTTGCCGACGATTGCGCTGGTCAGCGTCTCGATGCCTATCTGGGCGCCAACGATGGCTGTCCCACGCGCTCTGCCTGCGCGCATCTGATCGAGGGAGGCGCCGTTGCCGTCAACGGTGAGACTTGTCTCTCTAAAAAGTACGCCGTACGCGCCGGCGACCGCATCTCGGTCGACTTGCCCGAGCCGCACGACCCGACCGACGTGATTCCCGAGGCCATTCCCCTCGATATCCGCTACGAGGACGACTACCTTATCGTGCTCTCCAAGCAGCGGGGCCTGGTGTGCCATCCCGCCCATGGCCACGAGAGCGGCACCCTTGCGAACGCTCTGGTCTACCACTGTGGCATCGACCATCTTGGTACCGTGCAGGGTGAGGACCGCCCCGGGATTGTGCATCGTTTGGATCGCGATACCTCGGGTCTCATGCTTGCGGCAAAGGACGACGACACCCAGCGCGCGCTCCAAAATCTTATCCGTACACGCACGCTCGACCGTCGTTACATTACGCTCGTTCACGGTCATATCGCTATGGATGAGGGCACCATTAACACCGGCATTGCCCGTTCTACGCGTGACCGTGTCAAGATGGCGGTATCCGATGATCCCTTTGCGCGCCAAGCCATCACGACCTTTAAGGTCCTCGAGCGCTTCGATTCCACACGTTTTGACGACGGCTATACGCTCGTCGAGTGCCACCTGTTTACGGGCCGCACACATCAGATTCGCGTGCATATGCGCCATATCAACCACGCCTGCGTGGGCGATCCACTTTACGGTAAGTGCGATGCACGCGCCGACCAGGGTCTGACCAGGCAGTTTCTGCATTCCTGGCGCGTGGCGTTCGAACATCCCGTGACGGGGGAGCGCATTGAGTGCCGCGACGAGTTGCCGTGGGATCTCGCTGCGGTTCTCGACGATCTGGCTCCGCGCTCGCTCGGTCGCACTGCCGCCGGCGACGACATCGTCCCGCAGCTCGGCCTGCTCGAAGCCTAGCCGGTATTAGGTGGTTTCTTGAACTCGGTAAGCCTGCGGTAAGATATACGATTGTTTACGTTACGCGTTGCTGGGAGCCTGCATGCTCGCCTTTTTACAAACCTACACACCCATCGTGATCTTCAACCAGATTGTCGTCACGCTGCTCACGGTCTGCTTTCTGTACCAGGTGGTCTTCTTTGTCATTGGCGCTCTTCGTGGTGAGGTCGCGCCTCCCAAGGCCAAAAAACTCCATCGCTATGCTTTCTTTATCGCGGCGCATAATGAGGAGGCCGTGATCGCCAACCTCGTTCGCTCCATCAAGGACCAGGATTATCCGTCCGAGCTCATCGAGGTTTTCGTGGTCGCCGATGCCTGCACCGACAACACGGCGCAGCTCGCGCGCGAGGCCGGTGCCATTGTTTACGAGCGCAATGACCTGGCCCGCAAGGGCAAGAGCTGGGTCATGGACTTTGGCTTCGACCGCATTCTCAACGAGTATCCCGACACGTTTGAGGGCTACTTTATCTTCGATGCCGATAACGTTATCTCCCGCGATTACGTTTCCAAGATGAATGATGCCTTTGACCAGGGCTTCCATGTGGTCACGAGCTATCGCAATTCCAAGAACTTCGGCAGCTCGTGGATCTCGGCAGCTAATGCCACGTGGTATCTACGCGAGGCGCGCTTCCTCAACAACGCGCGTAATATCTGCAAGACGTCCTGCGCTGTTTCGGGTTCGGGGTACCTTATCTCGTCAAGCGTTATCGAGGGCATGCACGGTTGGCAGTTCCACACGCTGACCGAGGACATTCAGTTCACTACGTTCTGCGCTATTCACGGTATTCGCATTGGCTATGCGCCGGCGGAGTTCTTTGACGAACAGCCCGTGACGTTTAAGGCGTCCTGGAAACAGCGCATGCGCTGGACCAAGGGCTTTTACCAGGTGTTCTTTACCTACGGTAAGCATCTGGTCAAGTCGACGTTCCGCTATCATCGCTTTGCCGCCTACGACATGTTCATGACGATCGCCCCGGGTATGCTGCTATCGCTGATCTCGATGCTCGCTAATGCGACGTTCTTGATTGTGGGTGGCCTTTCGCATGGTTTCTTGGCTACCGAAGTCGAGATGCAGGCGTGCGCCGCTTCGCTCATTATGACCTTCGCCATGATGTATCAGACCTTCTTTATCCTGGCGCTGCTCACGACTATCTTTGAGTACAAGCACATTCACTGCGCGCAAAAGTGGCGTCTGGTGACTAACCTGTTTACCTTCCCGATCTTTATGTTCAGCTATATCCCCATCACGGTGGCCGCGCTGTTCCTGAAGGTCGACTGGGTGCCGACGCAGCACGCCGTCAACGTTACCCTTGACGAGGTCATGCAAGGCGCCAAATAACCACCACCAAAACCACCGCAAAGGGGACAGGCACCTTTGTGGTGGTTTTTGCTTTTGCGATGCAGCTCGAGGAGGAGTCCGATGGTCTATATCCCGTTTTGGATTTGCATCTTTGCCGGCGTGGCAATTGATGCCCGAGAGCGACGGTTTCCCAATGGGCTTGCCGGCGCATGTGCCGTGACGGCGTTGGCGGGCGTTTGGCTCGACCTCGGTTTGAACACAGCGCTTGACCACGCCGGTCTTGCGGTCATCGTCTACCTTGTCCTTGTGCTTACTGAGTCACTCTGGCGTCGCCTTCGCCACGCCCCCGGCATTGGCATGGGGGACGTCAAGGCACTCTTTGCCCTTTGTACCTTCGATCCCCTGGGCGGCGTTGTCGCGTTTGCGGTTGCGCTCCTGACCCTTGCCGTCGCTTGCCTCATCGCAAAATCACGCTCCCTGCCATTGCTGCCGTTTTTGGTGCCTGTTTTTGCCATAATCGAGGTCGTGGGCTGCACTTTGTAACCGATTGCGCATCCTTCTTAAGGAGCATGCCATGGCAACTAATCAAGAAACGGCCGTCATTAAGGCGCGCATGGACCGTATTCCTTCGGCGTTGTCGCCCGAACTTGTCGAGCGCATTGCCGCCGATCGTGCTTCGGGCTATGTTAACCCTTATCGTTGCAACGACGATCAGGCTATTCGTCGTATTGATCGCGCCGCCGACAAAGGCACGCTTATGCGTCCGGCGTTTATGCGCGATACCGAAAAGATACTTCATCTTCCGGCGTACACCCGTTATGCAGGTAAAACGCAGGTCTTTAGCTTCCGTAGCAATGACGATCTGTCACGCCGCGGTTTGCACGTGCAGCTTGTCTCGCGCATTGCGCGCGATATCGGTCGCGCCCTGGGGCTTAATTGCGATCTGATCGAGGCGATTGGCCTGGGCCACGACTTGGGACACACGCCTTTCGGCCATGCCGGCGAGCGCTTCCTCAACGATATCTTTCATGAGCGTACGGGGCGTTATTTTTTCCATAACGTGCAGTCGGTCCGCGTGCTCGACGCGCTATACGGCCGCAACGTGTCGCTCCAGACGCTCGACGGCGTGCTATGCCATAACGGCGAGTACGAGCAGCGTGTGTTTGAGCTCTCGGACATGAGCTCCTTTGACCAGTTTGACCAGACGGTTGAGGATTGCATTGCCACGGGCTATAGCGCAATTGGGCATCTGCGTCCCATGACGCTCGAGGGCTGCGTTGTTCGCATCTCGGATATTCTTGCCTACGTCGGTCGTGACCGTCAGGATGCGATCGCGGCGGGCCTGCTGTCACCTGACGCTTTTGATGATGGCCGGGGCGGTGCCTACAACAGTTGGATCCTTACGCACGCTTCTATCGATATCGTGGAGCATAGCTATGGTATGCCGCGCATCGAGATGAGCGAGGACCTGTTTGAGGAGATCCGCCGGGCCAAGCGCGAGAACTACGAGAAGATCTATAGCAAGGGCGGTATCGAAGGCGACTCCGAGGCGGAGCTGCGCGAAGCCTTCGAAAAGCTTTACGACCGTTGCCTGCAGGATATAAACGAAGGTGACGAGTCCTCGTATATCTTTAAACACCACATTTCTCGCATCGAGCAGCAGCTTTCCTACTACGATCGCGCCTATGCCTGGCAGAACGATAAGGACCAGGCGGTCGTGGATTACATTGCGAGCATGACGGACGGTTATTTCTGCGAACTGACGAGCAAGCTGTTCCCTGGTCTGGAGTTTCCGCACCGTACTTATATTAACGAACGGTAGTTCGTATATATTCGGTATACTGGTTAGTTGAAAACGTTTTTGATTGATGCACGGGATGGCTATGGACGACCTTTTTTCTGCCTCGACGCGCGAGCGTTCCTTTAAAAATGCGCCGCTCGCGGTGCGCATGCGACCCAATTCGCTCGACGAGTACGTGGGCCAGCAAAAGGCCGTCGGTAAGGGTTCATGGCTGCGTGCCGCGATTGAGCACGACGTGCTTTCGAGCGTGATTCTGTACGGGCCTGCCGGTACGGGTAAGACGACGCTGGCCCATATTATCGCCAACCATACCAAGGGCGAGTTTGTCGAGGTCAGCGCTGTGACGGGTACCGTGAAGGACTTGCGCCGCGTGATTAATGAGGCCAAGACGCGCCTGAATACGTACGACCGCCGCACCATTCTATTCATCGATGAGATTCACCGCTTCTCTAAGTCGCAGCAGGATGCCCTGCTGCATGCAGTTGAGAACCGTACCGTCATTATGATTGGCGCTACGACGGAGAACCCGTACTTCGAGGTCAACTCGGCACTGTTGTCGCGTGGACGCGTGGTGGAACTTGAGCATCTGAAGGATGAGGATATCGCCACGCTTATTGAACGTGCGCTTGAGGCACCGCAGGGCTTGAATGGTAAGTTCTCGGCCGATGAGGATACGGTCAAGACCATTTGCACGCTGGCAGCGGGTGACGCTCGCTCGGCGCTCACGACGCTCGAGCTTGCGAGCGAGATTGCCGTCACGCGTCCCGATACCGAGGGAACGCCAGCGCCTGCGGCGGGGGAGCGCTATCCCATCACCGTGGATGACGTGAAGATCGCCAACCCGCGTCGCGGCTTTACGTATGACAAAAACGGCGACATGCACTACGACATCATCAGTGCGTTCATCAAGTCCATGCGCGGTAGTGACCCCGATGCCACGATCTATTGGCTCGCGCGCATGATCGATGCTGGGGAGGATCCTAAGTTTATCGCTCGCCGCATTATGATTCACGCTTCTGAGGATGTTGGCAACGCCGACCCGCAGGCGCTTTTGGTGGCGCATGCCGCGTTTAAGTCTGCCGAGGTCATTGGCTATCCCGAGTGCCGCATTAACCTGGCTCAGGCTGCACTCTATGTGTGCTTGGCGCCAAAATCCAACGCGTGTGAGGCTTCGATCGATGCGGCACTGGCCGATATCCATTCTAGTGGGCTTCGCGAGGTGCCGAGTTATCTGCGCGATCGCCATCGCCCGGGCAGCGATGAATACGGTGTGTATAAGTATCCACATGATTATCCCGAAGGCTGGGTCGATCAGCGCTATTTGCCCGAAGGCTTGGAACGCGGTGCATTTTGGCAGCCTGCCGGGCGCGGCTGGGAAGAGTGGCGCGTAGAGCAAAGCGAACGCGACCGCAGCGGGAATGCACCGAGGTAGCTGCTGATAATTTTGTCCCACGTTGCTGCTCTTGGCATGTTCGGTCCCCTTTGGGGTACCATGAAAAGCGTCTGTATTTCGATTCTTCCGGGA
Organism: uncultured Collinsella sp.; assembly: GCA_900541825.1. Lineage (GTDB taxonomy): Bacteria > Actinomycetota > Coriobacteriia > Coriobacteriales > Coriobacteriaceae > Collinsella. The sequence goes on from UQLJ01000011.1 coordinate 68,882, forward strand.
GGCTTGTATGAGTCCCATTCAAATCGCCCTGCTGCTGCTCGCCGTTGCCGGCGTGTGGGCCATCGCTGAGCTCGCGCTTACCCTGCGCAAGACCCGCAATGTTGTTGACTCGCTCGATAAGACCGTGAACGACCTCAACAACACTATCGCCGAGGCTCAGCCTGTGGTGGCAAAGCTCGATGGCGCTGTCGATGAGCTTACGCCGGCGCTTGCCCAGATGGAGCCGCTGCTTAAGTCGAGCAAGACGGCAGTTGATGCCCTTACCTCCAATCTCGTAGAGGTCGAAGCCGTGGTTCGCGACATTTCCGAGGTTACGGGCAGCATGGCCGAGGCCAGCAATGCTGTGTCGAGCGTGACCGACTCTGCCGCCGGTGCTGTGCAGAAGCTCTTCAATAAGGTGAAGGCTCCTGCAGCTGAAGCCGAGCGCAAGCTTTCCGCTGCCGCCGAAGAAGCCGAGCAGCCGACCGAGCGCGTCTTGATTGGCGAGGACGAGGCCGCCGCGGGCGACGATGATGGCCAGAAGTCTGTAGCCAAGCCGGCTCAGTATTACACCTATACACCCTCCGAGACCTCTGAGGAGTCCTGCGATGAGTAGCGAAGCAACCTGCCCCATCACGCTGACCGTTGCCGGTGACCCGCGTCTCGCTCGCCTTGTGCGCATGACGGCAGCCAACGTTGGTGCCCTGTGCTCTATGTCTGTCGATCGCATCGAGGACATCCGTATGGCTGCCGAGGAAGCCTTCATCTTTGGCTGCACGGCTGTTGATTCCGACGATATCTCGATCAAATTCGATGTCGACGAATCGCACGTGGGCATGACCTTTACCTTTGGCGATCAGGCGACTGTCGATGAGGATGGCCAGGCAGCGGTATATGCCGAACTCATCCTCGCGAGCGTGTGCGATTCCTACGAAAAGACTGCGGCGCCCCTGACGCTTTCCCTCGACCTCAAGGCGGATATCTAATATGACCGAACGTTCCCGGAGCGGCAAGACCGCTTGGGACAAGGAGAAAACCCGCGAGCTATTTCGTCGTTACAAGGAGACCGGTGATCCGGACGCCCGTGAGCAGCTCGTCATGTCCCATATGAACCTGGTAAGGTTTCTTGCCAACAAATTTAAGAATCGCGGCGAGCCGCTCGACGACCTCATGCAGGTCGGCTATCTGGGTTTGCTCAAGGCTATCGACCGTTTTGACCCCGAGCGCGGGCTCGAGTTCACGACGTTTGCAACACCCACTATCCTGGGCGAGATCAAACGCCATTTCCGCGACAAGGGCTGGAGTGTGCGCGTTCCGCGTCGCCTGCAGGAGCTCTCTGCCAAGGTCAACCAGGCTACTGACAAACTTACCAACGAGCTGCAGCGTTCGCCCAAGGTTGAGGAGATCGCTGAGTATCTAGATGTGACTGTCGATGAGGTTCTCGAGGCTATGGAATCGTCTTCGGCCTATACCTCGGTGCCCATCGAGGCTCCTGGTGCGTCCGATTCCGACGATGCGCCGTCGATTCTCGACCGTTACGCCGACGATGACAACGAGCTCGACTTTACCGATGACCGCCTGGTGATCGAGGAAGCCATCCGCGATTTCTCGCCGCGCGAGCGCGAGGTTATCGAGCTGCGCTTTGTAAAGGGCATGACCCAGATCGAGATCGCCAAGAAGCTGGGTATTTCTCAGGTGCAGGTTTCGCGCCTGCTGCGCCGCACGCTTAAGAAGATTCAGGACAAGATCGACCCCGACGGAGTGATGATTCGTTCATGAGTGAGCGCCCCCAACAAACCGATCGCGTGCTGCGCGACACCCGCATTCTGACGCTTCGCATTTGGGCTGTTGTCGGCTGCATTGTCATCGCCGCTGTCATCTTTAACCTTATAGGCATCCTGGCGCCGGTTATCGAGTTTCTCGCTGTTGGTTCCATCATTGCCTTTGTGATGTCCCCGATCACCAACTGGCTCGAGCACCATGGCGTGAATCGCGGCATCGGTTCGCTTATCGCGCTTATTGTTGTTGTTGCCGTGCTCGTCGGTGTCGTTTGCATCTTGTCGCCGATTCTCTTTGGTCAGATCATGGAAGTCCTGAGCCGCCTGCCCGAGCAGCTTCGTGTTGCGGGTGGCGACCTCAACGAGATGATCTCGCATGCCAAGACGCTTAACAACACGCCGCTCAAGGAGTATTTGGACGATAATCTTTCGTCGCTGGTCACCGTGGCATCGAAGTATGTGTCTCAGATCGCTGCCGAGCTTGGCCGCGGTGTGTTCCCGCTCATCACCAATACGGCCTCGCAGTTGTTCGTGATCTTCCTTGGTCTGGTGCTTGCGTACTGGATGGCCTGCGACTACCCTCGCATGCACCACGAGATTTGCACCATCATCGGTCAGGAGAAGGAGACCTCGTACCGCTTTATGGTCGCCATCCTTTCTCGCTCTGTCGGCGGCTACATGCGCGGTATGGTCGTGACGTCCATCTGCGGTGGTTTCCTCGCCTTTATCGGTTTTATGATCATCGGCCATCCGTATGCGGCGCTCATGGCTATCTTTACCGGCATCATGCATTTGGTTCCGGTCGTCGGTCCCTGGGTGAGCGCAGCAATCGCCACAGTGCTCGGTTTCATGTTCAGCCCTATGTTGGCGTTATGGACGCTCATCGTGACGATGGTCGCGCAAAACGTCACCGATAACGTGATTTCGCCTAAGGTCATGCAGAGCTCGGTGCAGGTGCATCCCATCATGAGCCTCACGGCGCTCGTTATTGGCTCAGCACTCATGGGCCCCATCGGCATGATTATTGCCATCCCGCTTTGTGCGGCCCTCAAGGGTATCTTCGTGTACTACTTCGAGAATGAGACCGGCCGACAGCTTGTGGCCTATGACGGCGCCGTGTTTAAGGGCACGCCGTACCGCGATGCCGATGGCAACCCGGTCGCCGCCTACGACGCGCTCGGCGACGACACCTTCATCTACGAGTCCGAGCTCATCGGCAACGAGACTGCGCCCGAGGGCAAGGCCATGCCCAAGCCCGAGCTCGATAATCCCTGGATCAAGCTCTCGGGCCTGCAGCCCGATGCCACGGGCTTCTTCAAGAACCCCTTTGCCAAGGACGATGACTCCAACTCGGACGACGATACCAAAACCGGCGTCGACGGCTCCATGGATGATGACGACAACTAGTGGGGCAATTCGGGTTAACATTCATACGCGCTAACATGCAATTTCGCTGAAGGGCCGGCATTGTGCCGGCCCTCTTTTTTCAAGACTTTAGTCCGCTGGCCGCGCAGCGGCCAGCTTTAAACCACCCGCTACGCGGGTGGAGACAAAC